>CAYUYT010000193.1:0-7089 GCA_964449345.1 uncultured Spirochaetia bacterium | reverse complement strand
TAAAGAAACTTCTCCTTCAATTATTTCGCCTGTAGAACCGTTTAAACTAATTACATCGCCTTTTTTATATTTTTTTCCGTTTAATGTGCAGAAATCTTTACCTATGGTTAAATCCGAGCAACCCACTATACAGCATTTACCCATTCCGCGGGCAACAACTGCTGCATGACTCGTTGTACCGCCTCTAGCCGTTAAAATTCCTTGTGCTGCCACCATTCCGCCATAATCTTCCGGTGAAGTTTCAAGGCGTACAAGAATAACGTTTTTACCCTTTGCTGCTTCTTCTTCAGCATCGTCAGCTGTAAAAACAATTTCGCCAACCGCAGTACCCGGTGAAGCCGCAAGACCTTTTGCTAATACATCAAACTTAGCTTTAGGGTCTATAGCAGGGTGTAAAAGCTGGTCAACTTGATAAGGAGAAATTCGCATAACAGCTTTTTTTTCGTTAATTAATCCTTCGTCAACCATGTCTGTTGCAATTTTTAATGCCGCGGGCGCTGTTCTTTTTCCCGTTCTCGTTTGAAGGAAAAATAATTTATTTTCCTGTATGGTAAATTCCATGTCTTGCATATCTTTATAATGAGCTTCCAATTTATCTTTAATATCAACGAGTTGTTTATAAACTTCGGGCATATGTTCTTCCAAGCTCGGATATTTACTACGCCTGTTCTCTTCGCTTATATTATGTTCAGCCGCCCATTTTTTTGAGTTTTCTTTAGTAATTTGATACGGAGTTCGTATACCAGCAACAACGTCTTCACCTTGGGCATTGATTAAATATTCTCCGTAAAATCGTTTTTCTCCGGTAGCCGGGTCGCGTGAAAAAGCAACGCCTGTTGCGGATGTATTGCCCATGTTTCCGTATGTCATGGCCTGAACATTTACCGCTGTACCTAAAAGCCCTGTCATATTATTAACTTTTCTATATTTAATAGCGCGGGAGTTATTCCATGAACCAAAAACAGCGTCAATAGCCATTTGTAATTGTTGTTTTGGGTCTTGAGGAAAATCTTCTCCGTATTCTTCTTTAAATTTTACTTTGTATTTTTCAACAATAGTTTTTAAATCGTCGGTATTAAGCTCAGTATCTAGCTCATATCCGTTTTTCTGTTTCATTTCTTCTAAAATATCTTCGAAATCTTCTCTGAACAAGTCGCATACTACATCAGCAAACATAGTAATAAATCTGCGGTAAGCGTCCCATGCAAAACGCGGGTTGTTTGTTTTTTTTGCAAGCCCTTGAACAGATACATCGGAAAGTCCTAAGTTTAATACGGTGTCCATCATTCCGGGCATAGATTGTGCTGCGCCGCTTCGAACAGAAACTAGAAGCGGGTCATCGTTGTCTCCTAATTTTTTACCCATAACTTTTTCAAGTCGTTCAAGGTTTTCTTGAATAAATGCCTGAAGTTCTTCGGGATATTGTTTATCGTTTTTATAGTAATAATTACAGACTTCAGCCGAAATAGTGAAGCCCGGGGGAACGGGAACTCCGATATTAGTCATTTCAGCAAGATTTGCCCCTTTTCCGCCAAGTGTATTCTTCATAGCGGTAGAGCCTTCTGCTTTGCCTTCCCCAAAAAAATATATGTATTTCTTTGCCATAATAAATACTCCATTTGATTTTGGATTTGTAAATTAGACGCGTGCTTAGTTGCCTAAACATCTTGTCCGACAATATAATAAATTGCAACAAAATTTTTTGAAATTAAAATATTTTTTTTCATTACCGGAGAAATTTATAAAAGATTGCAATTTTTTCAAGATTTTCAGAATAAAAAAATAGTTAAAGCGGTTTTATAAAGCATAAAAAAAAATTAAAAAGCAAGATTATTAATAAAATTAATTTAAATAAAACCCGTTAGTGTTATATTCTAAATAAGAACAAGAATAAATAAATTATTTTGCATTTAATTTTTTCTAATAAAATAAAAACATAACCGGATTTTAAAGTGGATAAATTTATTTCAAATTTTTTAAATTTACATCAAAATGAATATGAATATAAAAAAAATTTAGATGCGGGAACGTATTTACTACAGAAAATAAAAAACAATGACAAAATTGTGTTGAAATCTTTAATAAAAAGTAGTGAATATCCCGGTAATTTTGATATGTTTAAAAAAAGATTCGAAAATATTAAAGAAACACATTCTTCCGAGATAGTAGCCCCGCTTGAAATCGGGATAATCAATAAACAATTTTACAAAATTATGCCTTACAAAGGATTCTCTTTGAAGAATATTATCGAAGAAGAAATTGTAAGCGCGAAAAACGCTATTAATATATTCGAAAATTTACTCGATACAATTAATAAGTTCCATCTGAACAAACAAATACACGGTAATTTAAAATCTTCAAATGTCTTTATTGAGCCCAACGGCAAATTATTATTATCCGACTTTATGTTTGAAAAATCTTTAAAGGATTCGGTTTATAAAATCCCCGATACAACCGGTGCTTTAATTTATCACAGAGATATTTATTCTCTAGGTGTTATATTTTATGAGCTTTTAAACTGGGAACTAGCAAAAAATGGTGAGCCGGTGAAAAAAATACACATACCAGGGAATTTTTATACCGTTGTTGATAAATGCTGTTATAACTATAAAACTTGTGGGTTTGACAACGCAAAACACATTATGAAATACTTAAAAAAAACATACGCTATAGTAACGGAAAAAATTAAACCCAAAGATATCAAGGACAATAAAATCGAAACGCAAAAACGTAAAAGAAAATTTAAAGAAAAAACAAGAAATATTCTCTTTTATCTTGCACTTTATCTTTTAATTGGCATTATTGCTCTTTATCTTTATTTGAAAAAATTTTAATGTACATTAAACTCTGAAAGCTGCTTTTTCATAGGTCAAACTCTGTAACTGACAGTATTATTACATAGAACAAAATTAGTCAATAATCTGTTTATTTCAAAATTCACGTTATTAATAATATCACTTCAATATATGCTAAAAATTATTTTATTATTATTTGCTTTTTAAAAAATGTCGAATCAAAACAAAAAGCCCCGCCGGAAATGGCAGGACTCTTTATTAAATCAATTAAAATTACTTACTTAGCAACACCGTATTTGTGGCATAATCCGCCGGTAATTTCAATAGTCGTTGCGTTAATAGCTTCGTTTTCAATAACGTGTGTGATTAACGCTGCGATTTCATCAGGCTCGATTAAACGGCCAAGGTGTACGTCTTGTAAAATAGCGTCAAGCGCTTTTTGGTCCATACCTTTAACCATAGGAGTGCCTGTGTAACCCGGCGCGATACCTACGCAGCGGATGTCTTTGATTTTTCTAAGCATGAACTCACCTATCATGATTTTCGGAAGTAAAGCGTCTGCAACTTTAGTAGATGAATAGTTCATCTGTCCGATTTGTCCTGCTTTGTTTACAGAAGAAATAGTAAATAAAACGCCTGTGTCGCCGTTATTTACCATTGCTTCAGCGCAGTCTCTTAACGTTAACCATGTACCCGTTAAGTTTACATCGATAACGCTTTTCCATTTGTCAATAGACATTTTTTTTCTAACTTTACCGGTTTCTTTGTCTATTGAAAGCATAGTACCGTCTCTGATGATACCTGCTGAAGGAACAACGAAGTTAATGTGTCCGAATGCATCCATTGTTTCTTTGATATACTTTGCAGTATCTTCTTCGCTCGTTACGTTTGCCTGAACGCCGATAACTTCAGCGCCTAAATCTTTAATGTCTTTTACAACACGGTCAATGTTTTCTTGACTCATGTCTACGATAGTGATTTTAGCGCCTTTTTTAGCAAGATCTTTTGCTACAGCTTCGCCAATACCATTAGCTCCGCCGGTAATAATTGCAACATTACCTTTAATTTCCATATGTGCTACCTCTCTTTATGAAATTTATATTTTACCGTTTGTCGAGTTTTTTTAACGGCAAGTTTAAATAAATAGAAAAGCCGAAGCCATTTAATGACTTTATAGTTTTCCATTGTGAATTTAATACGGTATTTATTAACTGTCTATAAAAAAAAATTAAGAAATCTTTTTTTTATATTTAATACAAAATCTTATTTAGCTTTTTGAAATGTTTTTTTAACATATATAAAGCCGCATAAATTAGAAAATATACATTCTAATAGAATAGGTATGATCAAGGGATTTTATTTTAATAACTTTGAAATTAGTAGATATAAGGAAAACAAAATAAATTGATATTACACTATCAACCTATACGCCTTTTTTAACGTTCTTTTCCGTTGGCTTTACCGTTTTTTTTGCATCGGTATTTTTATCGGGAGTGGGTTTTTTATCTTTTGATTCGGCGTTCGCTTTTTCCTTATTTTTATCAGCTTTTTCCGTTGTTTTGGGTTTTTCTTCAGCGTATTTTTTAAGTAAAAATTTGTAAACTGCGAACCTGCCCATTGATTTTGCATACCAGATTGCAGTGCGTCCGCGTTTGTTTTTCGTTTTTATATCTGCGCCGTTTTCCGCTAACATTTTTACAACGTCTAAGTTACCCATAAAAGCGGCTACCATTAAAGGCGTTTCACCTTTTTCGTTTGCTATATTAGGCCTTGCACCGTTTTTAATCAAATATTTAACAACTTTTAATGCCCCGCTCATGCTTGCCCTGTACAAAGCAGTGCAGCCTTCCGTGTCTTTAACGTTAATATTAACTCCGCGTGCAAGGATAAACTCAACCGCGTATAAATCGCCCGCACCTGCAGATGAAGTTAAATCGTCAGCCGTGTTTGCAAAAGCGTTGATTGTTAAGAAAGTTATGATTAAAAAAATAAGGCTTTTTTTCATGTTTTTTTCCTGTTTATTTTATCGGCGCTAAGCCTGCCTTATCTTTATTATACTCATAATTTTGTAAAATGTTTTCCGTTTTTATTTACACTTAAATAGTTTATTTGCTCTAAGGAAAAAATGGAATATAAAAATCCGTTTAAACGTTAAAACAATCGTTTTTTCTAAATTGATTTTTTATACTGCCGATTTTTCGAAAATTCTTTATAAAAATACAAAATTCCAGTTTTTAGCAAGTTTTAGAATAACTTTGATATAGTTAAATACCGGATTTTTTGAATTGCTGATTTCACGGTGTTTTGAAATGTTTTTTAATACGGTGTTTAATGTCCCTACTTTTAGAGGTTTTTGAAAGGGAATTGTTTCACTATGTTTACCGTTCATATCAGTTGTAATTCTAATATGAGAACCGCTTTGTCTGGTTATATTATATCCAAATATATTTAAGCGTTTTATTAGAGTATCTGCATCTAAATTCCGAGGGATTTTCATATAGAAAGTACTTCGTTTCTAACAAAGTGTAAATTAATTAATTTTGGGGTTTCCTGATCTTCAAAATGACATTTTACCGCGTCAATAATCATGTCTTTTATTTCTTCTATTGATTCACCTTGCGTTGTAATACTAAAACCAAGAGCTTTGGCAACGTATCCGCCGTCAATTTCATCTTCTTCTATTTGAAACGTAATTTCCTTCATAAAAAAATTATATCCTAAAGTAAGAAATTTGTCAATATATTCATTTTTAAATTAAAACCGTGTATTATTTTAAACAACGGATAAAAAATAATTTTTGAGAGAAAAAATTAATCTTTAGATAAGGTATATTGAAAGGTTATTCTAATTTGAAAAATTTTAGAAACTCTTGAAATCTGTTTTTTTATAAACTATAAATTAATTAGGCAGTTTATTCAGGTAGGTGCGGTTTTATGAAAAAAAATACCGTTGCATTAATCCTAATTATATTTTCGTTTCAATTACAAACAACGGGTTGCGCAAGGCGTAAAAGGCGGTCACGTTATATTAGCCGCCGGCGGTCTATAATCAGTAAATTTAAAAGCGTAAGGTATGCAGATTTCGATAAATATCACATTCCTAAACAAATTACATTTAATGAAAATATCCGCAGTGAAAACCCTAAAGACCCTGTGCTAGTTCTGCTTTGGGAAAACGCACGCGATGCTTATTATATTATAGATAGATTGGAAAATATGCCTAATTATTACAAATTATTCAATAAATACTACCGTAAAAGTTCTTCATCCTCAGGTAAATATCGTAAAATGGACAAAAAGGGACAGGTTAAAAAAACCGTTATTCTTAAAGGTAAAGGTTACCGGAAATGGATTACTGCAAAAAAAATGGGTTATAAAAAGATGCGGCAATTAGCAACCGCAGTGCACGAAGAGTGTCATGTTTACACGGATAAGTTTCCGCTTAAACTAATATATGAGCGTTATAAAAGTAAAACCCCTTTACTATACAGAACTAAAACAAATCCGAAACGTTACCGTTATGCGCAGTATTATGCGTTTTATTTAAACCGCAGGAAAACTTTATTATTACGCCTTAGAAAGGTTTTTTGTTCAAGTGAAATTATTTATTTAATACCCGCTAAGTTTAAAAAATCCAGATACAGAGTTTATATAGAGGGAAAAGGGTTTTATAAAAACAACTCTACTCAAGTTAACGGGATTTACGGTTTGTTAGACGAGTACAACGCATACTACTGGACAATGAAAGTAATGCTTGGGTATTATAATTATTTTAAGAAAAAAGGATTGAACCGGAAAAATTTATATATGTTTGAGAGGCTTTTAATATCAGATTATAAACCATGGTTTGAATTCCGCTATTATATTCTAACGTATTTAATTCATGCAAAAAGAAAGCATCCTAAGGTTTATAAAGCTTTAATGAATGATAAACAACTAAGGAATATTTTTACTGCAATTGATGATAATTTTTTTTCGCTCTATAAAAAATTAAACAATGCTATTAAAAGTTTTGAATTATATGCAAGGAAAAGAAAACTAAAAAACTTGATTTATTTTAATTCTATATGCAATGATTATATAAAAACAATGCAAAGCAGGCAGTATGCAAAAATTGCGCATTCATTCAGAACGCACACGCCAAAGTATAGTTTTGAACAATGTCATTATCATTAAGTTAAGGATATATTTTTCTTTTTTGCTTGTTCTAATTTGAAAAATTTTAGAAACACTTGAAATTTGTTTTTTTATAAACTATAAATTAATTAGGCAGTTTATTCAGGTAGGTGCGGTTT
>CAYUYT010000192.1:0-7097 GCA_964449345.1 uncultured Spirochaetia bacterium | reverse complement strand
AAACCCCGTTCAGGTTCTTTAACATTCTTCAATTTATTTTCGAGGTGTGTTTTAAGCCATGACTGGAAATCTTTTTTTAGTTTGCCGTCATTTTTAATTAAGTTTACTGAAATTTTCCATATATTTTCAGGTATTCTTTTTGCAATTCGTTCTTTCATAATATCCTCCTAATAGATAAAACTGTAACAAAAGGGTTTTATTGATTTCCCTTTACTTTTATGATAGGACAATAATAATTTGATTTCAAGTTTCTGATGATAACGGGCTTTTATAAGGTGTTATGCTAAAATTTGCCAGAATATGTAATTTATTTTAGCACATGCGGGAGTGAAAGCTGAAATACAAATGCAAAATATTTTTACTAAGAATCAAAGCATAGTGTAAATTTTGGTTTTGCTTTATTACCTATATATTAAAAATGAAATCCTTGCTTTGCGGCAAACGCGTAGGTTTGCTGCTACTTCGCTTTTCTCAGCGTTAAAAGTAACTAATTCTTTTTTCGCGTGTTTTGTGGTTCATGAATTAGTAATAGTGTTGAGTATTGCATTCTCTTTTCTTCAAGTCCACCTTTATTTGAAGGGAGATTTATGGGGGATTTGTCTTCCTTCAAGCCGTCCTTTATCAAAGGGATTAAATAGAATGAATTTCCATATTTAGCCGTTCATTAATATTGTAGTTTTTTAAGTTTTATGCTGTGAAAAGTAAATTATTGCAAAAAAATATTGTTCTTTAACGGGGTGTTTTTTATTACATTTAATATACAAAGCGGGAATAAAATTATTATGGATTATAATATTTTAATAGTTGATGATGATGCATCTTTTTCAAAAGCGCTTTCAATTGTTTTGAAAACGGATACCAGAAATATTAGCTTTTCATATTCCGGAGAGCAAGCCAGAAAAGAAATTGAAGAAAACGAAATCGACCTGATTTTGCTTGATGAAAAATTACCCGATATTTCCGGTCTGGAACTAATGACGGAACTTAAAAAAAACGGGCATAATATTCCCGTTATTTTCATAACCGGTTCAAGAGACACAAATTTAATCGTTGCTTCTATAAAAACCGGAGCTTATCACTATTTAATTAAACCGTTTGACAATAAAGAAATTCAGCACATTGTTAATAAAGTTTTAGAAAAAATAACTTTAGGCACTCAATTGGATAATATCCAAAAAGGCATTGTTTCATTTAATTCCCCAATTTTTTTAGGCAATTCCCGTGCAGTAAAGCAAATTTATTCTCAGATACACCAATTAAAAACGCACGCGTTTTCATCAATTTTACTGACCGGAGAAACGGGCACGGGTAAAGGCAACCTTGCAAAATATATTAATCACCAAATAAACGGCGATACACTTAATTTTGTGCATATATCATGCGCAGATATTCAGCCCAATCTTTTGGAGGCGGAGTTGTTTGGCCATGAAAAAGGCGCTTATACGGATGCTAAAAATAGAAAGAAAGGCCTTTTTGAAATGGCAAACAAGGGGGTTTTATTTTTAGACGAAATTGATGCCTTGCCTTTGGATTTGCAAAAAAAATTGCTCTATTTTTTGGATAATAAAAGTATTAGAAGGCTAGGAGGAAATAAGGAAATTTCCGTTGATGTGCGGCTTATTGCTGCAACAAATGCTAATTTAGAAAAACTTGCTGCGAAAAATGCGTTCCGCAAGGATTTGTTCTTCCGCCTTAATATGATAACCATTAATCTCCCTCCCTTGAGAGAACGGGTAGGTGATGTTGAGATAATTACAAAGTATTTTATTGATTTTTTTAATAAAGCTTTTAGGAAAAAAGTAAAATCAATCTCTGAAAAAGCAATGGTAAAATTAAAACAATACTCATGGCCGGGTAATATCAGGGAATTGAAAAACGTAATTGAACGGGCAATGATTTTTACTAAAACCCATGTTTTAAATGAATATGATATAATTTTACAAAATTTTTCTTCTTTATCAAACCAAATAATTAATAAAAACGTTTTTCCCGGTGCAATTCTTTCTGATTTTAACGCTCTTTTAACCCTCGAAGAAATGGAAAATAAATATATTAATTCCGTTTTAGAATTAGTTAAAGGAAACAAAACCAAAGCCTCGGAGATTCTCGATATAACGCGAACAACACTACGTAATAAATTAGCTAAGTATGAGCGGTTAAAATTCGACCGTACTGATTAAAATTTAACCGGTTTAAATGGTTTCTTATTAATCAATTCCTACGTGTAAAATCTTGCTTTCTTGTAATTCCTTTCTATGTAATAGTTTAAAACGTGTATGTTTTTGCTAGAATTTTGGCATAGTTTTTGCGATAATATATAGTATAGGATAATTTATGCAATTGAATAAAAAAATTACTTTGCTTGTGGTTGATGATGAGAAAAAAATAAGCAAATGCATAAAAAATACAATTAACGGAGGAATAAATGTTATAACTACACATACGGTAAAAAACGCTTTTAATTTAATAAAAGAAAATACCCCCGATGTAGTGTTAACGGATATTCTTTTGGGAAATGATAATGGATTTGATATTTTATCGGTATTAAAAAGGGAATACCCGGATATTTACCGTGTTGCTATGTCTGGAAGAAATATTGAATATGCGGAAAATTTAGAAAAACAATATGGAAACGGTTTAATGCAGCTTTTTATCTCTAAGCCGTTAAGTAAACAAGATTTAGAATTTTTAGTAAAAAAAATTAACGCTTTTTTATTATAAGAGGGTAATCATCCCATACAGGGAGATTATATCAAATAAATAAAGGGGAGTGCGGTTTATTTAGTTTTGGATTGCAATTGTTTTCCAAAACATTACTCCCCTAATTTTTTTTACTAAAAATAGTGAAATAATTGTATGTAAAGTACAGAAGGAAATATTTAGTCTGTTATGAAAACTATAAAAAGAAAAATAGAATTTTTTTATAAACTTATGAATGAGATATTAACTTTGTTAGATTTAATTACAACGTGTTTAAACGAAGAAGAACAAAAGCTAGCTTTAAGTAAATTATTTTTAACAATTAATGAACTCGAAGCGAAACTGATTGAATTTGATGAAAATAACTTTCAGAATATTTGTATATCTGCATTCGACCTTGTTTATATTTTTTTCGGCGTAGAAGATTATACAGAGACCGGAAATAATAACAAGGCGTTTATCAGGTTATTTGAAGGCGTTATTGAAATTCTCAAAAAGTTTGACATTAAGTTGTGTTCATACATTAAAGGAAGATTAATAACTGATTATCACCGCCGCATAAATCTAATTACAACGCAATACGTGGGTAACGGTTTAAGAGCTGTTTAATAAACGCTTTGCTTGATTTTTAATTTAATAATTAATAGGCATTAATATATATTGTATTTTAAGGAGGTAAATATATGAATTTATTATTTAAAAACTGGTGGAATTTGGCAATTAAAGGTGTGCTGGCTATTATTTTCGGAATTGTGGCTCTGGCATTGCCTAAAAGTGCAATTTTTGCATTAGTTATTGTTTTTGCAATTTTAGCAATTTTAGGCGGCATTTCAATGATTGCGGGAGGGATAAGTATAAAAAACCAAAATTCAAACTGGAAATTTTGGTTGTTTGAAGGACTTTTGGATATTTTAATCGGTATCGCAGTGTTAATTTTTCCGCAGGTTTCTTTATTTGTGTTAGTAATATTTATTGCAGCATGGTTTTTTGTGCATGCAATTTCGAATATTATTTATTCCTTTAAATACGGAGAAGCAACGAGCAGAAAAGTGTTTTTTATAATTAACGGGATTTTAGGCGTTGTATTCGTTATCCTCGTTATGATTAACCCTTTTGCCGGTGCTGTTGCTTTAACTTTTGTAATAGGAATTTTTGCAATAATAACGGGAATAAATGCGGTTTACGTTTCAGTAGTACTAAAAAAATTGGAATCGTAATCTAGTTTTAGATGTGGATATGAGGTGATGCCTTATATCTACATTTCATCACCATACTTTACTTCGGATAATAATTAAACACCCCATACGCATTCGGGAAAATTAATGATTTCTTTTAAATTTTGTAATGCACCGGGTTTTAATTCCATAGCAAGAAGCGTTTCTTCGGGCATTTTATTTACCGTTTTAATACTCCATTTGCTAGCGGGTTCAAACCCAAATCTTGTATAATATTCCGGGTAGCCAAGAACAATCACGGAATTAAAACCTTTGCTTTTTAGTATATGAATGCCTTGTGCGATTAATCTAGTGCCAACGCCTTTATTTTGAAATTCAGGTCTTACGGAAGCAACGACAAGGAGCGCAGTTTTTAAAATGGATTTATTATTTTCGCTTTCTATGGGATAAAATAAAATATGCCCGATTATTTTTTCATCCGTTGAAGCAATAATGGATAACTCTTTATCAAATTTCGGCTTATTTCGTAAGTGTTTATACAAAACGCCTTCGTATTCAAGACCGTATGCTGTTGCATCAGTATCTAAAATATTGACATAATCACTTTCGTTTTCTTGTCTGATTGAGATTTTCAAGTCTTCGCCTGTAATAAAATTCATAACGCGTTGAGTTGATATTAAAGCGAGGTTCATTTTTATTCTATTTACTAAAATGTTGAAAGCACTTTTTAAATAAAAAAAATACGTTTTGGAATTATAAATATAAGTTTTTATTTCAACAATAAAATGATTTATCCGACCGTTTATCATATTGTTTTATAGTTTAATATATTTTTTTGGCAAAAATCAACTTTTTATAGAAAAAAATGAAAGTACGATGAAAAATCATTCCCCTGCAACGGTAATATCATCGATTATTCCGGTAATTCCTGAAGTGTATAATACCAATTCATATATTGATTTTTTTATAGCCCAGCTAGGAACAGCGCCTTGTATTTTAACTTTCCCGTTTTTTAGTGAAATTTTTAATCCGTTAGTATCAATCATGAACCTTTGCTTTATTGCATTGAGAATATGGTTTTGAACATCGCTCCTTGCTAAAGGCGCAGAATTGTCAACTATAATATCATTACGCGTTTTGTTAACAGAAGCATGGCTTTTTGCAATTTCTTCAGCTTTGATAGTTTTCCAAAATTTATCCACATAACCGGTTAAAACGAGCGTATCTTGTTCAAAGTGAACATCTAAGTTATTTTCTGTTAAATTTTCGTTCCATATAAAAGATTTTTTTACATTTTCGATTATTTCATCTTTAGGAATTTTTGCCTTACTGTTTGGCAATACAACGTTCAATTTGTTTTCGATATTTTTAACGCCTCTTATTAAACCGGCTAAATCTTCAGCGGCTCTTTTTGCGTTATACGTTTCTACGTTGCCGTTTAGTAATACATTATGATTCTTGACTATAACGTCAACGTCTTCTGTGTCTATTCTTGCATCGTTTTTAAATGCTTTTAGTATATTTTGTTTTATTTCTTTATCCATAATTGCTCCCTATATAGTTTTTAATATAAATCTTCTAATCTTATTGTAGCCATTTTTTATTTCAAAAGTCAAATTACAATATTTGTTAGTAAATAATGCTTAAATAATTAAACATTAAGTTTATTATGATGTATTTATATGTAATATTCTTAAAATTTCATATTTTGATATTATTTTTGTATAAATTTATTATATTTATATTAATAATTTAAAATGGAATTTATTATGAATTTACCTTACCGTGAATCCGAGGGCGTTTTGATTATTGATATTAATCAAGATGTGTTGAATGAAATCGATTATTATGAAATCAATCAGTTAGATGAAATTATCAACGAACAATTTAAGGACTTTTTAGATATTTCGAAAAATTTTGTTATTAACCTTTCTGATACGGAATATATTAAAAGCAACGGATTGAGTATGTTTTTGATAATGAAGCGTTTTTTGAAAGACAATCACGCAAAATTTGCTTTGTGCAATATCAATGACAGAATATTAGATGTTTTAGATTTGTCCGGCCTAAGTGATTTTTTTAATATTTTTGATTTTGAACAAGAAGCGCTTGCTTATTTGCGTTATGAAGTTATTTGATTACATTAAAGCTATAGTTTTGATTAGAAAGAAAGTGAAAATAAAAAAAAGTATGGTATTGATTGTTATGTTAAGATTAGCAATTATATCAGATGTTAATTTTTGAAATTTTATCTGTATTGAAATTGTTAAAGCAAACAAGGTATTGAAAAACGTTATGGGTATAAGTAAATAAATTAAATAATCAACCGCGTTTTCTTTTCCCATCAGGATTGAATTAAATTTAATTTTTAAAAAAATAAAAATTAGAAATAGTAGAAATGTTATTACCGGGAGAATAACCTGTGCTTTTTTTAAAAAATTAATTCTTTTTTCGTTACTATCATTTTTCAAAACATTTTTTTCATTGACGTAAAAAACCGAAGTTTTTAAAATTATGTCGTAAATAGCGAGTTTTTTTTCAGACCCGGGTATTGTCATCCACGTTATCCATCCGAATAAAATTTTCATCAAACTCCTTAATGCGGCTTTTGCCGGCGATAAATTCATTTTATATTTATCCAGAGTAACTAATGCCATATAGCGTTTGCCCAAAGAGGCGTTTTTTAAATCCGATATAAAAAAGTATATATAAAGCATGGTTGCCGGTATAATTATTACAATTAAAAAACTCCCGGATTTAGAAGGTTGTGCAATAAAAAGGATTAAAATTATAAAAATAACAACGGGAAATAATACAATGATTAAATCCATTATAAAGGCAAAAAAACGCGCTTTCAATCCTGAATGTATTGATGAAATATTCGAATTCATTGTGAAAAATAATATATATATACTTTGATTTTATGAAAAGTATATATTAAGTTATTTTTAAAAATTTAAATGTTTTATTTATTTTATAATTACTTATAAATATACCTGAAAATATTTAAAAATATTGACATATTTTATATTATTGATATAATTAGCCATAAATTAGGGTAATCGGATGAAAATTATTTTTTACGTTCTCTTTATTAAAATGGTATTATTGGGTTGTTACAACGGTAATGATAAAGAAAAAACAGCTTCTATGGTTTTCAATTTTCGCAATGATAAAACAGTATATAAAATATATTTTGTGCTATGCCGGCTTTGCTTTAAT
>CAYUYT010000191.1:0-7161 GCA_964449345.1 uncultured Spirochaetia bacterium | reverse complement strand
ATGAATTGGATTCAGATTACAGTTTTGATGAGAATGATTTGGTATATACGTATGTGAAAAAAATTAATTCACTATTAGAAACTTTTGAAATTCATTACGATAAAAAACAAAAAAAAATAACCAATATATACCTTGTTAAATGATGATGAATTTTCCTTGGGTAAACGTTAAGATGTTTAAGGCATATTATAAAGCTAATTCGTCCAAATTACAAAGCAGACCATATCGGTAAACCATATTCTCACGCTCCGGGAAACAAAGGCGATATAGAAGTATATTCTAAAGATATTTATTGGTTGTTGGAAGTGACTCTTATAAGAAATAAAACTCAACAATTAAATAATGAAACAACTTCTGTAATTAGGCATTTGAATTCAAATGAAGAGTTTAAAGAATATAGTAAAAAATACTTATCATTTATTGCACCCTTTGTACATGAAGACACAGCAATATTTTTTGATTTTTCAATAGTAAATAATATATCTCAAAGTTTAAAAATTTTCATTAAACCTTACGACCTCAATAATTTTATAGATATTACGATTGCTAAGAGAAATTTTGAGGATATGGAAAAATATACAGATAAAACGTTAAATGAATTTCGACAAAAATTAAATCCTCCTACTTAACAACGCGTTTTCGCGGTTTAATTACAACGACACTTACGCGGCGTTTAACCTGATTATACGCAACGTTCGTGTTTCTAGGGTCGCTTTTCCATTTATTGTCAACGGAAAATAGATAGTAGTACACTCCCGGGTGGAGTTCGACATCGATTATAAATAGGTCTTTGTTAATGCGTTTCATTTTCATGTTAAACGGGTTCCAGTTATTGAAAGAACCTAAAAGAAAAACGCGTTTTGCCTGACGGGACATGAAAAAGAAACGGTAAATATTGTCTTTTATATGAATTGGGTTTCTGCCGTAATAATTTATAGGTTTTTTTAGTGTGAATACACTGATTTTCCCGCCCGCCCCGTCGTCAATACTATTCGGGTTGTTTTTATCATGCGTAATTACACCGTCGATAATGAATTTGTATTTATACGTTCCTGCATCAAGAGGCAAATCTCTGTTTTTTTTGGAAAGGAGGATTACCCATGCACCTTCATATTTTGGGTTTTTGCTTTTTGCCATAGGCAAAACGTGTTCCCAGCCATTCAGGTTGGTTAGAAGCCCCACGGTTTTTGCATCGGGAGCATGGCAGTAAAAATATAGACCTTGCATTTTTACAACAGGGTTTTGCGGAATTTCGTATTCCCTACCTTTTTTATCGCGCAAGTCAAGTAGATTAAACGTTCCCCCTTTGATGCTTTGATGCTGATTAGGGTTTAACGGGTCAAGCTCATATTTGCCTTTTACGATGAATTTATAAACATAACGGTTGTTAATTGTTTCATCGGGTAAATCCTGTTTTTTTATAAAAGCGTATAAAATGCCCTCCGGATTTCTTTTCAAAGTGTATACTCTGTTCCATCCCTTCTGGTCAGAAATTAATAATTTAACTTTGGTTTTTTTGCCTATGTCTTTTGTATAATAAAATATAAGCCCAGTTGATAAAACTTCAGGGTTTTTCGTTATTATTTGTTTTTTCCGTTTTCTATGTTCAACGCGAAAGAAACATACGCGTCCGTTAGGTCCTCTTCGGTATGGTATAGACCTGATTTTGTTTGTTGGGTCTAAGATTTTTTTGCCATCGATTATAAAGTAATAATAATAAGTGTAGCGCGTTATGCCTTGTTCGCGAAAAAGATAATCCATAGGAATAACGATTTTCCATAATTCTGGGGACATTTTCGTTAAATCTAAAGTTTTTTCAAAATTCGTTGCTTCGTTAATAATGTGAATTTTTACGCTGTCTGCTCTTTCGGAATAATGCCTTGGCCTGTCAGTATAATAAAATATTGCCTGTTTATCTTTAAAAGTAGGGTTTTGAAAAGCAAATATTTTTGAAGTAAAAATTAAACTTATTGTTATAAAAAATAGAACGAGTTTTTTTCTTCCGGTTAACATAATATGCCCTCCTGCTATGAGATTTCGGTTAATTTTAATATTACTTGACAATAAAAATTTGCAAAATTAAAATATGTGATTATTTATTATATATAGAATTTAATTTTATAGGTGGCTTAAATAATGAAAAATAACGCTAAAACTTTGATATATTTAAGACGATTTTCTCAGATAGTTTTTTTATTATTATTCGTTTTAATCGTTGCAAGAACAATGAACCATTCATTTTTAGAAGAAGAAAGCACTGCGCGTTTGGAAGAACAAAATCAAGTTTATCATACAAGGACGGACAAGTCCTTTCCTCTGCTGATTGTTTCTGCTGTTTTATCCGCGGCGGCTCTTGCACTGATTTACGGTATTAAAAAGAAAAAAAATATTGATTTTAAACAGAACAGAAAACTATTGTCTTTTACAATTGTTTCCGGCGTAATATTTTTTACAAGCGTTATATTTTCCGTTTTATTAGGGAGTTCGGCCTATTTTAAATCATCAACCGGTCTTCCTGCAATGCGAATACCCATATCTCCCGTTGCAGCAATTATAATTATTTCTTTATTTGCTCTTTCTTTTATAACTGTTGTTATTTTTTTAATAATCCCTTTAATTAGGAAAAAACAGCTTTCCACAAAACAGAAACGCGTTGTCTATTTGGGTATAACGGTTTTTGTTTTAACGTTATTATTACTTTTTGGCATTGTATCGAGGCATCCTGACCCTCGTTTTTTTAAGTCCGGTCCAAGCGGTGTTCCCTTATTCAGTTTTGACAAATATAATTACAATCTTGATGTTCCTTCCACAATGTTTATAGAAACAAGCGCGCTTATTGGTATAACAACATCCCTTGCGTCTCGTGTAATGACTGTTAGCATTGTTTACATTCTTGCTATGCTTATTATTGCATTAATTTTCGGTAGGTCGTTTTGTGGCTGGGTTTGTCCTTTAGGAACGTTAAATCATGCTGTAAGTTGGATGAAACAAAGGTTTAGAAAAAAGAAATTCCCGCGCGAACCCTTTAATAAATGGCAGAGATTGAAATACGTTTTTTTAATTATTATTATAGCAAGCTCGGTTTTTGGCGTAACATTAACGGGATTTTTTGACCCGTTTTCAATTTTGCCGCGATCTATGATTACGGTAGGTTTACCTGCGGCAAGGAGTTTAGTTGAAGAAAAACAGGATTCGAAAAGAAAAACCGTTAACACACAGGTAAAAATAAAATTGACTCAACAAGGGCAAACATCAACTCCGGCGCAAGAAGAGGTGAAACAGCCTAAGGATAATGAGAATAAAACAAACCAAGAAACGAAAAACGAAAATAATTACGTTAATTCACCAACGAGAAAATCAATCAAAAACGAAGAGCAAGAGGAGAGTACAAACAGTAACCCGTATGCTAGCGCGCCAACGAGAAAATCTTTGAAGGAAAAAAATAAACAAAGTGATAATCCTTATGCAAACGCACCGACACGTAAAACTTTAAAGCAAGACAACGCAAAGAACACCGATAACCCTTATGCGAATGCGCCAACGAGAAAAAGCATATCAGATGATAAGAAAAGCGCTGCTAAAGATAAAGAAAGCGGAAAAAAAGCTAGAGAAAAGCTTGAAATATCATTAAGAAGGTTTTCAGTCCGGGAGCGATTGAACCGCTTGTTAACAGGTCTAATTTTTAGCAAAGAAAAACGTCATTATGATTATTTTGTTTTTTCCGGTTTATTTATACTCGTTTTGCTGGGACTAAATTTTATAAAAACGCGTTTTTGGTGCAGGTATATTTGCGGACTAGGCGCTTTATACGGTGTTGTTGGAAAATATTCTGTAATGCGCATAAAGCAGAATGATAATTGCACAAACTGCAAGATGTGTAGCAAATTTTGTCAGGGAGCGTGCAACCCTGATATAAAAGATGACTTTAAAAGTGCGGAATGTATTTATTGTTTTAATTGCCTTGCTAGTTGCAAGTTTAACGCATTGGAAGTTAGTTTTGAATGGGAAAAGCCAAAAGAAAAAGAGCCCTTGCAAACGGATATTAAAAAACGTAGTACGGTTAAAGGTCTTTTCGCAGGTTTAGGTGCTATGTTTTTATTTAAAACGAACTTTTTTGCCAAACGCGTTAATCTTAAATTAGTCAGGCCACCGGGTGCATTGTCCGAACCGGATTTTCTTTCAAAGTGTATTAAATGCGGAAATTGTATGCGTATTTGCCCGAATAATTTTTTACAGCCCACTATGTTTGAGGCAGGGCTTAATGGTATGTTTACACCTTACGGTAACGCGCTTTTGGGTTTTTGTTCGCCTACGTGTACTCTTTGTTCAAGAGCGTGTCCTACAGGGGCAATAAGGCGTATAACAGAAATGGACAGAGGGTTTTATTCAAACGGTTATCCTAAGATGAAGATAGGTACTGCGCACGTCAATCAGGATAGGTGCATAACTTATGTTTATCAGCGAAGGTGTTTAGTTTGTGAAGAGCATTGCCCGACTTCTCCGAAAGCAATATGGAAACGCGATGTAGAGGTGAAAACCAGAGACGGCAAAACAGTAACAATCGGGCAGCCCGTAGTTACGCCTGAGCGTTGTATTGGCTGTGGCGTTTGCCAGTATGTTTGTCCTGTTGTTGATGAGCCGGGAATAACATTAACGAGTGTAGGCGAAACGAGAAATCCTAAGAATGATTTTTCTCTTTCAAGCCAATAAAAAAAAATTGAGTTGTTTTTTTTTTATAAATCAGTTAAACTGGATTAAATATGAGTGAACATAATAACAATACCATATTAATAATTGAGCCGGATATAGCAAAAAGAGAAATCACCAAAGCCATCTTATCAAAAGATGATTTTGATTTTATCGAGTTGGATGAACCTTCTACTATGAATGATGTTCTTGAAAATAATCAGGTTGATGTAATTTTTCTCGCTATGGATATACCCGATGTTGACTCCCTTGAATATTTAAAAGAATTAAGCGAATCAGAGAATTTTAAGGATATACCTGTAATAATTAGTTTAGCTAAAGAGGATTGGGAAATAATTGCAAAGAGCTTTGAATGCGGCGCTTTGGATTTTTTTGCAAACCCACTTGACGGTCAAGCGGTAAATTTATTTTTACCGTTTAAAATAAGGACTTTGCTTAAAATTAGCGAACAAAATAAAAAAATCAACGTTATCAATCAGGAACTGGATACACGCAACAGACAAATGGAGAGGGAGCTTGACCTTGCTAAGCTTGCTCAGGAAAAACTTTTACCCCAGGAAATCCCGTATACAAAAGGTATTGAGATTGCAGTGAAATACCTTCCAAACGACAAATTATCCGGGGATTTATATGATATTTTAACTATGTCTAATAATTATATTGGAACTTTGGTTGCAGATGTAACCGGTCATGGAATTAGTGCGGCTTTTATCGCAACTATGTTAAAAATGATGTTTACAACTTATGGTGATGATATAATTTCTCCGAATTGGGTGTTAGAAACGATTAATAACCAGTTAACGGGTTTGATGCCTGACGGTAAATTTATTTCCATATTTTACGGAATTTACAACTCACTAGAAAGGGAATTTAAATTTGCATCCGGGGGTCATCCTCCCGGTTTTGTTTATAGAAAAAAAACTGGAGAAATTGAGAAATTAAAAGCAAAAGGCAGCATCTTAGGTATTTTTGAAGGTATGAAATACGAGGGCAAAGGCGTTGTTTTAGAACACGGCGATAAGGTTTTGATTTATACAGACGGTTTAACCGAATGTCAATCCCCTGACGGCAAACGTTATGGCGAGACAAATTTAATTGAATTAATAAAAAAATACGGAATTTTAAATGTGCAGGGTTTTATTGATAAACTATATGAAGAAATAAATATTTTTATGGATGGCGGTGTGCTTGATGATGACCTAACTATGGTAGCTTTTGAGGTAACGGAATAATCATGGCTGAAAATGACATGAGGAAATATCAAAGAGAGGAAGTCTTTAATAAGGTTTTAGTTAACGGCGAGGCCTTTGGTTATATAAGCGACATTAGTGTAGGTGGAATGAAAATTAGTATAATGAAATTTGAGCCATCAGAGTTTAAAGATATGGTTCAGATTAAAATTCTCTCAAGGCAGGCAATAGGGAATAACATCGATTTGAATTGTAAAGTTCGGTGGAAAAGAGAAGAAGGGATGTTCACTGGTTATGGACTTGAATTTTTAGAAATTGAAGAGGAGACCACGGAACTTATTAAAAAGTACATTGATTACATTAAATCCTTTGAATCGGAAGATAATGAAATCATAGTGGAATTAACAGAATTTAATGATGCCTGAAAAAATTATTGATAACGAAATAGCGATTACGTTTAACGAAAAGAAATGTAATAAAGTAAAATTTAAGTGTAAGAGCGGGACAAGTACTGTCCACGTTCTTGAAATTTTAGATAAAATAAAATTCCCACTCCCATTAGTCGAAGAAGAAACATTAAAATTTCTGATTTTAGAATTGTTAACTAATTCACTAAGAGCAAGCGATGAAATTAAAAGCGCAGTTCCTGTTGAAACATATATTGAAATAAACGGTAATGACCTTATTATAACAGTACAGGATGGCGCAGGAGGTTTTGATACTTCGGTTTTGCCTTATGAAATCAGCCAAGAACCTTCCCATATAGATATTTTATCAGAAGATTTTATAAAGTACCGCGAGCAATATGGTTTTGAACGTTTCGGAATGGGGCTTTATTCCGTAAAAGTATGGTCAGATAAGTTTGATTTATGTTTTGTTGATGATGCGGGAAACTGCGTTGATTATAAAGGCGCTGGTAGTGTAAATGGAACGCGTATAAGTTTTCAAAAGAATATTTTAAGTATTCTTAATAAATAAAGCTAACTGTATTATTTTAAGTAACAAATCAATTAAAGGAATTTCTAATACCACCCTCCTTTCATTCTTAGTAAAAATATTTTTCGTAAAAAGCACAGATTTGCCTTTTCTACGGGCATTTATCTTTATGTTTTTTCAAGATATATTCTATCGTTTAAAGCGAAACAGTTGAAAGAAGAAAAATCCACCGGCTTTTTACCGCAAACAGCTTTTTTCTCCTGCCCCCCTTTAAGTAAAGAGGGCGGAGGAAGAGAATCACCGCTGTATCTCCCTCTTTGAGTAAAGA
>CAYUYT010000190.1:0-7173 GCA_964449345.1 uncultured Spirochaetia bacterium | reverse complement strand
GGCAGTGCAGTTACCGTTGAAGTTACTCAAGTCCACCCTAACGTAACGGTTACAATTCCTGTCCTTTATAATCATACTGTTATCCGTGCATATACTTATAAGGACGGCCTTCTCGATAGTTCTGCGGTTTATGGGCAAACAATTATAGAATATCAAATGGTTACTGCGGACGATCCTGTATTTTCAAAAAACACCGGAACATACACAACTAGCGTTAATTTTGATATTACTAGTGCTACGGATGACGTTGATATAACGTATCAAATCTCAACGGATAACGGAGCAACGTGGAGCGCAGAAACTACTGTTCATGAGCCCGCTAACATTACAATTAACGAAAATTCAAAAGTTCGCGCTTATGCTTTTAGAAAAGCCCCCGATCCCGCTCCCCATTATGCGGATAGTAACGTAATAACGAAAACGTATACTATTCAAGTAGCTACTCCTGATTTTGATCAGGATAGTATGCCTAAAAATGATACGTTTGCTGTAAAAAGAACAATTACAACTCCCGGAGCTACGGTTCGCTATACAAAGACTGATAACGGCACTGATCCACCTGACCCGACTGCAGGTTCTCCTGAGTACCCTCATCCGGCAGGAATAAACATAACGAAAGATGATACAAGAATTAAAATTAAAGCTTTTAAAAATAACTGCGAAGACAGCGCAGTTGCCTCGAGGTCATTTTATTTAAAGGTTCAAACGCCGCAATTAAGCCATAATGATGATTCAACGCCTTTTGAAGATGATATTACATTAACTGCTGATACACCTTTAACTTCCGGGGATACAATTTATTATGAAATTACAACAAACGGGAGCGTTCCGCCTGAACCTACAACATCATCTGCAACTTTTCCTGCAAGTTTGCCTATTATTAAAGATAATACAAAAATTAAACTGAAAGCTTTTAAAAACGACTTTCAGGAAAGCGATACTGTTTATAAAACGTATAGGTTTAAAACTGCCACACCTGTAATTTCCGTTCCAACTGGAACGTATAATCAGGACCAAAACGTTAATATTTCATGTTCAACAACTGGCTCAATAATTTTATACACAACAGACGGCAGCGAGCCTACTCACGACGGCAGTGGCGGTGCAACGGGAACGACTACTGATGCACCCGTGGATACAGATGTCAACCTCGTTGTAAACACAACTGCAACGCAAATAAGAGCGATTGCATACAAAACTGATTATCAGGACAGCGGTGAAGCAAGCGAAACTTATACTCTAAAATGTAAAAATCCTGTGATTATTTTTCAGGATACAGCACCGGGAACGGAAATAAATCCAGAAGTTACAATTACCGTAACTCCTGACCCCGGTGTATCCGTTAAATACACAATAACGAACCCGCCTACACTAGGGGCAACGCCAGATCCTCCGATTGACCCTCAGGGAAATCCAACGCCTACGGGAGATGATTATTCAATTCCTTTTATCGTAGCCTTTAATATAAGCGACGATCATTCCGTTATGGTTAAAGCCGTTGCTTATAAAGCAGGGTATGAAAACTCAGCCGTAGTTTATGAAAATTACTATAACGCTCCTTAATTTTAATTCGGCTAAAAACATATATCTTTGAAATTTATATACCGGCATAATGTTGCATTTTGAACACCGTGTTTAAAATTGAGCAAAGAAAACGGTTTTAATTTTTACTAAATTTTTACATTCCTGTAATTATCTGTCATTTAATAAATTAGCTTTACGCAAAAATTAATTGTTTTGGCACATTAATTGCTAATTAATCTATTACAAAAATTTATAAAGATATTCAAAGTAAACGGAGGTTTGAATGGATTTTTATTTAATTGCAGCAGAGGCAACGGATAAAGTTGCTCAATTGATGAAAACGGTTGCTGACAATAAAGTCGCCGTTGATACGGTATGGACAATGATTGCAGCATTTCTCGTTTTCTTTATGAATGCAGGTTTTGCGTTTGTTGAATCCGGGTTTTGCCGTAAGAAAAATACGGTTAATATATTGGCAAAAAACTTTATTGTATTTGCAATAGCGACCATTGCATATTGGGTAGCGGGTTTTGCGTTTATGTTCGGGGACGGTAACGCTATTCTCGGTTTAAAAGGATTTTTTGTAGGAGAAAATACTGCGGTTTTTAGTTCTCTTGATTGGACAAAAATTCCCGTATTTGCAAAGTTTTTCTTTCAGTTAGTATTTGCGGCAACTGCGGCAACAATTGTCAGCGGAGCAGTGGCAGAGAGAATAAAGTTTTCATCTTATTTAATTTTTTCTTTTATACTCGTTGCTATTATGTATCCGATTACCGGACATTGGATTTGGGGAGGCGGATGGCTATCTTCCTTAATGAAAGCGGGTTTTTGGGATTTTGCCGGCAGTACGGTCGTTCACTCGGTAGGAGGCTGGGCTGCTTTAGCCGGAATTCTGATTTTAGGCCCGCGTCTTGGTAAATATAGAAAAGGGGGAAAATTCATTCCGATTCCCGGTCATTCAATACCTATGGCTACCTTAGGCGGATTCATTTTATGGCTCGGCTGGTTCGGATTCAACCCCGGAAGCACAATGTCTGCTGATTCAGGTGCAATTGCCAGAATTGCAGTAACAACGAATATTGCAGCAGCAGCTGGTATAGCGGCAACGTGTTTAATTACATGGATAAAGTTTAAGAAACCTGATCATACTATGATGATAAACGGGGCTTTAGGCGGGCTCGTTGCGATTACAGCGCCTTGTAACTGGGTAACACCTTTGGGAGCGCTTGCAATAGGTTTTATCGCCGGAATTATAGTATTTTACGGTGTTTTGTTTTTCGATAAAATTATGCTTGATGACCCTGTCGGTGCAACATCAGTTCACTTATTAAACGGTATTTGGGGAACCCTTGCAGTTGGTATTTTTGCTTTTTCCGGCGGTGCAGGTGCAGACGGAGCACCTTTAAAAGGCCTTTTATATGGAGGAGGAGCTAAACAGCTTATAGTGCAGTTAATCGGCGTTGTTGCAGTAGGCGCGTTTACATTTTTAGTTAGCTTACTTGTATGGTACGCATTAAAGCTTAGTCAACGCGGAGTAAGGGTTAATGCTGAAGAGGAATGCACAGGTCTTGATTTAGGCGAAATGGGCGGCGAAGCTTATCCTTCTGATCCGTTCGGTCAGGATACAGGTATTGAAGGAACGAGCGCGCTAAAATTGAAAGAGTGGAGAAAATAATACTTTCGTATAATTTCGAATAGTGTTATAATAATTCCATGAATTAAGGAGTAAATTATGAAAAAAATAGAAGCAATAATACAGCCCCAAAAATTTGAAGCGGTAAAAGAAGCGTTGATAAAACAAGGTATAACGCGTATGACCGTTTTGGAAGCGGAAGGATACGGAAGACAGGAAGGTAAAACGGAAATATTCCGGGGACAGGAATATGAAGTAAATTTAATACCTAAAGTTTACATTATGATTATTGTAAACGATGATTTTCTCGATAAAGCGTTAGATGCAATTACATCTACTGCAAAATCAGGAAAAATCGGAGACGGGAAAATCTTCATTTCCGATATTAAAGATGTCATTCGAATACGTACAGGAGAACAAGGCAAGGACGCTGTATGAGATTTATTAACTAATTATCAGGCGGCAGGAGCTATAAAATCCTGCCGTTTTTTTTCATTTAAGTTTTTTTTCAATTAATTAGATTTTAAAATGTAAATTTGCAATGAAATTAATTACACTTTGCCGATATTTTTTATATACAAGGATTTTTTTCAATGCAAAAAATTAGGGTTAGAAGACACATTAAAACGAACCGCCTTTTTATTGATTTACGCGGTACTTTAACTGAAGAAGATTTACTGCAGTTAAAAGACAAACTAAAGCGCGGTTTGAAAAAAATGAAACCGCCTTTCGGTGCAGTAGTTAATCAGAGCAATCTGCTACCCATTAAAGACGCTTTAAAAAACCACGTCGCCGATGTTATGAGCATGACAGAAAAATCCGGTTGTAAAAAAGTTGTACGCGTTATCGGCAACAACGTTCTTGTTCAAATGCAAACCAAGCAAGCACAAAAGAACGAAAATTCCAAGGTTGCTTATGACATTGATTTTGTTGATTCAATAGACAAAGCAACGGTTATTTTAGATGATTTAGGCCTTTAGCTCTCCTTGTAAAGAATATCAATGATTGTTGGATAAATACAAATACAAATACAAATACAACAAAAAAAATAAGAATTACACAAGACTCGGGTATCAGCTTAATTGCCGGCCTTTTTTCCAGAACTTGCCGGGGCGTAAGTTTTTTTTCGGTTTATCAAAACAATCAAAACTAGAGATGATTCTTTTTGCGTTTTTTGAAAAAAATTATAATAGCATGAAGTAGGGATAAAAAATAAATTATTACTAACGAATAAATCATGGCAATTGTTATGTTATGGGAAAATTTTATGGAATTACTCTGCGGCATTACAGAGTAATTTATAATTAATTGAATAACGGGAATTAATATATAGAGTATTTTTACGTTAACTGAATATCTTTGCGATAGCGATTTCAACGACCGAGAAAAAAGCAAAATAAATCCAGGGAAAACGTAAAATAATAACAATTCACCCCCGGTAACAAAAAGAGGCAAAATTAAAGTAAAAATAAATAACACAAAAATCCACGGTTGCGTTTTTAAATCTTTATAAATTGCTGGGAATTCGGCAATGATTACTGCTAATATTATCCCCCATGTTAACACGCTTTTCTTTACTAATAAGACTAAATAACCCACAAAACCGGTTTTGCCTGAATAGTAAACAATACTTTTAATTATGTCAGAGCCCCAAAACGCGTTAAAACTTAATAAGCGGAATAACGTATAAATCAGAAAAGGGAGCAGGGCAAACTTTACCGTTTTAATTAAAGCTTTTCTTTTGCCACTTTGCTTTGCGTTGTATGCATAAAATACCGGAATAAGGATTAAAGCGCTTTCGTGTATAAATAAAGCAATTAACAAGAGAATCAAAAACAAGGCGTTTTTATGTTTTAGCATAGCAAGTATACCTGCAAGGAGCATAACATAAGATGCGTGTATAACTGTAAATGGGTTAAATATAAAATAACGCGTTGCCCAAAAAGTTGTTAATAGTGTCAACGTGCTAACAACGATGATATTATCTTCACAAGAATAATGTTTAAGCAGATTGAAAGTTAAAAGCAGTATCCCCGTTATTGTTAAATATGCGATAATTTGAAAAGCAATTTCTGAGTTTCCGGGAATAATATAAACGAGTAATGGAACGAAAATTCTGTAGCAATAGGGAGATGCATTAAATTTAAACGGTTTATCTGCCATAGTGTTATAAATTGTATGCGAACCAGTAACAGAAAAATCAATATCTCCGGTTGTAACGGAGAAAAGCGTTATAATTAGGAATGCGGTTATTATTAAAAATTTAAGTTTTTTACCTTGCATATAAAAATCAAAAGCCCTGACCGATTTTCGGAAAGGGCTTAATTTATCTAGTTTAAACTAAATTATCTTCTTTTTAGAACTGATACACAATTCGTTACAGCAGAACCGCCAACGTTAAATGTAACGCCAATTTCGGGTTGTCCTTTAGCAGGAGCAAGTCCGATTGGATCGCCAACGAGTTGTTTGTAAATAAGCGCATGCATTGAAGCGCCCGTTGCGCCTACCGGATGGCCTTTAGCTTTAAGCCCGCCTGATAGGTTAATAGGCGTATCGTCTTCAGCAGTAAATTTGCCTTCCATGTAATCATAACCCGCTTTACCGTCTTCAGAAAGACCTAATGCTTCGGTAGAAGTGAGCTGGTTAATTGTAAAACAATCGTGAAGTTCAACTAAATCAACGTCTTTGATTGTGATTTTTGCTTCATCGAAAGCTTGTTTAATAGCTTCTTTACCTGCAATGAGTTCATGCATGTTCGGACGAACGCTTTCAGGCATTCTTTCCGTTACAGCTGCAATACCGGCCATGTCAACGACTTTATCGTTAATTGATTTTGCGTTATCTGCTTTTGTAAGAACAACAGCAGCAGCGCCGTCAGAAACGAGTGAACAATCATGTAACCTTAAGGGATAAGCAACCATTACGTTTGCGCCTTTACCTTCATCAGGCATGTCTAAAATTGCCTGTGCGGTTGTTAAACCTTTTTTCTCGATGAAACTGCCCGGGCCGAAATGAGCTAACGGGTTTTTAATACCGTTTGAGTAACAAAGGCCTGCAACGTGAGCAAGCATTTTTTTCAGTTCATCTTCAGAAATATCATAATGTTTCATATATCCTTTTGCATATTCAGCAAAAAGCATAGGAAAACTCATGCCTTTTGAACCTTCCTCAGGCATGTATGAAGAACCTGCTAATGCAGCAGTCATTAATTTAGTGTTAAGTAAATTCATTTTCTCAACACCGATTACAACTGCAGTATCAATTCTTCCTGATTCGATTGCGTACATCGCGTTATAAATTGCCAAAGAAGAAGAAGCGCATGCGCCTTCAACTCTTTGCGAAGGTTTAAAACGCCATTCTTTAGGGAATGCTTCAAGGGCTAAAGGCCCGATGTGTTCCTGTCCCACAAATAATGCGGGGGAACATGAACCAACCCATATCCCGTCAACGTCTTTAGGGTCTATACCTGCGTCTTTTACTGCACCTTGTGCAGCTTCATTTAGGAGCTCGTAAAACGATTTTTTGTCATGGTAGATGTAATTTTTCTTTCCATTCTCATCAACTTGTTTTTCAATGTCAACAAACTGACCAAATTGTGTGTTATAAGCGCCAACAATACTAACTTTTGCCATAAAACTAATCCTTTTTATGAAATTTTTTAATCCGGAAAAACTCCGGTTTTGTTCAATACCAGCGGGGAACCGATATTTTATAACATATAAATATATTGCAAAATAGGAAAATAAAATTTTATATTTTGCTAAAAATATTTCGATATATTGATATAATTGTGATTATTATTCATTTATAAAGGGGATAAACGTGTTTCTACTTACAGCAACCTATAAAAATTAACTTTTTTTGGTTTTCTTGCTAACGCGATATTAGATTTATTTTTTATTTTAAGAAAACTAAACTTTTTACTTTGATTAATAAGGGACACCTGCTAATGCCGTCTCTGTAACCGATAATATCACTAAAGTAATTTTAAAATCAAAGTATTGTATATTGTAATT
>CAYUYT010000189.1:0-7181 GCA_964449345.1 uncultured Spirochaetia bacterium | reverse complement strand
AAAAAAAATTAGAATGGCACTACAGTTAGAGCAACGCAAAAGACATTCAAAATTTGTTCCAAGAGCTATAGACAAAAGTTATGTTTTGCAAAAATTAAAGAAGATGATTAAAGCTATTGATCCACATCCAATTGTAAATGAAAGTATAAATAAAAAACCTTTCGTTCCATGGCAGAGTAAATGCATAACGTAAAAGTTTACATTCTAACAGAAGGCGGGGCAAATATTGGTTTCGGCCATATAACGCGTTGCCTTTCAATATATCAGATGTTTGAACAACGCGGTATTAGTCCTAACTTCATTATAAACGCGGATGAAAGCGTAAAAGATTTAATCCGCAATACGAGTTACAAATTATTCGACTGGATAAACAAAACGGAAAGACTTTTTACTGAAATAAAAAACGCTGACGTTGTTGTTATTGATTCATACCTTGCTCCTGAAAAACTTTATCATAAAATATCTGATAACGTTAAACTCGGTGTATATTTAGATGATAATATGCGCGTTGATTATCCTCCGGGAATCGTTGTGAATGGAGCAATTTACGCGCCTAAATTAGATTACCCTAACAAGGGAGAAATCACATACTTACTCGGCTCAAAATATCAACCAATAAGAAACGCGTTTTGGAATTTGCCCGAAAGGAAAATAAAAAAAACAATTAAAACAGTAATGATAACTTTCGGCGGGGATGATATGCGTGAACTTACTCCGCAAGTTTTAAAATTATTAAATGATAAACACCCGGATTTAATTAAACGCGTTATCGTGGGAAAAGGTTTTTCTAAAAATTGCGTTGACAATATAAAAAAATGTGCTGATAATAATACAGAATTAATATATAACGCAAATGCTGAACAAATGAAAAACACCATGCTGGAAAGCGATATTGCGATTTCAGCAGCCGGGCAAACGCTTTTTGAACTCGCAGTAACGCGGACACCTTCTATTGCAATTCAAGTTGTAGATAATCAGGAAAACAACGTTAGAGGATTTTTAGATGCAGGGGGTATTTTTTATGCAGGTAATTGGCAGGATAACGGTTTAATGGCTAAAGTTCATAAAGGTATTGATAAACTTAAAAGCAAAGAAGAACGTGAAAAAATATCCGGACTTGGAAAAAAATTAATGGGTAAAAATAATTTACGTTTAGTTGATTGCATTTTAGATGAAATAACTTTTTAATTGAGCTATTATGATAAAATCTTTTAAATGTAAAGAAACTGAAAAAATATTTAACGGTATAAAATCAAACATAGTACCTTTAAATATACAAAAACGAGCATTGATAAAATTACACATTCTTGATGTTTCTGAAAATGTAAATGACCTCAGAAATCCACCTTCGAATCATTTTCATAAACTAAAAGGTAAAAGAAAAGAACAATATACTATAGAATTAACAAACAATACCAAATATGTTTTTATTGGAAAAATAACAATGCTTACGAAGTTGAGATTATTGATTATCATTAATACTTGATTTTTTTAGATTAAATGTTTAAAATATTATTTAAGGTTTTTAAAAATGAAAACAAATGCAAATAGTAACATAAGTATTCCTGACATAGGTTGTGTAATAAAAACTGAATTTCTTGAACCATTAGAGATTTCACAGCATGACTTAGCAAACGCAATAGGTATTCCTGCGCATAGTATAAAAAAACTTCTTAACGGAGAAGAAATAATAAATGCGAATATTGATTTAAGGTTAACCAAATACTTTGGTTTATCCGAAGGGTATTTTTTGCGTTTACAATCTAATTTTGATATTTTAAAAACGAAACGCAAAATTTTTAATATACTCGATAAAATCCAACCGGTTTCTATAAAAAAATAATTTAACACAAGGTTTGGCTGTGAAAAAAAATATAATAATATCAACGATAAAATCATGGAATATAGAAAACGCAAAATCTTTGCAGAAAAAATATAAAGATATTTATAATATTCAAATTATTACAGAAAAGCATGAATTAACCTTCGAAAAAATAAATAAGTTTAATCCAAAATATATTTTTTTTCCACATTGGAGTTGGTTAATACCCGATGAGATTTTTAATAATTTTGATTGTATTGTATTTCACATGACAGATTTGCCTTATGGAAGAGGAGGCAGCCCTTTACAAAATTTGATACTTAAAAAAAAGTATGAAACAAAAATTAGCGCAATCAAAGTTGTGAAAGAACTAGACGCTGGTGATATATATTTGAAGAAAAATTTTTTCATAGGAATTGGTAGTGCTGATGAAATACTTAAAAAAGCTTCACACATTATTTTCAATGAAATGATACCGCATATTATTAATAACGAAATTAAACCTACTCAACAAAAAGGGGAAATAATAAATTTTAAAAGACGAAATCCAGGGCAAAGTGATTTAAATAACACAAATATAAATAATCTAACGGATTTTTACGATTTTATCCGCATGCTGGACGGTGAAGGATATCCTAAAGCTTTTTTAAAAATTGGTAACTTTAAAATTGAATTCTCCGAGATTTGTAATAAAAGTGATAAACTCACAGGCAGGTTTGAAATAAAATATGAATAATAAAAAAATACTCATAATAGCTGCTCACCCTGATGATGAAGTGCTTGGTTGCGGCGGTACAATGGCAAGATTAGCAAATTCCGGTAATGAAGTCTATACGTTGATTTTAGGCGAAGGCGTTACTTCGAGAGATGAACAACGTGATGCAGATAAAAGGCAGGGAGAAATTTCGGCCTTGCAGGAACAAATAAGAAAAGCAAACGGTATATTAGGCGTTATAGAGATTGCAACGTTTAATTTCCCTGATAACCGGTTTGATTCGGTTGATTTACTCGATATAATTAAAGCCATAGAAAAAATAAAAAATAAAATTAAACCCGATGTTATATTTACGCATTATAAAGATGATTTAAACGTTGACCACAAAATAACTTATGACGCGGTTTTAACAGCAACGCGTCCTGTTGAAAATGAAAGTGTTAAAGAAATTTACTCTTTTGAGGTTCTATCTTCAACGGAATGGAATTATCCGTTGTCTTTTTCACCTGATATTTTTTTTGACATAAGTGAATATATAGATTTAAAAATACAAGCTATGGAAGCATACGCATCTGAATTAAAAGATTACCCTCATCCAAGGAGTTTAAAAGCAATTAAATTAAGCGCGGAGAATTGGGGATACAAAACGGGTTTAAAGTATGCTGAGGCTTTTAAAACTGTGAGAGTTTATAAATAGATTAAAAAATGATGATTAAAAATGTAGCAATATTAACAGACAAAAATAGCTGGTTTTTACCATATACGATAAAATTATGTAATATTCTAAAAAAAAATGAATTAAATGTTGAAGTATATAATGATCACGAGTCTATTAAAACGCCTAAGGACGTCGTTTTAATATTAAGTTATTTTAAAATAATCCCGGAAAATTTTTTAAAAAAAAATAAATATAATTTAGTCGTGCATGAAAGTGACCTCCCCCAAGGAAGAGGTTGGGCACCATTATTCTGGCAGATTTTGGAAGGGAAAAATAACATACCCATTGTACTTTTTGAGGCTACTAAAAATGCAGATGAAGGAAAAATTTATATAAAAGATTATATCGAGCTAACCGGGGATGAATTAAACACAGAAATTCGTAGCAAGCAGGCTGAGAAAACAATCGAACTTTGCATTAAATTTCTAGAAAATAATGAAAAGATTTATGGGTATGAACAAAAAGGAAAACCAACGTATTACCCTAAAAGGACCCCAGACGATTCGGAATTAGATATAAATAAATCAATTCGGGAACAATTTAATTTGCTTCGCATAGTTAATAATGAAAATTTCCCTGCTTTTTTTTATTACAAAGGAAATAAATATTCTTTAAAAATATACAAGGAAGACTAGATTAATATAAAAAAAATTATATTTAAAATCGATAAAGTATTTATAATCATGGAGTTATTATAAAACCATAATCAAAATTTTACGTTGCTGTTAAAACCATAAAAGCCATAGCAAAGTGCGGTGCTGTGGAGCATTAAACCAATCTATCTTTTTAATTCAAGTCAAAGTAATAAATATGCATTTTTGTTGATTTTTTCACTTTAATTTAATATAATGTTTTTATGGATAAGCAAGGTATAATTAATTATTTAAAAGAACATGAAAATGAGCTAAAAAATAAATACGGTGTTACTAAATTAGGACTTTTCGGTAGTTTTGCTAACGGAAACTATACAGATAATAGTGATATTGATATATTAGTGGAAATAAAGAGCAAAAATAAATTTAGAAGTTTTTTTATGTTGTTGAATTATTTACGCACCGGATTAAATAAAAAAATAGATTTAGGAATTGAATCAGCTTTAAAGCCAGTTGTAAAAAAAAGAGTAAAAGAAAATATTATTTATGTCATACAATAACGATTTATTATACTTAATTGATATTAAAGATTCTATAATTTTGATTAAAGATTTTATAAAAAATTTTACATATGATAATTTTATCAATGATAAAAAACTTTTTCTGCGGTAATTCGTGAATTGATAGTTATTGGCGAAGCAGTTTCTAATCTTTCTAGTGAAATAAAGACCCGTTTTCAAGAAATAGAATGGATATTGATTAAAGATTTAAGAAATTTTCTTATTCATGAATATTTTGGAATTGACTCCGAAATAATCTGGGATGTTGTTAAAAAAGAATTAAATCCTTTATATGAAAAAATTATTTTAATACATAAAGAACTCGTATCAGATTAAATTTTATAAATATAATGCATTACAAAAAATGAGGTAGTTAATGAAAATAGCTGACTTTGACCTATGCGGAGATAAGACGTTTATAATAGCCGAGTTGTCCGCCAATCACAATCAGGATTTTGACGTTGCTGTTAAAACCATAAAAGCCATGGCAAAATGCGGTGCAGATGCTGTTAAACTTCAAACATATACACCGGATACGATTACATTAGACTGTGACAACGAATATTTTAAAATTAAGCAGGGCACAATCTGGGACGGGCAAAAGTTTTATGACTTATATAAAAGCGCATACACGCCGTGGGAATGGCATAAAGATTTGCAAAAAGTAGCGCATGATCAAGGCCTTATTTTCTTTTCTACGCCTTTTGATTTTACCGCTGTAGATTTTCTTGAAGATTTAGATGTGCCCGCTCATAAAATCGCTTCATTTGAAATTAATGATATTCCTCTTATTGAATACGTTGCTTCTAAGGGCAAACCCGTTATCATCTCAACGGGCATTGCAACACTTACGGATATTGAACTCGCTGTAAATACGTGTAAAAAAGCTGATAATGAGCAAATTGCGTTATTAAAATGTACTTCATCCTACCCTGCCCCGCCTGAAGAAATGAACGTAAAAACCATACCGAATTTAGCTGAAACTTTTAACGTTATTTCCGGTTTATCTGACCATACTCTAGGCAGCGCTGTTACTGTTGCCTCGGTTGCTTTGGGCGCAAAAATAGTCGAGAAACACGTTATTTTGGATAGGAATATAGGCGGGCCTGATGCTGCCTTTTCTATGGAACCTGATGATTTTAAAAAAATGGTTGATGATATACGCGTTGTTGAGAAAGCGCTTGGCAAAGTAAGTTACAGTTTAAGTGAGAAGTCAAAAAAGAACCGGGAGTTATCGCGTTCTCTTTTCGTGGTAGAGGATATAAAAACGGGGGAAGAACTAACGGAGAAAAACGTTAGGTCAATAAGGCCCGGATACGGAATGCATACGAAACACTATCAAGATATTTTAGGTAAAAAAGTAAAGTGTGATATAGAAAGAGGTACACCTTTGAATTGGGATTTATTGGGATAGTTTTTCTACCTTATTAAAGGTATTGATAATATTTTTTAAAATAGTTGACCCTAAAAACATTAAAATATATAATAAATATATTATATCTAAGAGGGTAAAAATATGAAAAACAATATTTTCATTAGCCTAATTTTATTCAGCCTGATTTTTATTTCATGTTCTTCGCAGACGAAAAGTTATAATAAACTCGTTATAATTAACGCAAAAAGCGGTAATGTTCAAAACTTGAAAAAAAGTATTAGCCTAGGCGGACAAGCAACGGCAAAAGACAACAACGGGTTTTCAGCTTTAATGCATGCGATTAACGGAAATCATTTAGACGCGGTTAAACTTTTAGTTGTGAACAAAGCTAACGTAAATTATTCGCATCCTAAAACAGGATTAACTCCGTTAATTCTCGCTTCAGGAAGAGGTTATAGTGAGATTGGAGATTTTTTAATATCAAAAGGAGCAAACGTAAAACAGCGTGATAAATTCGGCATGACAGCTTTAATGACAACGAGTATGAAAGGCCATATTGATTCGGTTAAGCTGCGCTCGTATCCAAAGGAGCGCAAGTAAACGCAAAGAGCACAAAGGGCAATACTCCTGTTATCCTTGCTGCAATGTACGGGCATTTGGACGTTTTAAAATATCTCGTTAGCAAGGGCGGAAATATTAAAATCAGCACAAACGGGGCAACTGCGTTAATAATAGCGAGCGGAAACGGCAGGGTTAATGTTGTGCGCTATCTTCTTTCTAAGGGGGCGCGTATTAATCATAAGGAAAACAACGGACGCACAGCGATTTGGTATGCAAGCCGTTACGGTCATGGAAAAGTCGTTAAACTGCTAATATCACGCAGGGCTAATTTAAATATACGGGATAATCTGGGTAAAACTGTGTTATGGCATGCTGAAAAAAACATGCACACCGTTAAAATGAAGCGCATTGTTAATATGCTTAAAAGAGCGGGCGCAAGGAAATAGATTAGGTTTCCGTAAAATTGATTTACTTAGATTAGATTTATCTTACTTATTAATAGGAAGAATAAAATGAAAAAAACACTAATCCTATTTACATTGCTTTTATCAACAAATATTTTCGCAAACCCTAGCCGTATTTTACTTAGAGCAGCGAGAACGGGTAATTATTCACGTGCTCTATATGCTATTAAGCGAGGAGCTAACGTAAACGTAAAGGGTGATAGCAAATGGACTCCGATAATGTGGGCAAGCAGCAAAGGTTATACAAAAATTGTTAGCTTACTTATAAAAAAAGACGCAGATATTAACGCTAAATCAAGTTATCATAGAACGGCATTAATGTTAGCATCAATTAAAGCGCATTTAAATATAGTAAAATTATTAATAAAACACC
>CAYUYT010000188.1:0-7198 GCA_964449345.1 uncultured Spirochaetia bacterium | reverse complement strand
ATTTATGTTATTGCAGAATCACACCAAAACAGTAAAATTTCTCATATTAAATATTGAAATATAGGGCAAGTTTGAAATTAAGTAAATCTGTAAAAACAATGCGTTTGCAGTCTATTTATGCAAATTTTTAAATATAAATAGTAGCGAAAATGGCTATTGCTACCTCTGTGAAAGTATATTTTTGTTTCGGTTTTTAATAAATCGAATTTTTACCTGATTTTAAATTTGCACTCTTTAAATATAAATATCTAAAGGTATTTATAAGGCTTTATTTGTAATAGGAGTTATGGAAACTAATTGACATATTAGATGATATTAAATAAAAGAATGAAATTGTTTCTTTAAGAAAGTAGCGGTTAAAAATTATCCATGCAATATCTACTGTATAATTTCGGTTCTACTTTTTTTTGGAAGATGCGTTTTAATTTGGCGTAGAGACTCGTTGGGTATACAGGTAAATAAAGGAAAGGTTTGATTGCACCGCAGAGGCATGTTTGAAATCTGTGTCGGCGGAGGCGGTTGTTCGTGAAAAAATTAAAACACATTTATAATATGAATTTTTATATATAGCGTGATAAAATACTAACCAAAGCTTTTTTCTCTATTTATGTTTTTGCAGGAATTCGAATAATTTTTCGTTAACAGTATCGTGTTTTTCAAAAATAACAGCGTGCCCGGTATCCTTAAAAACGAGAAACTCAGAATTAGGAATTTTATTGCTAATGAGTTTGCCGTAAGCAGGCTGGCAAACCAAATCTTTCTCACCGCTTAGAATCAGGGAAGGACATTTAATTTTTTCAAGATACGGTGTTACGTTTGATTTTTTCGCAGCATTGCAAAGGCGTATATAATTTGCAAAATAATTTTCCGGTATTTTATCGATGAATTTATATTGAAGTTTAATGAGTTCCCAGTTTTCTTTAAGGAATTTTGACGAATAGTTCCACGGTATAATTGCACTTAGGAAAACGTCTGTACCTGCCTGAGCTGATTTAATGAAATTTTCATAAATTGCGTTCATCAAAGCGCTGTTTTGACTCGATGCGCTAATTAGGGTTAGGGTTTTTACGAACTCCGGATTTTTTGCTGCGAAAATAATTGCAATCCGCGCGCCATAGCCAGCGCCAACGAGATGAACGTTTTGTTCTCCTTTTAAATCGAGAAGGGTTTTTAAATCCTGAACGTGAGTGTCGATTGTTGCGTTATCGTCAATATTATCGCTTAAAAGTTGTCCGCGTAAATCGTGAAAAAGCGTTTTGTAGTTTTGCTTGAAAAAGGACATCTGGAATTTCCAGTGGTCGACGGTCATTGAAATACCGTTAACGAAAACAATTGTCTCCTGACCGTCCCCTAATATTTTGTTAAAGATTTCCACGTTTCCTACTTTTTCTTTTGACATGAGTTATCCCCGTTTTTAAATCATTTCTATAGATTTAACATTAATATTATAAAAAAATCAAACAATTTTTTATAAACAATGTGTAAAGATGTAAATATAATACGGTTATTAAATAAGCCGGATGATTTTTTATAAGTTAGAGGTTAACCATAATTCCCACACCGGAATTAATTGTGCCGAACCATAAAAAATCGCCTTCTTGTTGAATGCTTGTTATGTCCATTGACGGCAAACCGTGCCGGATACTAAGCCGGGACCATTTCCACGTTCCCTTTAGGTTTATTATGGTTACACCGCCGTTATACGTTCCTATGTATAGTTTATTGCCAACGAGTTTCATACTTAGAAGATTATTGGATGTCAATGGAGAGTTATGCTTTGTAAAGTGTTTCCAGTCCAGGGTTTTTTTATCATATACAAATAAACCGTGTTTGAAAGTGCCGAAAAAAACGTAGCGGGAATTAACTTCAAGGCATTTAATATCTCTGTAATTTCTTGCCATTGCTGCGGAATAATTTTCCCATCTTTTCAATCTTTCGTTATAATATCCTAGCCCTCCGTCTAAAGTTGCAACCCATAATTTATCGCGGTAAAGTTTTAGTCCGACTACTGCATTTCCCGGACAACCGTTGCCTGTATGAAAACGTTTCCAATTTTTCGTTCTTTTGTTAAAGCGGTAAAGCCCTTTTGTTAACGTTCCAACCCAAACGTATTTTTTTGAGATTTCCACTGTTTTTAAAGTGTATTTAGGCGCTCCCTTGCCCCGCACGTGATACCACCCTCCTGTTGATTTTATGTATTTCATTAAACCTGCATAAGTGCAAAGCCAGATTATCCCGTTATCTTCTTTCATATAGCGCACGAGGTTGGAAATAAGGCCTTGCTCTTTTTTTATCATTTTCGTTATTTTGCCTTTTTGTCTGTCAAAAACGGCAATTCCGTTAATCCATGTTAAAATGAAAACTTTTTTTCCTGCGTGGTATATGTGTGAAATGGCTTTGTCCTGATGGTAAATGTCCATTAAATACTGCCATTTTACTGAAGGCATAAGCTGGCGCGCGCTTTTGATGTCGTTTTTGTTTAATCCCTTTGGTTCGTTTAAAACGCTTTTTAGGTGTTTATACGCTTTAATGCGTTCGTTTAATTTTAGTAACACTTTTGCTAACTTTATTTTGCTTCTTTTTTTAATACGCGGCCTTCTCGATTCATTTATGGAGATTAGGAAATATTGCTTTGCGTTTTTGTAGCGTTTTTCCCTCGCGGCGGCAATTGCCCTGTAATAATAGAGCAAATCTTTGTATTTAATTTGTCTGTGTTTGTTTATGTAAATGCGGATTTCTTTTTCTGCAAAAATGTATTGTTCAAGGTTTATATAGCATTTTGCAACGAAAATTAAAGCGCGTTCCCTGAATTTACTTTTTTTATAACGGTAAACCACTTCCATAAAGCGTTTTAACGCGTTTGCAAAATATTTTTTCTTAAACAGTCCAACTCCGGTATAGTAAAGTATTTTATCTTCAGCGGCATCGGGAAATTTATTTACAACGCGTTTTCTTGCTTTATAATAACGGTTGAATTCCTTTATAATCTTCTGGTTTATGTTAGTGCCATGTGTTATATTTTGAAAAATTAAAAGTATTGAAATTAAAATCGTATATTTTTTCATTTGAAGAAAAATATATTAATTAACATTAATAGTCAATGGAGTTGTAATGAAAGAGTTTGATAAATTAGTTGAAGTAGTGAAAAAATTAAGGGCGCCGGACGGATGCGCATGGGATAAAAAACAAACCATTGAATCCGTAAAACCCTATGTTTTAGAAGAAGCGTATGAAGTTGTTGAAGCTATTGCCGAACAGAATACTGATGAAATATGTGAGGAACTCGGTGATTTGTTAACGCAAATAGTATTCATAGCCCAGATAGCATACGAGGAAGATAGTTTTGATATTAAAGACGTTTGCAAAGCAATAACGGAAAAATTAATCCGTCGTCATCCCCATGTTTTCGGTGATATTAAAACAAACGATACAAAAGAAATATTAAAAAATTGGGAAAAAATTAAAATACTGGAAAAGGGAGAAAAAAGAGAAAGCGTTCTGGATGATATACCAAAATCCCTGCCTTCGGTTATCCGGGCATTTAAAGTTCAAAAACGAATGTCCCGTGTAGGTTTTGATTGGGATCATCATACCGGCGCTATTGATAAAATTTTTGAGGAAATCCAGGAGCTTGAAAAGAGCGTAGAGGAAAAAAAATATTCGGAAATCGAAGAGGAATTCGGCGATATTGTATTTTCTATTATAAACGCAGCGCGTTTTTTCGATGTTGATATTGAAACAGCGCTTTTATCAACAACGTCAAAAGTAGAAAAACGTTTCCGCTTTCTCGAACAACGTGTTAAACAGGAAGGAAAAGAACTTGAAAAAATGACACTTGAGGAAATGGATAAATACTGGAATCAGGCAAAAAGCGAATTGAAATGAAAAAGTATGACGTTGTTTTAATTACCCCGGATGCTTACGTTGACCACCCATCGTTTGCACATTGCTTGATAATGAGAAATTTAGAAAAAGCGGGTTTTTCCGTTGCTGTTATAGACCGTCCTAAATGGCAGGAAAAAGATTATTTTAAATACGGTTTGCCCCGGCTTTTTTTCGCTGTTTCGGGCGGAAACGTTGATTCCGTTGTTCTAAATTATACTGCTTCTGGAAAAAAACGAAAAACCGATGATTATCAGGAAAACGGTAATCCGTATTTTAATGATTTACCTAAAGGGGAAAAATCCCGCATTAGGCCTGACCGATGTATAAACGTTTACGTTAATGGAATAAAAAGCGTTAACAAAGATGTGCCTATTGTAATCGGCGGAATTGAAGCAAGTTTACGTAGGTTTGCGCATTATGATTTTTTATCCGACAGGGTTCGGGCAAGCGTATTAGTTGAATGCGGTGCAGATTTACTCGTTTACGGAATGGGTGAGAAAACCGTTGTTAAGATTGCAAAAAGTTTATCAGAGGGCAAAAATATTAAAGAATTAATGCTTAGAGGAACTTGCAGGTTATTATCAAAAACGGAAAATTTTCAGGGCATAGAACTCCCTTCATTTGATTTGGTTAGAAAAGATAAAATAGCTTTTGTTGAAATGACGGAAATTATATATAAAAACGCAAACCCTTATACTGCAAAGCCGTTGTTGCAATTACACGCAGGAAGACGCCTTATTCAGTTTCCTCCTGCTTACCCGCTTTCTACAAAAGAAATTGATGAAGTATATTCTCATGATTTTAATTTCGGAAAAGGTATGGAAAATATCCCCGCCCTTCGAATGATTAAAGATTCGGTAACGTCTCATAGAGGGTGTTTCGGAGGGTGCTCTTTTTGTTCACTTACAATTCATCAAGGTAACAATATTCAATCTCGTTCTCCTGAAAACATTATAGGTGAAATAAAGAAAAGGGCAGAGCAGAAACGTTTTTCCGGCGTAATTACGGACATAGGCGGGCCTTCTGCCGAGATGTACGGTTTTTCATGCGGTAACGAGAAATGCGAAAGGTTATCATGCTTATATCCTGATGTGTGTAAAAATATCTCATCGCAGAGCAGCGAATTTTTAGAGTTATATAAAAAAGTCTATGCATTAAAAAATAAAACCGGCAAAAAATTATTAAAACGCGTTTTTGTTAGCTCGGGTATTCGTTATGATTTGGTTTTACTTTACCCCGGCTTAATTGAGTTTTTAGTTTCTAACTGTGTTTCCGGTTATTTAAAAACAGCGCCCGAACACGCCGCACCGGAAGTTTTGAATTTAATGAAAAAACCCGGTGTAAAGTCTTTTGAAAAGTTTCTCGCTTTGTTTAAAAGGTTTACAAAAAAAGCAGATAAAAAACAATTTGTCATACCGTATTTGATAATAGGTCATCCGGGAGAAACGCGGCCGCATATTACAGATTTAAAAGATTTTTTAGTGAAAAATAGGTTGAAAGTGGAACAAGCGCAAATATTTACGCCAACGCCTATGACACTTTCAACGTGTATGTATTACACAGGCATAGCTCCTTTTAGCAGGGAAAAAATAATTGTTTGTAAGGATAAAAAAGAAATTGGCTTTAGAAAACGCTTTATTTTAGATTAATTACTAAAATAATTAGTAAATTTAGTGAATATTATTTTTTCATAATTTTTTTCACGTTATTAATAATAAGTTAGCCGAAAATAAAGTATAAACTTATATTATTAGTAAGGTAATTTTATGAAATATTTAAAATTAAAAATTAATAATTATTAGGGTGATTGTAGATATGGAAGATATTATTGGAAACATGGATCCTGCTAGCCGTCTTGAAAGAGCGCGTTTATACGTTGACGGAGATAAAGAAATAGCAATGAAAATGATTGAAGGCAAATACAAGGACATAATTGTTCTTAAAGCCGGTTTCATGGCAGAGGATATAAATGTAAAGGGCTTTATATGTATTTTTATAAATTATGAAAAGCACACTTTGAATAATTACTTTGCCGTAGCCACTCGTGGCGGTAACTTAAGTGTGGATACAACGCACCAGCCATGGCAGGAATATTTATTTAATATTTTTAAATTAATGTATTCGGGTGAAAATGATGTATCTGCAACGGGTAAGTTGAAAAGCGAACTTGAACGGGAATTTACACCGGCATTAATTACGGTATTAAATGAAAAATTATTGACAAATGATACCGCTTCTATAAATATGCAATTTGAAAAAATTATTTCTTTTGTACTTAAATCAAATAACCTTAAATTAAATATTGTAACGGAAAAAACATCTAGCTTGCACGTTGACGAGGCAATAGAAAATATTAAACAAGGTATTGAAGAAAGTACTGCGGCGGAAAAAGTACAACCTGCTCCTGCGGAAGATACGCCTGTAAAACCAAATATAATAGCGCAAAAGGATCAGGAGTTATATGACCAGGGGCATAGAATTATTGACTGTAAACTTGTATTATCACCGGTTAGAGGAAAATTTGTTAGCCAATTAGAACCCGGAGACATAGTAAAAATTCGTGTAAAAGGCGAAACTTCACAGGATTTACGCATTGCAGAAAAATTAGGCTGGCTTCAGGATGGAAAAATGAAATCAGGTCAGGCAAAAATTCGTTCGAAAACGAAAATCGATAAAGGTAATTTAATTTATGCACAGATTGCAACAAACCTGTTCGGAAAAATTATTGAAGAAGAAGAAGTGAGGGTTTACGTCTTAAACGCGGAAGAGCCATCAACAACGCAAAAAGGCGGGCTAGGCAAAACGCTATTTATATGGTTTCTCGTTATTGTCGTTATTGTGGGCATAATAGGCGTTATGCTTATGATAAATAAATAATAATACCTTTGCTTTAAATCTATACTAAACAACGAATATAAATCCCCCTAGTGAACGAATATATGCGTTCACAATAAATGCGAATTTCAAAATAAATAGATTACGGATTAATTTGGTTCTAATATCAATTAGCGTTAAAATATGGAAATTTATTCTATTTTAGTCCCATTGATAAAGGAGGGCTTTACCATCGCAAATCCCCCTAACTTGAAGAAAAGAGAAGAAAAAGCCCACATTGTAGAGGCGACAAAGGCCATTGTAGCCTCTACAATGCCGCCTCATAATATAATAATAAAGGTCAATTTTATTGAAATAAAAAATCAATCGAATTTCGCGTAATTTAATAAAACAGAAATGTTAAATAAATACATTGCAAAGCGTTTTTGTATCGCCTCATTGAAAATTGGTACATTTTTATTCAATAATTAAGTTGGTA
>CAYUYT010000187.1:0-7257 GCA_964449345.1 uncultured Spirochaetia bacterium | reverse complement strand
CCAAAACGGTAGACCTTTGATTGCTGAACTTTTAATCAAACGAGGTGCAAAAGTAAACTTAAAATTCAATAACAACCAAACATATCTCATGTGGGCTTCAGAAAGAGGTCATTATAAAATTGTTAAACTTTTGCTCAATTCTAAAGCAAATATTCACGCTGCAGATGGACTTGGATGGACACCTCTGCATTTTGCTGCGAGCAAAGGCAATACTGAAATTGTAAAAATTCTTTTAAATAACAACGCCAAATTGGAAATTAAAGACAGATTCGGAAACACTCCACTCCTACTTGCAACACAAAGAGGACATTTTTCAACAACGCGATATCTTTTAAATCTTGGAGCAAACCCCAATGTAAAAAATAATCAAAAACAAACAAGCTTGTTATTTACAGCATCACTTCCTAATTCCCTTGAAATAGGAACTCTATTATTAAAAAAAGGAGCGAACGTTAATGTAAAAGATAACGCAGGTTTTACTCCTTTAATGATTGTCGCAAGAAGAGGAAATTTAGAATTTGTAAAATTTTTAATTAAAAATAAAGCTCATATTAACGCTAAAAATAAAAAAGGAAATAGCGCTTTAATGCTTGCTATAAATAATAATAATTACAATGTCGCACACTATTTAATACAAAACAATGCAGACATTAATGCAAAAAACAAAGAGCGAAACACGCCTTTAATGCTATGTATAAAATCTGATATGGATGAAATAACAGAACTATTAATTCAAAAAGGCGCTGAAGTTAAATTGCAAAATGTACATGGACAAACACCGTTAATACTTGCTGAAAATCTTGGGAAAAAAAATATTATTAAAATAATAAAAGAAAAACTAAAAACTAGTCAATTTTAAAAATTTAAATTTAAAGGAGTTACTTTGAACCCGGTTATAATAATATCCATGTTATTTTTTGGAATAATAATAATTTCAACAATACTAATAACTGTTTATAAAAAAGCTGGTAATAAAATAAATAAGTTCATTGAGTTCATTAATAAAAAAGATTATAATTCAATTGTCAACTTACTTAAAAATAACGTTAATATTAATGTTAGCAACCATATAGGACGTACACCTCTAATGCTTGCTATTATTGCTAATGATGAATATCTTGTAAAACTTTTTTTAGGAAATGGCGCTGATATTCATTGCAAAGATATTAATGGCGATACTCCCCTTTTAATTGCTGCCGAAATAAATAATTTTGAAATTATAAAGATATTATTAAAAGCCAATCCTATAATCAATGCTACTAATAAAAAAGGCGAAACTCCTTTATTTAAAAGTGTTAAAAAAGGTAACTATGACTTAATTAAATTATTCATAGAAAATAAAGCTAATGTGAACATAGCTGCTCAAAACCCCAAAAGAACGATTCTATTAGGAGCGTTAAGTAGGGGAAAATCAGCTAATGATAAAAAAATTATAAAATTATTAATAAAAAATGGTGCCGATATAAACGAACCGGATGATTTCCTAAATTATCCGGTTAACTTTTGCGTTGCTTTTGGACTCGAAGATATATTAGAATTATTAATAGAGAATAAAGTTAACTTAGATGTTAGGGATTCTACTGGGAGTACACCTCTAATTCAAAGCTTAATTACCAATCCGGTTAATTACAATATTGTTAAACTATTGTTAAACTCTAAAATAAACATTCATATAAAAAACTATCACGGTGATGATGCCTTAATTATTGCAACGAGAAAAAATGAAAAAAAGGCAATACAACTTTTAAATAGAAATCAGGTTTAAAATAAATTAGCAGAATCATATAATACTTAAATCTGTTGATTTATTCTAATCTATATTAACGTTATCAGTTAATATCTAAATCCTCCACTTTCTTTAAAAAAATTTTAGTAAAAAAATTTAATCAACCTCTAAAAACTCAAAGTTGTAAATGAAAAAATAGATAAAAATTATATTTTTATAAACAACGGATAAAAATTAAAAAAACGGACTAGTTTGAGACGGGAAAAGTAGACGGGTTTCACCGGGATAGGCAGAAAGAAATATCAGTGTTTTTAAAATTTTATAATAATACTCTGTAAATATTTAAACAAATACATTTAAACTAATTGTTAAATAAAAATTAAAAAGTAAATATTTATGCCTACATGAAATTTGATACTTTAATACTTAATATTTATATGTTTATGTTCATATACTAATAATACTTTAAATTTTATGCAACCGACACTTTAAAGTGTCGGTTGAAAAGCAATTACAATATACAATACTTTGATTTTAAAATCACTTTAGTATAAGCTAAATATTTATTTTATATGTTGAATACATTTTTAATTAAAATTTAAATTTTAATTAAAATAAATTGGTTAATAAACATTGACAATAATTGTTAATAAAGTGTAATATTATATTATGGCTTTAAAGAAAAAATTATTCAGAAGACATCACGTTTTATCAAGCTTTTTAACCGCATTCACAAACCGCGTACTTGCAAGAGAGGATGACGAATTTAATAAACAATTGTTAGAAAAAGCTGCAACAATGAATAACGAAAAATTTAAACGCATCGCATTAAAAGAAACTATTATTTACAAGCATTTTGAGAATCTAATATCCAAGAGCAAATATCAGTTCATTATCGATTTCGGACATTTCTATAAAAAAATGATTGATATGTTCGGTTATATTATGTTAAATGAAATGCTAATTGAAGAACTATTATGGTTAAATGAAAATTATGCATATACCTACCATCATACTTTAGCGTCTACTGCAATTGCAATGAGGTTAGCATTCGATTATTTTATGGATGAAGACGTTGCAATGACAGTTGGGGAATGCTCATTAGTTAAAGATATAGGTTTAGGACACGTTCCACCTGAAATTGTAAATAAAACGGGAAAATTAACAAAAAACGAACAATTGTTAATACAGGAACACCCAATTTACAGCGCTTTATTGCTTGCTCATTATTATAAAAATTATTTGATGTTGCCTGTTGAATGTGCATTAAATCATCACGAGGATAAATTGGGCAAAGGATATCCAAGAGGGATTGGGCTCGAAAGAATTGAAGTGCATATTGTAAAATTTGCAGATACATTTGACGCTTTAATTACGGCAAGGCCTTTCAGAAATTATTTTAAATTAGACGATGCCTTTATGATTTCTGAAGCTGAAATCAAATTAGGAAACCTTGACGAATCACTTTTGCCGTTAATACGATCCTATCACATTAATTTCCAGTCTATGTTTCACAAACAAAATTAATTATTTTTTTCTAGTTTCTCAAAAATTTTAATTATTTTTCTAACCCGCATATCTGTTGCAATATTTTTTTCTCTTAATTCTTTAATTGCCTTTTTCCTGCATCTATAAAATTAGCACAAGGCGTTTTAGCGGCTGAATCTAATTTTGTCATCATTAAACCGACAACTAAATATGTTAAAATACTACTTTCATATTCCCTTCGAAATTATTTATGAAATATTGTAGCACATTTAAAAATATTTTTGTGTCTTTTTTTTAATGAAATAAATTTTATTTTTTATACAAACGTATAACAAATGAACTAACTCCTGCAATTATTTCATTGTCTTTAGAAAGATAAGGATTGCCTTGAATTTTGGTTTGCCATAATAAAACGCCACTTTTTATATTTGACAACTTAACATTACCTGCTTCATCTGTTGAAAAAATGTTATTCCCTTTTTTGGAGAATTTAAGCGTGATTATGTTAAAATCATGTAATTTTAAAGATTTGATTTTCTTTTGAAAATTTAAATCCCAAATTATTATATCGTTATAAATATCTACTCCTGCGATTAACTTACTCACTGGAGAATAGGTTAAATTTCGCAGATAAGATTTATGAGTTGTAAATTTTTTTAAAATTTTATTCGCATAAAAATCATATAAAATAAGTTCACCGTCAGTAGTTGATATAAAAAATTGATTTTCCTTTATATATTTACAAACTGAATTTATTTTATAAACAAAACTCTTATTATAAGTAATTTCATATTTTTTCAAATTAATTTTTACCAATCCTTTATTTGCGCTAACAACATAAACGAGTTCCCCCGAGTCATTAATAAAAACGTTAATAATTTTTTTTATTTCCGGTTTAAAAATATAATTTTTATTTTCTTTCAAATTATAAATTTTTATCCTATCTTCGTGGTTATAAACGATTAAATAATTTATCTTGTTTATAAATTTAACTTTTAATCCTGAAGATTTAAAACCTTCTAAAACTTTTATATTCTTTCCGGTATATAAATCCCATATTTTTATTTTTCCGTCAATAGATACACTTACAAACTTTTTACTATTTTTATGAAAAGATAAATTCGTTATATTTGAAGAATGCCCAATAAGTGTCTTGTAATGTGAAATTTTATTGGAACAGTAAAAAAATAAAAAAATCATTAAAACGTAAAATATTTTAATTGTTTTTTTCATATTTATCCTTAATTACTATAAGTTATTAATCAATCTCCACTAATATTAGAGCAATATCATCAGAAAATTGACTTCCTTTATTAAATTTTTCAGCCTCTTTGATTAATGCATCTAGCAATTCCATGCCGCATAAATCTATACTTTCAATAATTTTTTCTTCCAATACATCATAAGTGTGCGCAAAATCATTTAATTCCCCCTCTGTGTTTTGAAAATTATCTAAAAAACCATCTGTAAATAATAAAACCTTATCTTTTTCATTCAATTCAATAGTCTCATATTCGAAAATCTGATCAGGGGCAATGTAAAGCCCGATAAAATTCGAAGCCATTGTTATTTGCTCTATTTTTTTCTGTTTTGTTCTCAAAATCAATTGCGGAATATGCGCAGCATTCGAATAAGTAAAAGTCTTTTGCTTTCTATTTAAAACGCCATAAATTGCTGTGAAGTATTTATCGGAAAGCAAAGGAAACATTTTTGATTGTAACCGATTAAAAAACTTTACCGGTGATAAAAGTTCTTCGTCTGACATATCAAGGTTAGTTTTTATCATTGATGTAATAAATGCAGCGGAAACTCCGTGCCCGGAAACATCACTTAATAAAATACCGATATTATTCTCATCAATAATTATGTAATCAAAAAAATCTCCTCCTAAATGTTCCATCGGAATATATTTATTAGAGAAAGTTATTCCTGAAAAAACCGGCGGAGTTGACGGTAATAAATTCTGCTGAATCCTGCGCGCTAGAATTAAATCGTTTTCAATAATTTTATTTCTTAGCTCTAATTCTCTTTCTTTTTTTACCAATTCTGTATTATCTACAAACATTATCATTATATTGTCAACGTTGGTTCCTTGAAATATTGGAGTGGCCATTATACTTAAAGTATACTTTCTTTTTATACTATTATTAACGAACTCATATTTTTCTTTTTTTATTCCTATACCGTCATATACAGACCGGATTATTTTATCAAGTTTATTATCTTTAATTACATCCAACTCAAAAAAGTTTTGATTAACTAATTCACTCTCAGGTATGTCTAGCAAATGCTCAAAAGAAGGGTTTACCTGTAAAAAATTCCCTATATTATCGATTGTAGCTATGGCTATTGGGGAAAACATCAATATACGGTTTGTAAAATCTTTTTCTTTTTCAATACCATCTTTATGTTCCTGCACTTTTCGATATAACATAGAATTCCTGATTGCCGCTGATAAATGCCCCGAGTATAAATGCAAACTGTTAATGTCTTCATCTGTTAGCTCCATTTTATTGTCATTGAAAGTATAAAACGTTAAAACTCCTATCGGTTCATTGCTGACAGTTATAGGAATATTAACCGTACTTCTAATACCCATGGTTTGCATTGACTGTCTAACATCTTCACTTATATCAGCAATTTCAGAATCATTAACATAAGTTACTGTGTTTTTAATAAAACATTGCGTTATTAAATTAGTTTCTACTTGCAAAGGAACACCTAAACTTTTTAATAACTCGATATATTTGCTTCCTAAGGTATCGATTTTTATATGTAATATATCAAGTTTATAAGGATCATTATCATTTTTTATACTTATAACGTGGCCTTCAAAATGGAAACGTTCTGTTAAATATGAAATAATAAAATTTAAAATTTCAATTAAATCCAAGCTTGAATTAATTTTTTTCGTAAATTCGTTTACTTTTTCAAGTTCTTGTTTTTTTTCCATTGCAAGGTTTGAGTAAAAAGATCCTTTAAACGCTGTAGCAATTTGCCCTAAAAAACCTCTAATGTGTTTTAAATCTACCTGCTTTAATTCGATAGGCGCTGAATGTTTTGTTAAAGCAATTATTCCAAAAACATCACCCGCGCTTGCTAAAGGAATTAGCAAACAGCTTTTTATCTTAAAGCTATCAAAAACCTCACCATCAAATTCATTTTCAGGCAAAACGTTTGCAACATCTTCAATGTATATTTCCTTATTAGTTTTTATTGCCCTGGAAATATATCCGTTGCCTTTACCTAAAGGGTACACCCTACTAATTAAAGTCATAATTTTTTCATCAATATTAAAAGGAATATTTAGAGAATAAAACTTATATGTATTCTTTTCGCTATCTACTACGTTTAAAAAATATCCTTCAAATGTATATAATTCTTTAAGTTCATCCATAATAAAATTTAAAATTTCATCAAAATTTTGTGTATTGTTAATTTTATTTATTACGCGGTAAACCTTCTCAAGTTCACGGTTTTTCTTTTCAAGAGTTGTATAAAAATATGCATTGCGGAAAACAGTCGCGATTTGATTTAAAAAATTCCGAATAATATTAATATCTTCATGCGTAAATTTCAAAGTATTTTCATGCCCGTAAATTGCTAAAGCGCCGAATACTTCATCGTCTTTGCCAAAAGGAACAATTAATGCGCTTTTAATGTTGAGTAAATTAGCTGCGCGTTTGTTAAGACTATCATTTATATCAATTCTATCTACATCTGCAAAGTAAAAGTAACGGTTTTCTATAATAGCTTGTGCTATTCTGCCCCCCCTCTCGTCAATAGGATATTCCGATTCTATGAGTTTTTGTAATTCACGTGTAATTTCAAAAGGAAAAAAATAAGAATGATATTTATACGTTTTGGTTTCATGGTCAACTATGGTTAAAGTGTAACCTTCAAAAGTATATAATTTCTTTAAAGAACGTATTATAATATCCGTTGCCTTATTAAAATCAAGTTCGGCAGATATTTCGGAAACTACTTTAAAAATATTCATCATTCGTTCATATTTATAATCGTTTTGAAATATAAAATTTTCT
>CAYUYT010000186.1:0-7264 GCA_964449345.1 uncultured Spirochaetia bacterium | reverse complement strand
TAATAAATGATTCGTTCCGTTCCGGCAAAGTGATTTCAAATCATTTAGTCGCAGGTGGCAAATATTATCCGGATTTTGATAATAATGTTAATAAAAATTCAATTATAATTGGTTCAATCGCAGGTGCTGGTTATAATTATGAAAAACAAATTGGAATAAAAAGAACTGAAGAAAGTGTTTTACGAGGCATAGCTTCAACAATAGCACACGAAGGTGTTCACGCTTATCAAGATTCTATTGGTGCTTTATTAGTCAGTAAAAGCGGTCAAAAGTATCTTCATGATTACGCAGAGTATTGTGCGCATGAGGCCGGATATGCTGTTGAAAAAGGGTTGCCCTATTATCGTTTAAGTGTTAATGATATTGATGAAATACATGAAAGGTACAAGGATCAATATGAGTACGCACATAATCCTTTAATGGGGGCGAAACTATCGGTAAGGGAACATCATAATATATATACCGGCGATGGTTCCCCTGAATCGAACACGGACTTAACTAATAAAATTGTTAAACTATATATACAAGAAACGGGCGTAAAGCCCGAAGCACAGAAATTAAAACAGATTGTTTACGAGGTGATTAGACAAATTAAATATAGTCCGCATTTTCCCGGAAGTAACACAAAAAAATTGGAATTCACAATAAAAAATTTTTTAAAATCTTATATTGAAACCGAGATAATCGTAAATAAAGTTCTTGATATATGGTAGTATTATTTCTTTTTAATAAAAAGGAGTATAATATATGGATAAAAGAAAAGTTTTGTGCTTATTGGTAATATTATTATCATATTCTGAAGTTAATTGTTTGCAAATTGCAAATATTAAGAAAAAAAACAATCAATTAATGTTTTATTGTTTATATGGAGAATACAAGAAAGTTAAATTATTGGTTGAAAATGGTGCTGAGGTGAATTCCAAAAGCGATAATGGAATGACACCATTGATGTATGCATGTTTATCTTTAACTGAAAATTGTAATATTGTAAAATATTTAATAGATAAAGGTGCGAGTATAGATGAAAGAAATAAAAGGGGCTTTTCAGCTCTTATGTTTGCTGCTAGCAAACGGCATTTTAATGCAGCAAGCTACTTGATTGAAAAAGGTGCAAAAATTAATCAAAAAAATAGAGGCGGTGCAGCAGCTTTGTTAATTGCCTCAATAAGTGGAGCATATCGTATCGTCAAATTATTAATTGATAAAGGTGCAAGAATAAATATTAAGTCAAACTATAACCATACACCTTTGATGCTTTCCGCAAAAATGGGTCATTTTGAAATTGCTAAATATCTCGTTGAAAAAGGTGCGAAAATTAATATTCGAGATAAAGAAGGCCATACAGCGTTGTATCATGCAATTTATCATGGACAAGATATAATTACTGGAAATCACAAAAAAATAGCAAAATATTTAAAATCGAAAGGTGCAATAATGTAGATATTAAATCAAATAAAACACTTAGTGTAAAGGTTTAAATAAATTCGCGGTACTTCAGAACAGGGCAGGGCGTTGTTTGAAAAGATGACACAGGAAATCGGGTTGAGAAACGACCAGAAATTCGGGTTCACTAATGACGGGCAGTTCGTAGTATCAACGTACAACGCGCAAATCCGCGATAACTCGGGCAACCTCGTTAATGACGGTGTTAATAATTATAGAGTAAAAACTTTTGAGAACGGAGATGCGGCATATAACGCAGCAACACGCGTTCTTGAGAAAGCAGAAGATTTGAAACAAACGGCTTGGGCAAACAGAACGGATATTCACGGCAAGAAAATGAATTCCCGCGTAATTGATGCGATTGACAGTGCGCTTAAAAACGGCAGTGTTTACACATCAACGCATTTGCACGGCGGTATGTACAACGTGGATAACGATACAATCATGATAGGAACGGCAAGCGATAATGATTCACGCATCATGGGCTTAATTGCTCACGAAGGAACGCATTATTATCAGGACACTGCCGCGCACGTTAACCCGATGTCGCAGTACAGCGAGTACGACGCGTTTTCCGCACAGTACGCTGTTGAAAACGGGGAGGCGGAGCATATTCTTAAAGCCAATGAAATATTGAAGATAAACAACGCGTACGGGTTTGCCGGAGATGCGCAGGAGATACATAACAGTTTGCAGGCGCAGAGCGGAAATTCTTGGGATATGGGTGACGGCTCGGTTCACGCTAACCCAACGACCACGGCGGAAATCGTTGCTGCATACGAACGGGAATACAACCGTAAACCCACGGCAAATGAGCTTAACCGGCTCGTTTACCTTGCAGCCCAGCATGTAAAATATTCGGGCGGGTATGATAGTTTGCAGAGCGTTGCATCTGACGTTGTTAAGAATGACGCGTACATGGATTTAGCCAGCCCCATGGCTAATTTAACAACGTTTAACGCGTTAGACGTTCCGGGCGCGGGCGTTTTTACGCCTGACAGCGGAAGCAACGTAGCGTATATGGAGATGAACGTGGGCAACCCGGTAACGCGTTATACAGGCGAGCCGGACAGCGGGGGAAAATCCTTTGTTGCGAATGACCCGGATACTGGAGTCCGTACCTCAGCGGAGAAGCTTGAACATTTAAGGGAAGAAGTAAACGAGCTCCTCGGCAGCAATCTTGATAGTATACCCGGGTATAACATCGCGTATAATAATTTGCCTCGGAATATTAAAGACCTGATTGATAATATTGATAACTTAAACGAAGCGCAGTTAAACGCGTTAAAAAAGTTTATTAATGGTACGGGAAAGGAAACCGTGAAAATACTTTTAAATGAGGGCGGTTCTGAATGGGTGAAACTACAGCCGTTGAAAACGCTCGCCAAGCAAACGGGAAGGCAGACTAGAGTTAATGAGCATGATAACGAACCTATTTATGGAAGTTATGATAAATATAAAAAGCATATGGCGGAATTTTATCCTGATCAACCGACTCCTTCGGCTAGGCAATACGTCGATGAAGTTGGCAAATACCGTGTTTATGGCAAGGATGCAAATGGAGTGCCTACTGTATTTACAGCGTGTAGTGTTATGTCTCAAATGGCAGTTGTGTTTGGTAATTCTTTACAGCAACTATCTGAATCGGAAAGAATTAAGTTTGCCAAATGGACAAGATACAGAGGATTAGTAGGAGTAGAAAAAAAGATGTCAGACGAAAAGCCTGAAGATTATGAAGGACGGATTCACGGAGAAGCGGAACATAAAAAAATTCACAAGGGGTTTGAGAAATTAAAAACCGGTAAAGATTTATCAAAAACGGATAAAAAATTGCACAAAAGGTTATGTGAGGTTTTTCCTGAATATAAAGATATTAAAACCAGAAAACGGTTTATTCAAAAATTGAAGAATGGAGAAAACATCGAAGACGCCCGCGGCCGTAAACTAACAACGAATATCGGAGAAAACCAGTATCCCAAAATGCAAGGAAATACGCGTAATATTAATCTCGGCAATCAACAACATAAAGGGCATACTTATTATTATTCTCCTGGTGATATGAGAAATGTCAGGGACGGTGCGGCAGCCACTGCCACAGATTATAATAAACGTTATGGTCATAATTTACCAATATTACCTAAAATAAATGGATATTATTGCAATAATTTCACAACATTGACAAAAAAGCTTAATAAACTTGAACAAGAAATGACAAATTGCGCAATATTAATAGATACAGCTCATTATGTTAAAGTGGTCGGCACAGATAGCGATGGACAGATTTTAGTTAAAGATTCAAATGAATCACAACAAACGCGTGTATTGCCGGAATATGAATGGAAAGAAAATAAACAAGGAAAATGGGTGAAAAAATTTCACTATTATTCAATATTTAATTATACCCAAAAAAAATGATTTGTTTAAATTGTTGTTGAGGATTAGATAATGAAAAAAATTAAACTAATTATCATATTAATATTTTTTTTAATTAGTTTTTCTTTTTGTGGCAAATGGCGCTTTAATGAAAAACAGAGTGAAAAAATTAAAACGAGTTTTCTTGCTGCTTGTAAAAACGGTGATATAGATAAATTCAAAACGATTAAGAAAATCATTGTTGAAAATTTTAAAGTTAAAGAATCGCGTAAATATATAGGACAATGCTTGGTAATTTCTGCTTTTAAAGGAAGGATTCAAATAATTAAACAAGTACTTGAAAATAAAGTAAAAATAGAAAAAAAAATTATTATAAGAAGTTTAATTTCAGCTTCATATGGAGGGTATTTACATATAATACAATATCTATTAACAAAAGCTTCAAATAAAATTGGGACTAAAGCTAAAGGGAAAGCGATTATTAGTTCTTTACGCGGGTTTAAAAGAAATTCTAATTATAATAGAATCATCGAACTGTTAATTAAGAATAATGCAGACCTTGATGCAAGATATGAAGGAAATACAGCATTGATTTTTGCTAGTTCGCGCGGTTTTGAAAAGATAGTTAAAAAGTTGATAGAAAAAGGTGCTGATGTTAATGCAGTCGGTGGTATGAGAAAAACAGCTTTGATTTGGGCTTCAATACAAGGATATTACAAAATAGCAAAGATACTCGTTGAAAACGGTGCTAATGTTAATATGCGTGCTTTGTACGGAGAAACAGCTTTATTATATGCAGCGAAGAATGGTCATTTTAAAATAGCAAAGCTTCTCGTCGAGCGCGGCGCTAATGTGAATGTTGAAACCAGCAAGGTAACTCCGTTAATGCTAGCAGCGCAATATGGCCATTTTGAGATTGTAAAATTTCTCGTTAAACACGACGCAAAAATAAATTCTATAAGCGATGTGGATTCTAGCGCAAAACAAGATGGTTCAGGTTATGGCACTGTTTTAGATTATGCTCTTGGTGGGGTAAACGACAAAACTAATCCTAAAGTTATAAAATACCTTCGTTCCAAAGGAGCAAAAACGTATAAAGAATTACGAAAAAGAGGGCACAGAAAACGGAAATAATCAAAGAATAAATATTTACAAAAACCTTTTAATACGTTATAAATACCCATGCTAACGAAGCAACGCAAACAAACAGGTTTTCTCATACTTCTGTACTCTCTGCGAACTCTGCGTTCCCTGCGGTTTTAATCTTCTTATGTATGCGGGAGAAAACAAAAAAAACCTTGACTTTAATCATAGAGTAATGTATAAAACGTTATGCTTACAAAGCGAAGAAAAAACATAACCGCAGAGAACGCCGAGGGCGCCGAGGAATACAACCGTGAACCCACGGCTGATGAGCTTAACCGCCTTGTATACCTTGCAGCCCAGCATGTAAAATATTCGGGCGGGTATGATAGTTTGCAGAGCGTTGCATCGGACGTTGTTAAGAATGACGCGTACATGGATTTAGCCAGCCCTATGGCTAATTTAACAACGGTTAACGCGTTAGATGTACCGGGCGCGGTAGTGTGGACAGATGCGGCCGATCAAAACGGGCAGGCAACCAACGAGCCAACGCAGCAAGGAAATAATGCCGCAAACCAAAATACACAGCAGAATAGTAACGCAACGGGAAATAACACGCAGAACCGACCCGAAGCAGAGCAGCCGGGGGATAACGGGGAAAAACCGACTATTGATATTAGTACGGACGGGTTTGAGCAAGACGAATTACAAATTATGTCGCCGATTGAAGATTTAGAACAAGTCTTCGGGGCAGGGCAGATAAATGAACCGGAAATAACAGAAGCTAGCTCCGCTGAAGCGTTACAAAGTGCAAAAGATAAAATTGATTCAATAGGTAAGGACGATTTGCCGTCTGAAACGAAAAAAATGATTAAAACTCTTATTAATAAATTAAAGAGCATTGCAAGTTCAACCACTGGCAATTTAACAGTTGAAGATAAAAAGAAATTAAGCGTTATGATTTCACGGAAATTGACATCATTATTTAAAGGCAAGGTAAAGTACAAACAAAAGGATACGTTTAATCAAATAACTGGAGAACCAACAGGCAATAGCAGTTATGTTTGCGTTCAACATAATGTAATTGTTGCTTATATTATGGGATTAACAAGACATAGCGACAATGGACACATAGATTCTGATTATTCTTGGATTTCGGGGCATAATGCTTGGCATTATATACCCTCGCTTTATGATTATAATGATGCTTATGACAAAGCTACTCCTGCAATGAAAGAAGCCGATAAATATATGGGGGTTACTAGTTTTGCAAATAATGAGGATTTATGTAAAAAAAGAACCGATGTAAATGGCGCAAAAATCGCTAAATGGTTGAATAACCCCACAAAATACAAAGATAAACTTAATAGTCTTAAAGGCACACAATTTTTCTCCAGAAAAATTTCTAATAACAGAGATTATGAAGTTTATTCGCATACAGGAATAATAACGGGTTATGACCCGGTTAAGAAAGTTTTAATTGTAGATGATTCTACTAGAGACAAAACCGGCACTCGCAATGGAGTTGGTGTTAGTGAATATGATATTTCTACAATTAAAAAATTTAAAGCTTTTCACGTATATGAGTTTAACTTTGGAGAAAATCAATGAAAAAATATTTTAAAGTTTATATTATTATTATGCTTACGATATTTACTGCTTGCAGTAAAACTGATAAATTGAGTAAAAGAAATAATCAGAAAACAAATAAATCAAAATTTAAATCTAGTTTTAATCCGGGATACGACCCGGAAAAATCACGTAAACAAGGGATTGTTTGTGAAAAAATAAAAGAAAGAACAAAACGTGACTTAAAAAAACTCGGTATAAAGAAGCTGCTAACGAGTAAAGGTGCGGGTTGGGGGCACGCTGGCGGTTTAAGCATTGATTTTAAAACTAACAATAGATTATATATAAGCGATAAAGGCAATAAATTCGGGTATGGTTATTGGAAGGTTAAAAATAATGTTTTATATATTCATCCAAATAATAATCAATGGATTTATAATCAAACTAAAATTACGCCTAAAGATAACCGGTTTCACCAAATGGATGTTAAACCGATTAAACCCGGTTCATATAGCAGAGTCGGTCTGCCATATATTAAATATGCAATTTCCATGGATTCAAAGAATAAAAACATGCTATTTAATCTTAATTTTTATGTTCGCAAAAAAGTTAATTGAATGCCTTTTACTTTAATAATTAATTATTAATTTAACAATGGTGGCAAATTCCCCTGTTAAATTTTTTATTGCAACTAACAAACAGGTTTTCTCATACTTCTGTACTCTCTGCGAACTCTGCGTTCCCTGCGGTTTTAATCTTCTTATGTATGCGGGAGAAAACAAAAAAAACCTTGACT
>CAYUYT010000185.1:0-7304 GCA_964449345.1 uncultured Spirochaetia bacterium | reverse complement strand
TAACACTTATATGTTCTTTTTCTTTTTTTTGTTTATTGTAATATTTTAACTTTTTATATAGTAATTTGTCAAAAATCGCACCTTTGGTGGTAAATTCGCCTATATAATTTTTATTCTGGAATGATATTGTTTGAGGCGTTGTTTTTACTCCGTTATATTCTTCAGGCAAAGTTTTTCTTAGTTCCTGCGTTTTATATATTTTCAGCTTATTTTGTTCAAGCGCAATTTTTGCTTTTAACCTTCTTCTATCTATTTGAGTTTTTGCGTTGTTAAGTTTGACTTTAAATTCGTCTATTCTTAATTCGGATAGTTGTATGTTTTTTCTAATTTCAACGAGTTGTTTTACATCGTTTATATATTTTCTTGCCATAGCCACCGTTTTTATTCCCGGAGCAAGAGGCATAAAAGTATTTTCAATACCTTTAATTGCCGTAAAAGATGTCTTTTTAGCGACTTCTTTCTTTTTAGCTATTTCTTTTTTTTCTTTTTCCATTCGTTGTTTTTCATTTTTGTCTTGTTGTCGAACTTGCTCGGTTTTTTGTCTTGCTGGTTTTTCTTTATTTTCTTTCTGGCTGTTTAGAAACCAGAAATACAGCGCTGATAAAACTCCAATGAGCAATATTGCCAATATTGTTCTTTTTTCCATTTGTATTTCCCTTTAAATTTTTTTTCAATAAATAAATTCAATTATGGTAAAGGGTCGAATCCGCCCGGATTGTAAGGATGGCATTTTAGAACGCGTTTAACGCCTAAATAACTGCCTTTGAACAAACCGAATTTCAGAAAAGCTTTTTTTGCGTATTCGGAACAAGTTGGATAAAATCTACATCGTGAACCGAGAAAGGGTGAGATAAGTTTTTGGTAAATAATTATTAAAAAGATGAAAATCCATTTCAAATTAACAACGTTTAAAAAGGTTTTTAAGGTCATTTTGTTTTTGTTCAAAACTCGCATTTCCATCTTTATTTTTTATTATTAATAAATCTACTTTTTTATACAATATTTCTTTATTCTGCCTGTAAATCTCTCTAATTAGCCGCCGTTCGTAATTTCTTGTTACTGCATTCCTATTTTTTTTACCTACAAGTGCGGCAATCCTGTTGTTTTCAAGCCCGTTCGGTTTATAAATAATGTAATAATATTTACCAAAGAGTTTTTTACCTGTATTTTTTAATTCTCGAATCTCAGTATTACTTTTAATTCTTTCTCGTTGCTTTAAAATATATTTTTTATCCACTCCTCTGCATACGTTCCTAAAAAAATTATCTTCGCTTTTCGCTTGAAACCGTGAGCTTCTTTCTGCCTTTGTACCTACGGCGTTTTAACAATTGCCTCCCTTTTTTTGATGACATTCGTTTTCTAAAACCAAACCTTCTGTTTCGTTTAATTCTGGACGGTTGATACGTTCTTTTCATAACTTAATCCTTTACCAATGAATTTATGTTATCATTTATTGTTTCTCAAAATTAATTACACTTTTGCACAGCAAATATAATTATACCCGATAATGCAGTCAAATAGTTTTACCCTCATAAAAACTAAAATTCCCGAATTTAATGAATATTTTTTTACGTACCGGTTAATTTATTCTGCAAAACATTCTGGGTCTATTTACTTCCGGTTAAACAATGAAGTATGCCTTTTGAATCAAAATAATATAATAAATTTCCGTGTACTGTTAAGCCATATTTAGGCACGTGGTTAAGTTTTTGAAAACTAACTTGTTCGCGCGTATCTATATTAAAAACGCTAATAAAACCTTTATTACGCTTATCCGGATAGTATAGAGAGCCGCCGTAGTATAAATATTTCCCCGCAATGTAAATATCAGTTTCCTTTTTTCCTTTTCCGAAAATAACAAAATTGCCTTCACCGGTTTTTAAGTCAAAACCTCTGAGCCCTAAAAAAACCGTATTGTTATAAATCCGTGGAAGGGGTATTGTATCCCGAAAAAAAAGTAAATTAATTCTTCTTATCCACCTGATTTTTCCCGTTATTTTGTCGATTGAATAGAGCTTGCGCCTTCCTAATACGAATATGCTTTTTTCCCCGATTAGTGGCGGAGTAATCAAACCGGTTTCTGTTTCCGTTACAAAGCGGGTTCGTAAATCCCTCAAATCATAGGCAAATAAAACGTTGTTTTGCCCGGGAACGTACATAATATTTGCCTGGCTAAGACCGTATGCCGAAGGATGTAAAACGTTTTTATGAATTGAACTTTTTTTCCCGTCAGTTATATTTATGCGGATTATTCTTCCGCTTGTGAAAATATTATCCTTGTTTAAATTGTATGCGGTGCAATAAACGTGATTTTTATATAAGCCCCAACATCCGTGCAAATAAAAATCCATTTTACTTATCCATGAAATTCTGCCTGAAAAAATGCTAATTTTATAAATGCGTTTTTCAATATCCGTTGCGTAAATGAAATTATTTTTAATGTAAACCGTTGCGGAAAGGTTTGCTCTTGTTTTTAGATACCAGAGTATATGCCCTGTATTAACGCTTATACAGTATAAATACGCTTTATCTGTATGAATGAATATACGGTTGTTAATTTTACGATAAAACGCGTTAGGTCTGCCTCTAAATCTTCGGGTATAAAGGGTTCTAAAATTTTTTAAGGGACCGGGACTTTGTTGTATTTTATTGCCCTTAAATGTAGCATCGTCCCCGTTGTTATTTTTTGCGGAAAAGTTTGTGTTTATTGAAATTGAAAATAATATAAATATGGCAATAATTTTATAGTAAGCCAAAGTGCATCCTTGTTTATTGTCTATAAATAGTGAATTAACCTTTCGATTTTAATATTAACCATAAAAATGGGTTTTGAAAACCTCTGTTCGAATGCAAATAAAGTAACCTCTAAAAATTATTTTTTTAAAATATGTAAACTTCGTATATACTAAAGTGATTTTAAAATCAAAGTATTGTATATTGTAATTGCTTTTCAACCGACACTTTAAAGTGTCGGTTGCATAAAATTTAAAGTATTATTAGTATATTAAAGTTTGAAGGATTCGTTTTTAGAGTTTACTTAAATTTTAAAAATCATTTTACATTAAATTAATTCGCTTTGCCGTTAATTTATTTGTATATAAAGCCGATGTTCAATACATAATAAATTTAGGTTGATTTATATGAATGATAACGGTATTAAAGACAGTTTTAGTTCAGACCCCTGGCGTGTGTTTAGAATAATGGCGGAATTCGTTGAAGGGTTTGATGAATTAAGAAAAATTGTACCCGCGGTTAGCATTTTCGGTAGCGCAAGAATGAAACCGGAAAATCCGTATTATGATAAAACAGTCCAAATTGCCCGAAAATTAACTCAAAATAATTTTTCCGTTATAACCGGCGGCGGCGGTGGTATAATGGAAGCAGGGAACAAAGGCGCAGCTGAATCCGGCGGAACAAGCGTTGGCTTAAACATTCAACTGCCATTTGAACAAACTCCCAACCCTTTCATAAACAAACTACATTTATATAGATATTTTTTTGTGCGTAAGGTTATGTTTGTTAAATACTCCGTTGCTTTTATATTCTGTCCGGGCGGGTTCGGTACAATGGACGAGTTTTTTGAAGTTGTTACTTTAGTCCAAACGAATAAAATAAAAAATGTACCCATGGTTTTATTCGGCAAAGATTATTGGAGTGGTTTGCTGGATTGGATTAAAAAAGTATTATTGGAAAACGAGTATATAAGTCCTGAAGATTTGAATCTGTTTTTGATTACCGATGATATTGATAATGCCGTTGCACATATAGTTGATAATTATGAAAAAACCCTTGATATGCCGTTACGTTTTGAATGAAAATGAAGAAAAAAACGTGAATTAATTATCTTTTCTAAAAAAAATCCTTAATTTTTAATAAGGATTTTATTAATATGCTTAAAGCAAAAAAAAATATAATATTAATCTTGATGTTGTTTTTTTCTTTGTTTAGTAACTTGTATTCAAAAAAAAATCGCAGGACATTTGTAATAACTACAACGCATTCCATGCCCCCTTATTCTTTTTACGGTAAAAATGAAACCCCTGACGGAATTGTGATTGATTTTTGGAAATTGTGGGCAAAGAAAAATAACGTTAAAGTTAAATTTATTTTGACATCATGGAACGAGAGTTTAAACAACGTAAAAAACGGGGCAGCGGATTTTCATGCAGGTTTGTATAAATCCGAATCCCGCGCAAAATTTTTAATTTTCTCTAAAGGATTTTTTAAGTATACGTTGTCTGTATTCGTTTCAAGCCGTCTTAATGTGAGTTCGTTTAATGGTTTGATAGATTCTAATATTCCCATCGGTATAACACGCGGGAGTTATGCAGTTGAATACCTCAAATCAAATTATAAAAAAATGAAATTAAATTTATATTCAACGAATAAAACTCTTTTACAGGACGCAGTTAAAGCGGATATTTTGTCTTTTGCTGTTGATTATTCCGTTGCATATTATTATCTGAGTAAATTCGATTCTCTAGGTGATTTTCGGTTACTATCCGATTTGGTTACTAAAGAGTTTAGAGCCGGAGTTAAAAAAGGCAATGAAAAATTAATGCTCTTTATAAATCAGGGTTTGATAAAAATCAATCAACGGGAGATTGAAGGAATTTTTAATAAATGGGTTGTTAAGAAATATAAAATACCTGAATGGTTGAAAAATGTTTTAGTTTTCGGCGGCGTAGGATTGATTATAATTTTTCTCGTTTTGCAATGGGTGCTTTTAAAAATAGAAATTAACAGAAAAACAGTAAAACTAAAAGAAAAACAAAAAATACTCGATGTAATTAATAAAGATATGAGAGAGGCAAACCTAACTGTTCAAAGCAGAATTGAATATCTTGAAAATATTAATAAAGCAAAAGATGATAGCATACAAATGATTTCGGAAAGACTTAGGTTTTCGTTAACAGACATAAAAGAACTAATGGAAAAAACAGGGCAAGGAGAGTCCAGTTTAAATGAACTCAATCAACGAGTTTCCGGTTTGATAAATTTAGTGGATAAACTTCTGCATATATCCCAGATAGAACATAACGAATACAAATCGAGAATGGAAAAGAAGAATTTATCCCGCTTAATAAATTCCCGAAAAAAAGAATTCAAAAAAATTGCTTTGAATAAAAATATCAATTTATCGGTAAGTATTTTATCATCCAAAGCCGTATCCTATGTAAATGAGCAACATTTTAACGAGATATTGAGTAATTTGATAACCAACGCAGTAAAATTTACAAATCCCGGCGGTGAGGTTTTCGTGGAATTGGATCTAAAAGAAGTTAGCCACGAAAAAAAATGCGTTATTAGTGTTAAAGATACGGGCGAAGGAATTAAAAAGGAGAATCTTCCATATATTTTTAATTCTAAAACAAATTTAAATAAAATCGGAACCAAGGGAGAATGGACTACCGGTATTAGCTTGGCTATTGTTAAGAAATTTGTTGAATTGCATAACGGTTATATCGAGGTTGATTCGGAAGAGAACACAGGCAGCGTGTTTACTGTTTATTTGCCTGCAATAACAGAGTTCCATGCGTCGTTTGATGAAGTTAAGCATGATTTGCATACCGGCGATATATTTTTATTTAAAGGCGTTGATAAACCCGGACTTGATATTTTTGGCGAATATATAAATTGGACTCACGTGGCTATGGTTGTGAGGTTTCCTGAAAAAGATGAAGTTTTATTATGGGAATCAACTGACCTGGAAACTGTTTTTGATAAAAAATTTAATAAAATGAAAAAAGGCCCGCAACTTGTTTCAATTCATGAACGGCTTAAAACTTACAAAACGGATTTATTTGCTTTACGAAAATTGAAAGTTGCGCTCACACAAGAAATGCTAAAAAATCTTTTTAATTTTATTCGTGAAGTTCATCCTTTACCATTTCCCGGTGATTTTAATATTATATCACGTTTTTTAAGGAATAAGTTTTTGGGGTGGCTGTTTAAAAGGAAAAGGAAATATAAGGATATTTTTTGTAGCGAACTCGTTGCCGAAACATATATAAAAATGGGATTGTTTTCAGAAAGCGAAAATCCGGGGTCGTATTTGCCTTCTGATTTTTCCTCCGGTAAGGTTTTGCCATTTTTAAAAGGTGCATATTTAGGACCTGAAATTTTTATTAATTTTGATTAATAGGATACTAAATTCATTTTTTGTGGAATTAAATTACTTGACTAATTATTATTATAAATATATATTAAAAATTACTTTAATTTACGCAAAAAGGAGTTAATTATAAAACGCAACAAAGGAAAAGATGATGAATTTCGCATTAATGAGGAAATACGCGTGCCGGAAGTCCGTCTCGTTGATGATGAAGGAAATCAAATCGGTATTGTCAAATTATCAGAGGCTATTGACCGGGCAAGGGAGAAAAATCTTGACCTTGTAGAAGTTTCACCAAATGCAAAACCTCCGGTTTGTAGGATTACGGATTACGGGAAATTTAAGTTTGACCGTAAGAAAAAGTTACGGGAACAGAAAAAGAAACAAAAGGTAATTCATATAAAAGAAATGAAATTTCGGCCTAAAATCGACCAGCATGATTATGATTTTAAGGTCGATCATATACGAAAATTTATAAATCACGGCGATAAAGTAAAAGTAACGGTAATGTTCAGAGGTCGTGAAATTGTTCATTCGAATTTGGGAATGGATATAATGAAAAAAATAATTGAAGACCTTTCCGATGTGGCAATGGTTGAAAAAGACCCGAAACAGGAAGGGCGTAATATTATAATGTATTTAGCGCCAAGCAACGAATAAGGAGTAAAAATTATGCCTAAAATGAAAACAAAAAGAAGCGCAGCAAAGAGATTTAAATTTACCGGTAAAGGTAAGGCAAAAAGAAATAAAGCTTTTAAAAGCCATATTTTAACCAAGAAATCTACAAAAAGAAAAAGAAATTTAAGAAAAGATGCTATTGTGAATAAAAGCGATATGAACCATATAAAAGAAATGATGCCATACCGCTAGAAATACTCATATTTTTTAAGGAGAAAAAAATGCCAAGATCAGTAAACGGAACTGTAAAAGCAAAGAGAAAAAATAAAATAATGAAACGCGCAAAGGGATTCGTTGGTGGTAAAAGACGTTTGTACCGCTCAGCAATGCCTACTGTAATGCGTGCATTAGCATATTCATATAGAGACAGAAGAAATAAAAAACGCGATTTTAGGCGTTTATGGATAACGAGAATATCAGCCGCGGTTAAACTAAACGGAATGAATTATAGCCAGTTTATTAATTCGCTTAAAAAAGCTGATATAATATTAAACAGAAAAGCGTTATCGAA
>CAYUYT010000184.1:6146-7357 GCA_964449345.1 uncultured Spirochaetia bacterium | reverse complement strand
GTTTTCATACACCTTATGAGTGTATGAAATATGCACTTCGAAATTGAATCGGTGAAGGTAAAAATATTTAATCTAATAAAAAATGAAAAAAATAAAATTGAATATGATTTCGGTGATTCATGGAAATGCGATATAATATTAGAAAAAAAGATTCCTTATGATAATAACTGCACTTACACTGTATGCATAAAAGGAAAAATGAATACTCCTCCCGGGGATTGCGGAGGGGTATGGGGATATGACTGAAATAATTCAACACCGCGAACACAGCGATTATAAATACGTTGTTGATTTTCTCGAAACCGATAAATTTGCCCCTGAGTATTTTGACATTGAAACAATTAACGCGTTATTGCAAGATGAAGACTACGGCTATATATACCCGTATTAATTTTGATTAAAGCTTTATGAATAATTTAAACGTTTTTACAGGTAAATGGCATATTTTTGAAATGGATCAATGGGATGAAGATTATTTTAATATGCAGACTCAAGCTAATATACAAATTAAAAAAAATAGCACAGGAACGTTTGAATTCGGTTTGGTTAGTTGCGATATTGACGGGCAAACAAAAATATTAGGCAACGAAGAAATGTTTGAATTCTCATTTGAGGGCTATGATGAATGCGAACACGTATGCGGATACGGTTGGATAAGGTTTAAAAAGAAAGATGAAATATATGGTCAATTTGCGTTTCATTTAGGTGAAAAATCATTTTTTAAAGCTAAAAAAGCGAAATAAAAATGAAATTTCTTTTAGTAGTAAAGCCACTGTTGAAATAAATATGCAATTTTTTTATTTAAGCAAGATAAATTCGTAAAATCAGCGGGTAAGATTAATTTTAAGGATTTAACCATGGCCGCATTTGAAGTGAAAACAGAATATAGAAGCGTCAATGGCTATTGCCCTTGTCTTGATAAATATATATTTTAAAGCTTTCGTTTATAAAACAATAAAGTTTATCAAAACCGCATTTATAATTTCCCTATAAGGATTTATATTCGTTGCTTTACATTTCGGAAAACTTTACAGCCAATGTATATGAGGGATTAGAAGCCGCAAAAAAAAAGTTAAAGTAATTTCTAAAGAGGAATTGTCAAAACGTGTTTATTGATTAAACTATTTTATAAAAAAGCAATCCCCCTCCCCTTTTTCCGCCCATTTTTAAGAAATTCATAAATTTTTCTTTGTTAATTAAATATAATACTT
>CAYUYT010000184.1:0-6136 GCA_964449345.1 uncultured Spirochaetia bacterium | reverse complement strand
ACGGATTCAGGTATAATACTTGAATTTTTAGACTATACGAATTATTATATATTCAGATGATTGAATAATTAAAACGGAGGAATTATGCCAGTATTAAGCGATAAAGTAAAAAATCAGGTTGCGGATCTATTAAAAGAATTAAAAGCGCCGGTTAAGATAATAATGTTTACTCAAGAAGTTGAATGCCAGTATTGCAAAGAAACGAGAGACCTAGCAGAAGAATTATCCGCAATATCAGATAAACTCACTCTCGATGTTTATGATTTTCAGGATGATAAAGATAAAGCAGACGAATTTGGTATTGATAAAATCCCTGCAATCATAGTTAAAGGCAACGAAAAAGATTACGGGGTCAGGTTCTACGGAATACCGTCAGGGTATGAGTTTACCTCCCTGCTCGAATCGATTAAACACGTTTCCACTAAAGAAGCCGGCAACGCAAATCCTGTACCGGAAAACTTAAAAGACGTTAAAGATAAAGTAACGCTTAAAGTATTCGTTACACCGACCTGCCCTTACTGCCCCGGAGCAGTAATATCAGCGCATAAATTTGCAATAGAAAACGAAAACGTGCAAGCTGAAATGATTGAAGCATCAGAATTCCCTCATCTTGCTAACAAGTACGATGTCATGGGAGTGCCAAGAACCGTAATAAACGAAAAAGATTTCATAGAAGGTGCTGTACCTGAAAATATGTTAATGGATAAAATTTTAGGAGCAACGGCAAAGTAAAATTGTATTGATAATTTTTTCACCCAACAAACGGGTAGCCTTTATTCCCGCTTAAAGGTTATCCGTTTTTATTTTTTGGCAAACTCACAGACATTAACCGGGTAAAAACATAGAGTTGCATTGACAGTTGCAAACACAAAAAGTTTGCCGTTTCTGCGGTTACGAAATTATTCATAAATAACGCGTTATTTTTTTCAAAATATATTTTTATTGATAATTTGCAAAACTTACTATTATATTTATATCAATTCTATTTGATTTATAATATTAACGTAATTTGTCAGAAATGCATATATGCTTTCTCTACAATAAGTTATATTTAGTTTATGAATTTCTGCAAATTAAAACGAAACAGTATTAGAACGAAAAATACGTGATTTATAGTAACCGAAACGAAAAAGGGTATTGCAATGAGACGAAAATTACTCGTTATAGATGATGAAACAAATATCCGCCAAGGATTAAAAAAATCTTTCGAACTTGACGGATACTCTGTAATTACAGCCGCGGAAGGCCAAAAAGGACTTGATTTGCTTGCGACCGAAGGATCTGACATGGTTATTTGCGATTTAAAAATGCCGGGTATGTCAGGCGAGGAATTCCTTGATAAAGCGCGCGAACTTTACCCTAACATCCCCGTTATAATATTAACCGGGCACGGCACAATCGAAAATGCCGTAGAAGTAATGAGAAAAGGAGCTTTTGATTTTTTCACCAAGCCTGTTAATCTCGATAAAATGACCCTGTCCGTTGAACGCGCTTTAGAAAACTATGACTTAAAACAGGAAAACACAGAACTTAAAAAACAAATATACGATAAATTTGCGTTTGAAAACATAATCGGAACATCTCAACCCATGCAACGCGTTTTCGATGTAGTAAAACAGGTTGCTCCGAGTAAAGCTAACGTATTAGTCGAAGGTGATTCGGGAACGGGTAAGGAACTCATTGCCAATGCAATCCATAACCTTTCAGACCGCAAAGATAAACCCCTAATAAAAGTACACTGCGCAGCATTAAACGAAAATTTGCTTGAATCTGAACTTTTTGGGCATGAAAAAGGCGCTTTCACGGGAGCAATAAACCAAAAAAAGGGTAAATTCGAGGCGGCAGACGGGGGGACTATTTTTCTCGATGAAATAGGCGAAATTTCACAAGCCACACAGGTAAAACTTTTACGCGTTATTCAGGAAAAATCGTTTGACCGTGTGGGCGGTGTTAAACCGATTCACGTTGACGTTAGGATTATTACCGCAACGAACCGGGATTTGCACGAAGAGGTTAAAAACGGGATTTTCCGCGAAGATTTGTATTACCGCCTTAAAGTAATTTCAATAACCATGCCTAAATTAAAAGACAGGAAAAGCGACATCCCCCTACTCGTTGACGCGTTTGTCAAAGAGTTTGCAGAAATAAACAATCGCGGAAAAATGAGTATTTCCCCCAAAGCGATGGCAATGCTTGAAGGATATTCATGGCCGGGAAATGTACGGGAACTACGAAACATAATCGAGGGAGCCGTAGTAATGTGCAAAGGCAATACAATCACAGAAGAAAACCTTCCCGGATTTATCAAAGATAATCAGGATACCAACACGATCTCACTTGACACCGGTATTTCCCTTGCAGAAGCAGAAAAACGCGTTATCCTTGCAACCCTTGCGATGACTAAGGGCAATAAATCCCGCGCCGCAGAAATTCTTAAAATAGGGCGTAAAACCCTGCACCGCAAACTTGAGGAATATAACAGCGACGATGATGATGATGAGGATTAATAAAAAAATAATTTAAAGACCTATTTTTCATTAAAAATTTTTTATGCATTATTCATAACGAGACATATCATTTTTAATATATTTTATATAAAATAAATAAATTAGATAGCAACAACAAAAAACAATAAAAATTTGAAACCTATTAAATTTTACTTGACCTATAAAGATATCAAACATTATAGTGTTAGTGTCTAAAATTAACGATTTAATCATCGTTTCAGCAGGCAAAGGGTGTTATAATGAAAATCCATAAAAGATTGAGCGCTATTGTTTTATTTTTATCAGTTTTATTTTTTATTTCTTCTTTTATTTTCTATAATAACAGTAATCTTATCAATTCACACTATATGCTACTTAGTTTTATAATCATAATTAATAGCTTGTTCTTTTTTTCTAATATTTACACAAATAAAAACTACAAAGAACTTATAAAATCTACTGAACAAATTTTAAAACAAGGCATTAGTAATTACGATTTAAACATTATTGATAATAAAGACAATGCAATACAAAGACATAAACAACAAATAAATAGTATCGGTAATATTTTAAAAGATATTTCATATAAATTTACGAAATATAAACAAAATTTAAAAACTCATTCTGTAGGCATGAATTTTATAGTTGATGAGATTACATGTTCAATAAATATTTTTGAAAAAATTATAAATGAAATTAATCAGATAACAATAGAGCAAAATAATTCAGTTTCAACATCTTTTAATTCTATCGCAAAAATTTCTAAAAAGATAAAAGACGTTACGTCAAGCATAGATTCTCAAGCAACCTCAATTGAAGAATCATCTAGCGTTATTGAACAAATGACCGCCAACATTGAAAATATAACATCAACTTCAGCAACAGCATCGAGCATTTCTAAAGATCTTGAAGATAAAGCTTCGACAACCATTAATGAGTTGTCCGAAGCCTTTAATACAATAAACGATGTGGAAAAAACAAGTAAAAAAATTAATGAAATTACAAATATAATTAGTGGAATTTCTGAGCAAACAAATTTACTCGCTATGAATGCTGCAATTGAAGCCGCACATGCAGGTGAATCAGGCAAAGGTTTTGCTGTTGTTGCTGATGAAATTAGAAAACTAGCTGATAATTCAAGTAAATCCACAAAAGAAATTAAAAATTTAATTAAAGATATTGTTACAAAAATTTTTAGCGTCGGCAATATGCGTGTAAAAATAGATGAGCAATTAAAACACCTCATACATGGAATAGAAAATGTGAATAGAATAAATAAGGAAATTCACAATTCGATGACAGAACAATCATCAGGAACAAATGAAATTTTAAAGGCAGTTACAATTTTAAATGAAGAAACAAGCAACATAACCGAGGCTATAGGAAATATAAATTACGACAGCGATAATATTTTAACTCAAATGAATTCTTTAAAAAATATTTCAGAGTTCCTTTTAAAATCAATAAAATTTCAAGAAAAGAAAAAAGACGAAATAAAAAAAGCAGTTAATGAACAAAACAAAATTATTAACGATATTAACATAAGTATTAACATCAAAAACGATTATGAAATCAAACTTCCAAAAAATCAAAAAGAACCTTTAATAAGCATTAATTTGTCAAGATTCACAGATAAGGTTGAGGTAAATGGATACACTGTATTATCCGTTGTTGAAGGCTTAGGTAAATTTGAAGATATTGCCTATGAAATTCTAGCAAGAAACAATATAAAAAATTTAGATAAAAATAACTGGTATTTACAAAAGGATTGGTTAAAAGCATTTCATGAAATTTCAAATAAAATAGGTAGCTTTGCTCTATACAAAATCGGTAGAAGTATACCTGAAAATGCAAAATTCCCCCCGGAAATAGACACCATTCAAAAAGGCCTTTCAGCAATAGACATTGCATATTACATGAACCATAGAGGAGAAGAGAATTTTAATATAGGGCATTATTCAGTAAAAATCGTTGATGATAATACAGCTAAAATCACCTGCAACAATCCTTATCCATGCGATTTCGACATGGGCATAATTATATCAATGGCTGAAAAATTTGAAAAAAATTCAAAAATTAAACATCTTGACGGAACATGCCGAAAAAACGGGGATGAACAATGTGTTTATGAAATAACATGGTAAATAATATTAATCTGCTGAAAAAAACGGGCGAACTCATTTTTATTAACGTTTACCCTATTTGAATTAATATATTTGCTTTACTTAAAGTCAACGATTTTAATATAAACCCTGCAATGAATGCCGGCAAAATATATAAAATCCAAGACTTTTTCACCTTGCGGGGCGGTAATATTTTCAACAAAAAAAACGTAAAAAAGCGTTGAAAGTATTTTAAAAATTTGTTATACTATTTATTCAAACGGAGGGAGTAGCTCAGTTGGTTAGAGCGTCTGGTTGTGGCCCAGAAGGCCGGGGGTTCAAATCCCCTTTCTCTCCCATATAACCTACCAACAGGCAAGTATTTACGGCTTGCCTTTTGTAATTTGAAGCTAGTTAAATATGTATGTATAATTTAGAAGTTTACTTCAGCGGATTACCCACAACTCCATAAACAATGCCAAAATTTTTAGTTACGAAGTAATTAAAAAAAACAAAAGGAATATTGAAATTTTATCCGTTTATATTAACGAGGATTTAAAAGCAACGCGTTACCCGGTAATGTAAGCCAATCAACCCCATAGACACTCAATTAAGCGTATGAATAACACTCCCTTTTATTTGCCACGTAACCAAAAAAAAGTTGCGCTGATTTTTATTGCTTAGACTACTTATGCGCTTAATATTTTTTCTTTGAATAGACTTTAAAAATTAGGAAAACTATTTTGGTATTATTTAAACAAAGCGTTTTACGTTCAGGCAACGTAGCGTAAGATTTCCACTTCCGCATGGTTTTGTACGCTCTTTTCACCCATTGCCAGCACTTTCTCCGTTACCTGCTCTGATAAATAATATTCACCGCAATTATCACAAACATTAGCAGGCACCTGTTTTATAATAATAATAGTATCATCTCTTTCTAAAGTAACGGTTACTTTACCCGGCTTTGTTTCTCCGTTTTTACAAATAACGCATTTCATTTGTTTTTTCTCCTTTTAAAATCACTTCCCCAAATATTTAAATCAGGAATATAAGTTGTTACAACAATACATATATCTTCTTTAGAATTTATTTAAACGACAACGTGTATTGGCATATCTTGAACATAACCTAGTAAAAGCTTACTAGGATATGGAGAATCGTCTTGATAATTCTCTATCTCCATACCGAATTTTAGTATTTCAATAACTTGATCTTTTTTAATTTTCCTCTCAAACATTCGTGTAATAGCATGTCTGCTAAACTCAATTTTTTTACATTAAATCATTAAAAAAATAACCTATACTTTTACCGTTTTTCAAAACTTTATCTCAAAATTTACTCTATTTCATGAACGTTTTCAATAATTATAAAGATATTTTAAAATTCCGGGTATTTGCATAAGAGAAATGTTATAATTATTGATTATCGAACACTTGATTACAATAAACCGACATGGCCATAGTATTGAAATTTTATCCGTTTATATTAACGCAGATTTAAAAGCAACGCGTTACCCGGTAATGTAAGCCAATCAACCCCATAGACACT
>CAYUYT010000183.1:0-7384 GCA_964449345.1 uncultured Spirochaetia bacterium | reverse complement strand
GACACTTTAAAGTGTCGGTTGCATAAAATTTAAAGTATTATTAGTATATTAACTTTTTTATTGAAAATTTGTTTTTCTTCGGTGTTTTTATTAAATTAATTGCTACGCAATATTGTAAGCGTTTTATTTGTGCTTTACAAAATACAGCTAAAGTTTAAAAAAAAAGTTGACGATTTTATATATCGTTGCTAACTTTAGCGGACACAACACGGGCCGCTAGCTCAGTTGGTAGAGCAACGCCCTTTTAAGGCGTGGGTCGATGGTTCGAACCCATCGCGGCTCAAATATAAGGCAAACGTAAAGTTTGTTTTAATTTGTCCCCATCGTCTAGCCTGGTCCAGGACACCGGGTTTTCATCCCGGCAACAGGGGTTCAAATCCCCTTGGGGATACTTGGCTAAGAAAAACGAACAATGGACATTAAAAAACCGCTCATTTATTGAGCGGTTTTTTATTTTATAATACAAAATATTTGCTAAATTTTACGGAAGGATAATTTCAAAAGACGTTCCTTTTCCCTGCTCGCTTTCTACGTTTATAATGCCATTGTGTAATTTAATTATTTCGGATGTAATATAAAGGCCAAGTCCGAAACCTTTTATTTGCTCGCCTTTACCCTTTACGTATTTATCAAAAAGTTTTTGTGCTTCTTCTTTGTTAAATCCCTTTCCCGTATCTGAAATTATAAATTTTATACCTTGCTTTTCTTTGAATGCAAAAAGTTTGATGCTTCCTTTATTTGTATTTTTAAACGCGTTATCCAGCAAGTTTACTATACATTCCCTCATTTTGCTTTCATCCATATTGTATACTGTTCCGGTATTCGCGCTAATTTCAAAATTTATTCCGTTCTTTTTGGCTATGAAGGAAAACCCGTTGTAAATTTTTTCAAGAAAATTATCAACAGAAACGGGTTTTCTGTTTAATGTCAATCCTCCTGCTTCTATACTTGCTGAGGTTAAAAGGTCGTCTATCATCCCGAGCATAAAATTGCATTGCTCTTCTATGTAATGCAAGCTTAACTTTTGTTCTTTATTTAAATTTTGCTCTTGTTCCAGCAAGGAGGCAAACCCTTTAATTATTGAAAGAGGGCTTTTTAAATCATGTGCAGCAATATTCAGATAATCTTCTTTTAATTTCAGTAAAGCATCAATTTCGTTATTTCTTTCTTCAGCTATTGATTTTAGTTTTTCAAAATATAAGGATAATTCACTTTGAACTTCAAATATTAAATCCTCAAATGTTAAAACACCGGCTTCGGATGAATTCTCCAAAACAACGAGCATTTTAATTCGTTTTTCCATCATCATAAGCATAGCGCGTTCAACGCTTTCTTCTATGCTAATAAAAGCGGCTTGGCAAGTTGCAATGTCTTCCGCTTTAGTTTCTGTATTATATCCGTTTTGTTGAATAAACTCTAATATTTTTTTCCATGAAAGGTAGGCAAAAGTACTGCCGTTTCGTTTTACCGGAACAATTCCCATGGCTGTTTTACTAACAATTTCAATAATTTTGTTTAGATTATTATTATGCGTTAAAAATGGATAGTTAGCATCATAACAACCTTTAACTTTCCCCTGCGTGTCAGCGCTATTTTGAATCATAATTTAACACACCTTTTTCTTGCAAATCAATCACAAGTTCGGTTACTGTCCTATTTCCTTCTTCATTATAAACTCTATAAAGAAAATTTTTATACCCCATAGCTCTTAAAGAAATGTCAATTAACGCAGTTCCTAAACCCGCGCCTTCCGAATCGTCATAATGGTCAAGATAAAAATCCCCCAATCTGCTGTAATTCTTAGATTGTTCGATTTTATGGTTTAAACGTTCCATCTCTTTATTTGTTGCTGTCCGGTTGTTAATACAACGTAGGTGCATTATATTTGCGCTGCTTAACGTTACATCGAGTTGAATAAACAAATTATATTTTTTTGCCTTTACAGCGAGTTCGTCATGAGCTTTAGGCAATCTGTCTTTAAAATTTTTCATTAATTCTTTATATTCAATTTTTTTTGCCTTGTCCCGCTCAATTTCTTTTTTTACAACTTCTTTAAAATTTGCCTTAGCTGCGTTTTGAACAATTTCTGCGAATATTTCAAAGAAAATAACATCTTTATCATGGTTTCCGGTTTTAATACATATTTCATTAACTAAGTTATCCATTATTTCATATATTTTATCATCTAGGTCATAAAACGTGATTGTTTTAAATTGCATATTAAAAACGATTATCCACCTTAACAGTCATACTATAATTATCAGCATTAATTTAAAAATTATAATACAATTATGTTTAAAAATAATTTTTTTTAAAAAAAATAAAAAAAAATAAAAAAAAATAAAATATTTAAACGTTTTATATTGATTAATATTATGCAATTTAATTTAAGAGGTGTAAATATGACTAATTTTAATCTAGTTGTGATTGAAGGGCGTTTAACAAAAGACGCAGAATTAAAACAAACAACACGAGGCACAGCAATGCTTAAATTTTCCCTTGCTAATAATTATTATAAAAAGGAAAACGGCGAAAAAAAACAAAGTGTTATGTTTTTTAACGTTGTTGCATGGGAAAAGCTTGCTGAGATAATGGGTAAATATCTAAAAAAAGGAATGCCTGTAATAGTTTCAGGCCGGCTTGTTGTGGATAAATATACGGCGAAAACAGGACAAGAAAAAACGTCAATACAAATTATTGCAAATAACATTGATTTTATTTCTTATGGTAACGGTAAAAAAAATTTTAAAACAGCAGACGAAAAAATTCCATATTAATACATAGCAATAGCGGAATTACTTTGTCTATAGAGTTTTAAATTTACCATGCAATTTAATAAGTTTTTAACAAAATCATGGTTAAATGATAGCATAAGAATAAAAATTATATTTGGCTTTTATTTGTAAAATTTTTATAAGTATGGGTTTTGAACAAATCTAAACTTGTACTCTCGTAATTTTTGTGTTTTGTAACAAACGAGTGTATAAAAATATGCTTAAATTTATATTGAAATATTTTTCTTTACATTTTTAACTATTATAAATATTGTTTATTTAAAGGGTAGTATTATGAGATTGTTTATTGCAATTGAAATCCCTGATAATGTAATTGAAAAAATACAAAACACACAGAACGAGTTTAAAGCTCTGGATTCAAAAAACGTAAAATGGGTTAAACCAAAAGCCATGCACATTACCCTTAAATTTTTAGGGGAGGTTGACCCTGAACGCGTTGATTTTATAATATCAGCTTTGGAAGATTTATCTTTTAAAAAAAAACATTTGTATGTTGAAAAATTAGGCGTTTTTCCTAGTTTTAAAAAGCCAAGAGTTTTTTGGGCCGGAGTGCAAGATAATAACTACGGGGATTTTCTTTCGTTGCTTGCAAGGGATATTGACCAAGCAATGGGCGACATCGGGTTTGAAAAAGAAAACCGAAAGTTTAAAAGCCATTTAACAATAGGCAGGGTTAAAAGAAAACCGGAAAAAAAATTAATTGATTACTTTTTTCAAAAAAAAGATGAAATTGTTTTTGGAGATTTCGTTTTTGACAGTATAATTCTGTATCAAAGTATATTAAAACCACGGGGCGCTGAATATACTGTAATAAAAAAAATCCTTGCAAAAACATAATCAAACGGGTTAATAATAATAAAATGCAAATTAATTTTAGAAACGTATATTACCTTACCGATAAAATAAGTTGTAAACATTGTTCACAAGGGGGCAATTATACATTTAAAAAATAATATAAAACAAAAAATTAACGTTAATAAATACACGTTAGATAACGGTTTACGTGTTGTTTTTGAAAAAGTAGATTTTTTTGAAACAGTTTCACTTGGTTTATGGATTAATACCGGAAGTAAAGACGAAGATATAAATGAACACGGATATGCTCACTTAATCGAACATATGCTTTTTAAAGGTACTAAAAATCGCAATGCAATAGATATCGCAAAGGAAATTGACAGAATCGGTGGATATTTAAACGCGTTTACCACTAGAGAATATACCTGTTTTTACGTTAACCTTGTTTCAAAATATGCAGATGTGGGGTTAAACCTTCTTGCCGATATGCTATTAAATTCAAAATTTGAAAAAAGAGAACTTGAAAAAGAAAAACAAGTTGTTCTTGAAGAAATCCGTATGTATGACGATGCCCCTGATCAGTTAGTGCATGATTTGTTTATAGAAAATTTGTGGGAAAATCACGCAATCGGAAGACCAATTATGGGTTCGATTGACAGTATTAGCAAAGTAACGAGAAAAAACCTTTTGAATTTTTATGAAAAAAATTATCATGCCGATAAAATTGTAATCTCTGTGGCTGGAAATTTTGATGAAGGTAAAATTATAAACATTCTAAATAAAGTTAATTTTCCGCATAGAGAAAAAAACGGTAAGGTGATTCCCCATGTAAAAATGCATTTCGGCAAGGGATATACTGCAAAAACAGTTGAACAAATTTATTCTTGTTGGGGTTTTAAAGGGATACCCAATTACGACCCAAACCGTTACCGCTTATTCGTTTTTTCTACGCTATTCGGCGGCGGCACGTCTTCCCGGCTTTATCAGGAAATACGCGAAAAACTCGGTTTATGTTACGCTATTTACACATTTAACTCTTCATTTCACACTAACGGTGTGTTCGGAATTTTTTCCGTAACAAATCCGAAAAAATTTGAGCAGTTGATAAAATCAATAAGCAAGCAGGCAAAGAAAATAATGAAAAGCGGTGTAAGTGATGAAGAGCTTTTCATCGCAAAAGAGCAAATAAAAGGGAATATTATTTTTTCAAAAGAATCATTGGAAGCGCGCATGAATAGAAACGCAAAAAACGAAATGATATTTAACAGAAACATTTCTTATGAAGAAGCAATAGAAAATATTGAGAAAGTAACGCAAAAGGACATTAAAGAAATTGCGTCTTTTCTTTTTGAGAGCGGAAAAAGCGCTTTTTACGGTGTAGGGCCTAATGGCTATGAAGAAATTCTAAACGATATTAAAGTTTGATATTATCTTTAATCCCATGATAAAAATAAAGTTTAAAAAATTAAACAACGAAGCAAAAAAACCGGAGAAAAAATCAAGTGGCGCGGCAGGATATGATTTATTCGCTTTGCCTGATAAAGATATTGTAATCAAACCTTTCAAACGCGTTTTAATCCAAACGGGAATAAGCGTTGAAATACCCAATGGGTATGAAGGGCAGGTAAGGCCAAGAAGCGGGCTAGCTTTAAAAAACGGTATAACACTTTTGAACTCACCCGGAACAATTGATTCGGATTACCGGGGAGAAATAGGGCTTATACTTATCAATCTTTCAAATGAAGATTTTACAGTAAAAAAAGGAATGCGACTTGCACAAATGTTAATCTGTCCCGTTATCCAAACAGAATGCGTTATGTCCAGCGAACTAGAAGAAACGAAAAGAGGAAAAGGGGGCTTTGGGTCTACAGGTGTCTGAAAATAACAATGATATAATAAAAGTAATACCTTTTGGCGGGCTTGGCGAAATCGGAAAAAACATGATGTCAATCGAAATTGATGATGATATTGTCATTATTGATTGCGGGGTAATGTTTCCCGATGATGATTTACACGGTGTAGATCTGGTTATTCCCGACATGGAATATCTATTTCAAAACAAAGATAGAATAAAAGCCATATTATTAACACACGGGCATGAAGACCACATCGGAGCTCTGCCTTATTTTTTAAAGAATGTTAATGTGCCGGTTTACGGTTCTAAATTAACTATTGAGCTAGTAAAAGCGCGACTTGATGAAACTCTAAAAGCAAGCGACTTTAATTTAATCGCAAAAGAACCAAGAAACAAAGTTAAATTAGGGGGAATTTCTTTTGAGTTTTTACGCACAACGCATTCTATTGCTGACAGTTATGCAATAGCCATTTACACTCGTCTCGGAATTTTGATTCATACCGGAGATTTTAAAATTGATTTAACTCCGGTGGATAATAAAAATTTTGATTTTTATAAATTTGCTAAACTCGGTGAAAACGGGGTGCTTGCCTTATTTTCTGATTCAACTAATGTTGAAAGGGATGGCTATACACTTTCCGAAAGATTTATAAAAACGAATTTAGAGCGTACAATGCGTGAGGCAAAAGGCAAAATTATCGTTGCCACGTTTTCATCAAATATTCACCGTATCGGGCAAATTATTCAAATTGCAAAATGCCTTGATAAAAAGATAGCCGTAGCGGGAAAAAGCATGAAAAAATACGTTGGCATTGCATCGGAACTCGGTTATTTTTCACTCGATGATAATCATTTTATCGAAATCGAAGATTTAAACAAACATGAGCGCGCTAAGACCGTTGTGATTGCAACGGGTACTCAGGGTGAACCAATGAGTGCGCTGTCTTTAATGTCAACGGAACGGCATAAACATCTAAGAGTAGAGCAAGACGATACCGTAATTATTTCAGCTTCCGTGGTCCCGGGTAACGAAAAAATGGCTTCCCGCGTTGTTGATCGTTTATTTAAAATTGGCGCACACGTTATTTATGAAGATTCAGAAGACATTCACGTTTCAGGACACGGATCTGCAAAGGAATTAAAATTAATGCTTGCTTTGGTTAAGCCAAAATTTTTCATTCCTGTTCACGGAGATTTCCGCCATTTGGTTCATCATGCAAACTTAGCAGAGAATATGGGGATACATCCCGACCATATTATGATCGCGCAAAACGGCGACGTTATCACTGTATCAAATACGGAAATAAAAAAAGACGAAAATATTGGTTCTGACCCGGTTTACATCGACGGTAAAATAATGGGTGATGTGGGTGGCCGTGTTATGGTTGACAGACAGATGATGAGTTCAAGCGGCATCGTTATTGCTGCAATTCCTTATTTGCGTAAAGAAAAAAAGTTTGCTCAGGCGGATATTGTAACACGCGGTTTTGTTTATGTTCGTGAATCACACGATATGCTTAATAAAGCAAAAAAGCTAATGGAAAACAAAGCTCAAGAATTTTTAAAACAAAATCCTATTAAAGAAGAAGACTTCTCGCTTGTAAAAAATTACCTTAAAATCGAACTTAGAAATTTCTTTTTTTCCGTAACAGAACGCAACCCTATACTCCTTATCCGCGTTATAACTGTTTAAAAATGTTGAATTTTACTAGAATGTGGAATTTACCGATTCAATTTAGAATTGTATTTTTGTTGATAGATTTATCAAATTTTAACCCTGCGTTCAATTGTTAAGCCGGAATTGCAACGCTTTATTGAATTTTGGAATCATTTTATAAACATAGGAAACTTGAAATATACTAATAATACTTTAAATTTTATGCAGCCGACACTTTAAAGTGTCGGTTGAAAAGCAATTACAATATACAATACTTTGATT
>CAYUYT010000182.1:0-7419 GCA_964449345.1 uncultured Spirochaetia bacterium | reverse complement strand
TTGAAATAATTTTTAACTTAACAATTTAAAGAGCTGTTTTTTCAGCTCTTTTTTTATTTAATATTCAATAAATAGTTGAAAAAAAACTTCATACGGTGTTATTATAAATAATATACTTTAAAGGATTTAATTTTGAAGTTTTACAAAGCAAGTTTAATACTTATGTTTATTTTAATATTTTCAATTTCTGCCATCATAAACGCAGACGATCTTGATAAAGAACTTAATGAAGCCGAAGCTATGGATACGGGGTGGGTTAGTTTAGATAATTGCATTATTCATTTAAAAAACGGAAATAAATTAATTGGCAAAGTAAGAATGCGTTTTAATTATCCCATACACGGCATTAACTATAAAAAAGGATTTTTTTTAATTCAAAAAGATTACAACGTACAAAAATTGTCTTTAAAAAACGTAAAAAAAATTCGCCTTGACCACGTCCGATATCCTTATAAAGGAAAAATCGTTTTAACAGCAAAAAGCGGTAAAGAATACCCTTTAAAAAATTATATAGTTTCCAGAGAACCGATTCAATATATTTCCCCTAAAGGTATTCTTAGTTTACGCTTTAGAGTAATTAAATTTATAGAAAGACAAAATTAAAATAAATACTTCTTAATCGGTATTTTATCTACAAAATTTATGGATTCCAGTTTTATCATTATTCGTTGCCTCTGTGAATAGTTCAGTAATTTAACGTAATCGGGATAGTGAAAATTACCGTATTTATTATAATTAATGTATTTTATTGCATACTTATTATTATTTCGGTAATATTCAATTTTTTCAACTTTTGAGGTATTTTTATTAATAAAAACGAGTTGCTTTGTTTTTTCGTTATTCAACATATATATAATGATATTGTTATTTAACTGATAATAGATTTGTTTAGTATCAATGAGGGGAATCTTTAACGATATAAATAAAATCAAATCATTTAATTCGAAAAGAAAATTGTATGTGGATAAATTTACCGTATGTATATTTTCAACGTGTTTTGCGTTATCTTTATGAAAATATAAAAGCAACTTATCATTGTATTTTTTCATGGTAAGAATTTTAGATGAAACAAGCACATCGGTTAAAGTTAAAAGAAAATTATGACTATTGCTGTCAAAAAACAATTTTCCGTTAAGAGCCATTCTTTTTTTATTTTCAGTCATATAAAATACGGCTTTAAAACTTTTAATTTTAGCATTATTATCTTGAATTCTTTTAATATAATTTAAATTTTCTGCTTTTTTCCAGTTTCCCGTTAACTTTATGTTTTCTTTTGAACAACCAAAAAGCAAAATAATAATGATTAATGTTTGAATAAAAATTGTTTTTTTCATACTCTAGTTTTGCATCATTTGTTGTTGGTCTTGAAGCATTCTGCTGTATTTTGTAATTTCCTTCTCCATATCCGGGTTTTCCTGGCGATATTTTTGAATTTCTTTATAATGCTTTGCAACAAAGTCTTCCCATTTTTTACGCGAAATTCCTATTTTCTCAAAAAAAATTTTTTCATACTTTTCTTTATATTTTATAAATGTATCTGTAAAATTTTCAGAATAACTTTTCTGGCTACTTTTAAACTCATCGTGATTTTTATTGCCGGAATTCTGTTTTTGTTTATCAAGCATATAGTTAATGCGTTTATTCCACACCAATTCTTCTTTTAAATGCTGAATATAAATATAAACTGCGTTAGGTACATTTAGTTCCTTAATTATTTTTAAATTTTCCGGTGAGTAGGGTTTTTCAAACTCAGGATTTATTTTAAAGGATTTTTTCTTTTTATCAATTTTATCCTTATCAGTAGATTTACCGCAATAATTTAAAAATGCAAATAATATTATTAGCACTGTCAAAAACTTCATTATAATTTCCTTAAAATTTTATATTAGTAATTTAATGTGCATACAGCTATTTTCCAAAGATATTTTTTAAAATATAAACATTTTTTTAATCTTAATATTACAAGTCCTAGATTATTTTAATTGCTTCAATGCCCAAATAACGCTTATATTCACCACTCTTGGATAACCGCTTGATAATATTTTATGTAAATAACTATACGCTTTTTTGTCCTTATTATATCCCAAACCAATGACAATGCTTCTTACTAATTGGGAATTTCGTTTGGGAACATGGCGAATTTTTTCCAATAGAATATCTGTAACACGACTTTGAAGTTTACCGCCTTTTTTACCACCTATCTTTCCAAGGGATATTGAAGCAACGCCTTGTACTTCTTTTTTTGGATCGGATTTTACAATAGGAATTAAATTAAATGCAAATTTATCGTGATAAATATTAAAATATCCAATCGAACGAGCAGCTTCAATACGCACTAAATAACTCTCGCTTACGTAATCATCTTTATATCTGTAACGGGTAACAAAACCAAACCTAATTCCATTTATCAATGCTTCTGCTGCTTTTTCATTTTTAGGATATTTTTTTAACATTCTAGCAGCGTATGCCCTTAGCTCGATATTAGTTGATTTATTTACCGTATAAGCTAACGCCTTTACGCTAAGATTGCCTTTGAAAAATTTTTTACCTTCATCATCTATTCTGTCAGCAAAAATTAAAGAAAACGAAAAAACAACGAGGATAAAACCTAATATAAACTTTTTCATATAATATTCTCCTTATTTTTGTTTATATACTGTACCATTCTAAAATTAAAAAGATAAAAATTCTAATTTGTTTTCCCCAACGGATTAAATCGTTGGTTGTTTTTATATTTATATTTTAATTTATTATATAACGCTATTATTATTAAATCAAGTTAACATTATAGTAAAACACCTTAATAAAAATTGCTAGTTTTTTAAAAAAAATATGAATAATTTGCAAGGGATATGAAATGATAAATAAAAAGCAAATAGTTAAATATCTTGAAGAAATTGCCCTTTCCCTTGAATTATTGCAGGAAAACGCATTTAAAGTTTCATCCTACAGAAAAGCAGCAAGAGCTATTGAAAACTTGCAGGGTGATTTTATGGACCTTCTTGAACAAAAAAAAATTCAGAACATAAAAGGTATCGGACAGGCCATATCTAAAAAAATATATGATTATTATGAAAATCAAAAGGATAATGATTATCTTAAAAATTTAAAAAATAAAATTCCTAATGAAATTTTTAATATTCTAAAAATAAACGGATTAGGGACTAAAAAGGTTATCGATTTATGGAAAAAACTCGGTGTAACCACTTTAGGTGAGCTTGAATATGCTTGCAGGGAAAACCGTCTCGTTTCTTTAAGCGGTTTTGGCAAAAAAACTCAGGGCAAAGTATTACAGCAAATCAACGAATTAAAAAAACTTAGGGGACATTCATTATTAAACGAAGCGGAAAATGAAATTAATCGCGTTTCTAATATACTAGAAAAAGATTACGGCATAAATAAAATTAAAGTCGCAGGAGCTTTTAGAAGAGGTATGCCAATAGTTGACGAAATTATATTTATAATGGAATCCGATAAAAATATTAATAACATTGAGTCCGGCTTAAATCTCAAATTTGTTAATGCAAATAGCAATGATTTTAATTATTTATTATTTTTAAATACAGGTAACCGTGAACATATAGAAAAAATTAAAATTAAAAACGAACATTACTCTTCTGAAAAAGAAATCTATGAAAAAGCGGGTTTGCAATTTATTCCTCCGGAATTAAGAGAAAATTGCGGTGAAATTGAATCCGCTAAGAAGGGTAAAATCCCGGAATTAATAGAACAAAGCAATATAAAAGGCATTATTCACGCACATACTACGTTTTCAGACGGTTCGAATACTTTAGAAGAAATGGCACAAGCATGCATAAATAAAGGTTATAATTATTTATGCGTTAGCGACCACTCAAAATCCGCTTTCTATGCCGGCGGTTTAACTATTGAAGATATAAAAAAACAACAAAGGGAAATCAAGGAATTAAACAACAAATACGGTAATTTTAAAATATTCTCCGGAATAGAATCGGATATTTTAAAAGACGGTTCACTTGATTACGATGATGAAATTCTATCAATGTTTGATTTCGTCATAGCTAGCATACACTCAACTTTCTCGTTACCCGAAGAGGAAATGACTAGTCGAATTATTAAAGCCGTAAAAAATCCACATACAACGATATTAGGCCATATTTCAGGCCGGTTGCTATTAGGCAGAAAAGGTTATGAAATTAACCATGAAAAAATTATTAACCATTGTATTGACAACAAAGTTGTAATTGAAATTAACGCAAACCCGCACCGCCTTGATATTGACTGGCGATACATAAAAAACGCAAAAGAAAAAGGAGCTTTGTTCTCTATTAACCCCGATGCGCACGCGATAAAAGGTATTGACCACGTTAAATACGGCATTATTACAGCCAAAAAGGGCTGGTTAGAGCCAAAAAACGTGATTAACACTATGAATACTAACGAAATTGAAAACTTTTTTAAGGAAAGGATAAAATAATGAAACCGCAAGAAAAATTTAATGAAATTTTTTCTATTTTAGATAAAAAATATAATGCTGAAATTAAACTTAACTTTACAAATCCTCTTGAATTATTAATCGCAACCATTCTCGCTGCACAGTGTACAGACGAACGCGTTAATAAAGTAACGGAATCCTTGTTTGAAAAATATCCTGATGTAAAATCTTATGCAAACGCGAATTTAGAAATATTAATGCAAGATATAAAATCCACGGGTTTTTATAAAAACAAAGCAAAAAACATAAAAAACGCTGCAAAGGAAATTATTGAAAAACACAACGGTAAAGTTCCGGATACTATGCGGGAGTTAACGGAATTATCAGGGGTAGGGCGTAAAACCGCAAATGTCGTTTTAGGAAATTGTTTTAATAAACCCGCTATTATTGTTGATACTCATTTTAAACGGCTTATGAACCGTATAGGTCTTAGCAACGAAAAAAATCCGGATAAAATTGAAAAAGACGTTATTGATATTTCGCCGGAAAAAAATAGAACGCGTTTTTCTAATTTAATAACAACGCACGGAAGAGAAGTATGTAAAGCGAGAAAACCTCGGTGCGAGAAATGCATAATCTCACACCTTTGCGATTATTATAAAGACCTGTAAATTAGGAATAATTTTTAGATATTATTTCATATATTCGCCGATTATATTTTCTTTTAAAATTCATCGCCGACATTTCTTTAAGCAACGCTAAAGTCTTACTGTGTTTAATACCGGACAAAGCAACTAAAACGCGCCTCACTACAATTTCTTCCTGTTCCCTGTAATAAGCGTTTGTCCTGCTCTTCCTTCTCACTTCCATAATCATTGAGCGAATTCTTTTAATTAAAGCGAGTTTATGATGCTCGACGTTACTTTTGTTTATTATTAGTGCAAGAGACATAATTAGAACAGAATCGGTTTCAATATTTTTTGAATTTTCAAGATATACTAAAAATTCACTAATAAAAGATTTGATTTTTTTATATTCTATTCCTGCATAATAACTTAAATTCTTTGAAATAACCGTCCGCATTCCCAAAACGCGGCCAGGGCTTTCGGATTGCTGTTCAGAAGAAGTTGTCATAATTTCAACGAAATAACTTAAAACAGGAACATATTGTTTCTTTGATAATGTTTTAATAGCCCTATATCTTTTACGCACACTAACTTTTTGTTTAAGGTCGTTTATTAAAGAATGATTGTTTTCTGCAAATAACGCCGTTGATATTAGTAATATTAAAAAAATTGATATTTTCTTCATTTTGCCTCCATATAGCATTGTTTACTTTTATACAAACAAAATAAATTTATTTATTATTTTAAAATTTCAATTATTTTTACAGGGAAAATATATTTATTTAGAAATATCTATATATAATCGCAGTAACCGCATCCATAAAAATACTTGCTGATTTCATTATTTTTAAATTCACGTTTTTATAATGATTGGTAAAACTTTTAAGCGTTATTTGCTTTTATTAAAAATTATCAGTTAATCACGAAAAATAATATATCGCAATTTATCTTTGAGCAGGTTGATTTTGCATTGCTGTTTGACCTGGCCCGGTATTAATTATTTCCAAAAGCACGTCGGATTCGGAATAAACTTCTCTTTTAGTTTCCTTGCCGTTTTGGTAAAAATATACAATGTAATATTGTAATTTTCCGTTACCCCTATATCTTTCATAACGCTTTTTTGCGCCTTCTGGAGTATAATACGTTTTTTCTTCTAACTCTTTATTCTTATCATATCGAGAGTGGAGAAACATTTTTCCCTGATTATAATATTGATAAGTATTATAAAAAAGGAGTTTCAATTCTCCAGTTACAGTTTCCCTTTTCCATATTTCATTTTTCACTATATTTTTTCCGTTATCGTACTCGAACTTAACTTGCCATAGTTTTTGGTCAGAAGGATCTCTTAGAATATAAGATTTAACCAAACCGTCTGCAATATCGTATGTAACATAATAAAAAAACATATTTAAAGTATTATCAAGAACGTATAACGTTAATTTTTTATCTCTTCCATAAGCGGCAACGGATTTAATTTTTTCAGGAGCGCTGTAAGTAACCACAACGAAACTCGCTGCTTCATTTATTTTCGTTTGTTCAAGTTTGTTAACAAATTTTAACGTATAATCGGTATTTAACTTAATTTCACGATACAATTCTCTTTGTAAAGAAGAAGGATCAGCAGGAATTTTCTTAGGCGCATTATCTTCTTTTTTTTCCTGTCCTTGATCAGCCGGGGTAGCGGGCTGATTCCCTTGTGCATCGCCTTCAGGGGGTTGCTGGCCTGCATTTAGAATTGTAGCCGAAAAAATTAATAATATGGTTAATAAAGTAAAAATCCTTTTCATTGTATATCACTCCGTCCTTGATACCGTATATTACTATTATAATCCACTGGGATATAAATAGTCAATTTAATTATCGGCAGTTAATATGGTAAAAATTTAATTTTATAACGGAATTATTTTATGTTTACTTGAATATTCATGATTAATAATTCTACGGTTTAATCAAAATTTGGTATTTTCTCAGTCAAAAATTAAAGCATAAAGAAACATAGACAACTCATTGCTTTTAACAGCAACTTTTTATTAATACCATTATGCTTTGCTTCTTAGCATAAAAATTTTTCGTAAAGATATTCGATATTTTAAAGTGGCAGGGTATAAAACAAATTTGATAAATTATACGGTCTTTTTTCCTTGTTTATCATTGTTAAAAAATAGAATTTTTATCTATTTTTAAATTTGCACTCTATTTTTCCTTATGAATTGTTGATTGCAATAAAGATATATTATAATTTTCAAGTGTACCGAATAAATTTATATTTAAAGCGACTAATAATTTTAAAACTATAAAATTCACTATTTAGTAAAACAAGAGGAGAAAATTGTTGCAAAAAGTAAAAGGAACTCAAGACATCTTACATGAAGAATCAAA
>CAYUYT010000181.1:0-7429 GCA_964449345.1 uncultured Spirochaetia bacterium | reverse complement strand
AGATTTAATATTATAGCAAAAAAAAGAACTTTTACCTAATTTTAAATTTGCACTCTGATTATTATATGGGTGGTTCAACTGATATAGATATTCCTTTTTTCAAGATAGATATATACGCTAGTTTAAAATTCGGAACACGCGGCGGATTTTATCTAAACGGCGGTTTTTCAATTATTACAAATATGGGTGGAGATACAGCAATAACGGATAATGTCGGTTCTGCATTCGGTTTCACCGGTGAGTTAGGTTTTCTGTTTATACTCGGAAATTTCAGGATAGGATTATATTTTAAACTTTATTACTATCCTAATACGGGAAATAACGAGGCTGCTCACCCGTCCGGAAATTCAGGCCAGGTTTTGGCGGGCTTGAATTTTTCCTATGCAACGTTTTAATAGTGATAATCTATTCGGGTGTTAAACTGTGGTTTGATACTTTGGGGGCATAAAATAACGGGTGTTAAAAAACCCGGTTTTATAAAAAAATTAAAGGTGATTTTTGGAGGTTAATGTAGTTTGATATGTGGCTAATCGGCACGAGGGGTTAATGTAGTTCGGTATGCGGTGATTTTTACGGGGGCTTTTTTAGTGATTGGATAACGGGGGTTATTCATGTGGTTTTGTAAATAGCGTTGGGGGTTAAAATAGACGCAAAAATTTTCATTACGCCGCAGAGACAGGGTTTAGGCCCTGTCTCTGCGGATTTGGTATCAAATTTTACGTGGTTATACTTAAAAACTACCACGCATTAACCGCAATACTAAAATAAAAACTTTTAATTATTTATTATGTTGCAAAAAATCAACAACATATATGTGTCAAATTTGCTACATATTTTGCTTAATGTCTCTAATTAGCGCTAGATAATACCGTAAGTATACGAAATTCGTGGCTTTTAGTTTTTTTATAACGAATATTTTTGGCACGAAATTTGATGTATAAATGGTTGTTCTCGTATTTTTTCTTCATGCGAAACCCTCCGAATAATATATTAGCGAAGACCTCCCTGTTGTAAAGTTTTTAGAACAGGGAGAAACCTCCGCTAAAAAAATCAGTCAAAATAAGACGAATTAAATCTAAACGAAAATAACGCGTTTATAAAATCTGCGTTTTCTTCCGGCGGTGATTTTGAGTAAAACAAATGCGAAGGGCATTTGCAGTCGCTTGACCCGAAATAAGGAACAGGTTCAAATATTTTTTGCAGGTTTTGCGCTAAACTGCATTCAATATCAAGAGCGTTGAAGGTATACGTTTTAACGTGCTTCATAGGCGGGTGCAGAAAATCTACGTGCCATTTTTTATTTTTCACGTTTTTTTTATGCCTTTCAGTACGCGCCCATAAGGAATTCATTGCGCTACCCGTGTATAAATGAAAACCGGGTGAAAAATTTAATACTTTATTTTTTCCTATTTTAATTTTTTCGTTTTCAAAAAGGCGGTAAAGCGTTATATAGCTTCCCGTGTTTAAATTTAAAGATTTTAGTTTTTCATAAGGAATTTCAACGCTTTTAACGTTTTTATAAATGGTTAATTTTTCATCTATTTCATAGGAAAAAGCCAGAACGTTTATTTTATTAAATTTTTCCATAAATATATTGTAGAAATTTATATCAGTATAATAATCGGGTATGAAATAATCAGCTTTCCCGCAAATTAAAAATACCAGATACGGTTCATATCCATAATTTTGCGCATTAGCAAGAGTGTTAACGTGTTTTACCGCCCTCTTAGAAACAGCGTCGGGAAACGCAGCAAGGCCGTTTTCAAGTAATGTGCAGGTTTTTACTTCAACGAGGGCTTTGTTGTTTTCACCCTCAAGCAGAAAATCAAGCCGTGAATCTTCAAACGAGTATTCCGCTGTTTGTATGGTAAAACTTTCAAATCCGGGCATAACGTTAAAGAGTTCAGTAAAAATAATGTTTGCTTTTTGAGAGTCGATTATACGCGGTTTATCGTGCCTTTTCGTTGCTACTAAAGTGTATTTGGTTTTTCTGTTTTGATTTTCAGCAGGAGTTAAATATACGCAAGCTTGCGGGAGAAAAAGTTCTGCCATTTTCCCTGTGCTAGGTACGTGGGCTTTTTCAGTTTTTCCGTTAATATTTACTCTAGCAATAAAGCGGTTATCCCGTTTTATAAGCTCTGCTTTTATGATTTCAGGGTAAAGTTTTACTTTTTTGATAGTTTTCACCGTTGCAGAAGCGTTTTAAACGCCTTTATTAATAAAGTATGTTTTTTGGTTTAACAGGAATAGTGATTTTTCCGCAGCTTGTTTTAAGTTTTCGTTTTTATCATCAGCAAGTTTTTTTAAGGTAAATTCAGCGGAATTATCACCGCACCGTGCTAATGCCTGTACAGCGTTTAAACGCACTGCCATTTTTTCTCTTTTTTTCTTTGCAATTTTAGCGAGTTTTTCAGCCGCGGGTTTATACCCTATTTCACCTAAAGCAAAACACGCTTCTTTTCTGACCAATTCGCTGTCATCATCTAAAAGATATGTAATAATTTCACCGGCTTTTTTTTCTTTTAATAATGCTAGTGCGTGCAATGCTTCTGCTTTTACGTATTCATCGGGGTCGTCTAATGCCTGAATATAAAAGGGAGAAGATTTATCCCCGATTTCAACAAGCGCCTGAATAATATAATAACGTGTTAACGGAGTTGAAGCTGGGAATGCTTTTTTAAGCGGTTCTATAACGCCTTTTCCCTGCCGTATTAAATCTTTTAAATATTGGTATTTTTTATTTTCAGGAATATCTGCGTTATTAAGTTCGGAAATTTTGTCTTCAACTTCCATTTTCTTTTTTATTTTGGATATTTTTTCATTTTTCTTAATTTTTTCTTGGTATGCTTTTTCTCTTTTTGATATTTCCCTTTCGCGCCTTTTTAGTTCGGATTGTTTTAATTTTATTTCCCGTTCTCTTTCCTGCATTTCTAATTCCATAACGAAAACCTTATCTTCATTGCTTTGTTCTATTCCCGGATATTCGCTGTCGTATAATTTTCGTTTTCCATCATCGAGTAAAGTTTCATAAGCTTGGTTAATTTCCTGCATTTTTTGTTGGCTGCCGTTTTCATTGTCGGGGTGAAATATTTTTGCTAGTGTTCGGTATGCCTGCCGGATTATTTCCTTGCGCGCTTTTGGGTGGATTTCAAGAATTTTGTAATAATCTTTCAACTCCCCCTCCCGTTTATTATTATAGAAAAATATACTATTAAAAAAGGTTTATGGTCAACGTATTTTTTTTATACTTTTTTCCCTGTTTTTTGAAAAACAATTTTTGTTTTCGAGAATGCGGACACATAATAATTATGCGCCGGACTATTTCATCAACATTAAGACCGGATTAATTACGGTTGGAATTAGGAAAATAATAATTATTATATTCATTGTTTTTTATTAGCGTATAAAAATAATGTGAAAAATTTGACCAAAAGCTTAGAAAGTGTTTGCTTTTTGCTTAATGTCAAAATTAATACATGGGTTGATTTAGTCATATACGGGCTGGTTATTAAGGACAATTTTCTGACAGCGGTAAGGTTAAATATACGGTGGATTCTAGTTTCTACGTTCTCTGCCGGTGTCGTTATGCCCCGTAAGGCAAAGGTTTACTATTGCCTTGTATGCATAAAAAATCATAAAAAATTCGGAGCAAACGATATTAAGAAAAAATTAGTGAAATACATAAAATATTTTGGAAAGAATAATAAAGATTAGGAGATGGGTAAGGTTGAGCTTAATATGGCCTAAAAAATTTTAGGAAATTAACTTTTTTTTTATTTAAAACTGTTTGTAATTTTTTTTTTGGACATAATTTTTTAAAAAAATTATTTTTATTGTTGACATAATAATTCCGTTATGACAGGATAACGCAAAGGCATGATAAAAAAAATTAATAGAGTTTAATTTATAATCCTTGAAATAAAAATTTTAATTTGAAGAGGAAACTATGAGCAATTTACCAATATTTTTAGTAATACTCGGTGATTTTATTGAAAGTATAGGCGCGATTATAGTTTTTGCCTCATGGGCGGCTACGGTTATAATCTCGTATAAAATTGAGCGGCGTAAAGTTTTTCTTATGAACCTTTGCCTTCCGTTCTTATTTTCAATGTATTATGTAATGGAAAAAATGAAACATAAATTTTCCAAATATTTAACCTGGGGTCTATACGGTGGTTTCGGGGTATTAATAATCGGTTATATTTTATCCGCGCATAGTATGTCTCTTGTGGGATACCTTTTTGTAGACGGTATCTTAAAAGGTTGTATATACGCTTTAATGGCGTTCGGATTAATTTTAATTTTCAAAACAACCGACCTTGTAAACTTTGCTCAGGCAGATATGACAATGATTGTAACTTTTCTTGCGTTAACTTTCATAGGGGGCGAAGTAACTCCGGGACAGCAAACCGACAACAGTTTTATCCTGATGTGGGTGCTTGCTATTCCAGCGGCCGGGCTTGTAGGGATATTCACGGAAAGGGTTCTAATCCGTCCCATAAGAAACGAGCCTATTTTATCCCAGATTATTGCAACCATGGGTTACGCGTTGTTTTTAGCAGGTGTTGGCCAAGCGTTCTGGCACACAGCAGACTATAACTTTCCAGCTCAGTTAGGTACTGAACTTGGTTTGTGGGGCGGTTGGAAACTTTCTTCGGATTTAATTTTTGCCGCATTTTGGACAATAATAATAATCACGATACTTGCTTTATTCTTTAAGTATACTCTCGTTGGTGTTGCTTTAAGGGCTACGGCACAAAACTTAGTAACAGCGCGGTTAATGGGTATAAATACTTCTTTGGTATTTATGTTAAGCTGGGCAGTAGCAACGGTATTAATGTTAATAGCCGGTGTTTTCTACGTTACCAGTACGGAGGCTAAGTTAAGTATTATAGCATTGGGGCCGCTGATGATAAAGGCCTTCTCGGCTGCGGTGCTGGGTGGTTTTACCTCGTTACCCGGCGCAGTATTAGGAGGTATTATTTTAGGTGCTTCTGAAGCAATAGTAGCATTTATTGCTCCTGAAATTGCGAGTATTTTCCCGTTCTTGTTGATTATTCTTGTATTGATAATAAAGCCGAACGGTTTGTTCGGGCATTATACTCAGAAAAAAGTATAAGTTTAAGAAAAGGTGTATAGCTTATGATGGTAGCGAATAAAAAGAAAAAATTATTATATTTTGGTATAGCTTTTGCGTTGTTAATTTTTATACCGTTTTTATCTCAGTTGAATATAAAGATAGGCGGTGAAATAGTATCTTACGCGTCCTGGATAGACCTTTTTAATGGGATCTTGCTTTTCGGCTTACTTGCTATAAGTTTGAATTTACTTATAGGTAATGCCGGACAGATTTCAATCGGCCACGCGGCATTCTACGCAATCGGCGCTTACACGTCAGGTCTTTTAATGTTAAACCTTTCATTCCCGTTTTTTATAGCACTTTTTATGTCGGCGTTAATAACGGGCACAATCGGGTTTTTAATTGGTATGCCTGTATTGCGTTTGGAAGGACATTATTTAGGTATTGCAACTTTGGGCGTAGGCGTTGTTGTTGAAGAAATTGCGCGTAAGGATTTATTTAAAAAAGTAGGGGAGTTAATCGGTCCGAAAGGTTATAATTTTAATATTTTTGGTTATAACCTTGAAAGCGCCGGGAAGATTTATTTCGGCGAGACTTTCGGTATTGACAATACGTTTTTCTCCTACTTAATAATTTTATTTTTAACTATAGGAATTATTATTTTTGTAAAGAATCTTTTAAGAACGAAAACCGGACGGGCTTTTTCAGCGTTAAGGGATTCACAAACAGCAGCAAGAATGATGGGTGTAAATATTGCGCTTTATAAAAACATCGCTTTTGGAGTAAGTGCATTTGTAGCGGGTTTTGCAGGGAGCTTATATGCGCATTTATTAGGTTCACTTGAAGCTGAAACCTTTAATTTAGCGCTTTCTCTTATTCTACTTGCAATAATTACAATCGGCGGGCTTGCTACAATAGAAGGTTCAATTTTTGGGGCAATCTTTTTTACGTTGCTTGACCAAAAACTCGTTGGCATTGCACCGGATAAGTTTCAAGGTCCTGCTCGTAATACCCTTATAGGGCTGGTACTCGTGCTTGTAATAATGTTTTTTCCGCGCGGGTTTGTATATATGAAATTTAAAGTGAAAGCATGGCTTTCTAAACAGTAACTAATTATAAAGAAAAGAGGTTATTCTATGAGTTTTTTAAAGATAGAGGGATTAACCATGAAATTCGGCGGTTTAACCGCTTTAAATGACGTTAACCTTAGCGTAGAAAAAGGACAAATAGTGGGTTTAATAGGTCCAAACGGCGCAGGCAAATCAACTTTTTTTAACTGCGTAACCCGTATTTATGAACCTACGGCAGGAAAATTATCGTTTGACGACACAGACCTTTTAAAATATAATTCTCACGATATTATGAATATGGGTATTGCAAGGACATTTCAAAACCTTGAATTATTTAACCATATGACTGTAATGGGAAACTTACTCGTTGGACTTCATTCAAAAATATTTTCCGCCGGCGAGAACAGACGAGGGAAAGGCGCTTTGTCATTCGGTTCTGATTTGTTCAATTTGCCCATGACCAAAAAGGCTGAACAAGAAGCGGTTATGGAAGCCCTTGAAATCCTAGATTTTCTCGGTATTAGGGGAATTGAAAATTTTCTTGTTTCAATTCTTCCCTATGGAACGAGGAAACTCGTTGAACTTGCACGGGCATTAATCTCAAAAACTAAGTTGCTACTTTTGGACGAGCCGGCTGCCGGAATGAATACTCAGGAAACCAAAAAGCTTACTGATTTAATTAAGCGAATCAAGGATGAGTTTGATATAACGGTATTGCTTGTTGAGCATGATATGAGTTTGGTAATGAATGCATGCGAATACATTTACGTTATCAATTTCGGTGAAAAAATAGGTGAGGGCAACGCTTCTGAAATACAAAATAATCCAAAAGTAATCGAAGCTTATCTCGGAGCGGAGGAGTAATAATGTTAAAACTAAGAAATGTTGAAGCGTTTTATGGTAAAATACAGGCACTTAGAAGAATTTCATTCGGCGTGCCAGAAGGTTCAATTGTTGCTCTTTTAGGGGCAAACGGGGCCGGAAAAACAACAACTTTGCGCGTTATTAGCGGAATAGTACGCCCTTCTAAAGGGTCTGTTGAGTTTATGGGAGAGGATATTAGTAAAATCGCACCTGAAAAAATCGTTAAAAAAGGTGTTATCCATTGTCCTGAAGGACGACAGATTTTCCCCGAGTTAACCGTACTCGAAAATTTAAGAATAGGCGCTTATGCACGTAAGGATAAAGCTAATATTAAAAAAGATATGGATCAGGTGTTTGAATATTTTCCTCGTTTAAAAGAAAGGCAAAGTCAGATGGCAGGAACATTGTCAGGTGG
>CAYUYT010000180.1:0-7492 GCA_964449345.1 uncultured Spirochaetia bacterium | reverse complement strand
TGTTTTTTTTTCTATTTTGTTTTTCTAGTTTTTGATAATCCATAACAATTCTTTAAATAGTTTTTAAGCGTTTGGCAATTACGTCTTCAATTATATTTAGGGACTCATCAATGTCGTGTTTTTCAAGCTGTGTTGAAACGGATATTCTAAACCTTCTGGATTCAGCAGGTACAGCGGGAAAATCAACTGGCTGTAAAAACAATCCTTTTGTTTGAAGTTCTGCTGCCATTTCAAAAAGTAGCGTACCGTCCGAACCGATAATAATTGGTATAACCTGCGATTCGGTATCTCCGATATTTAGATTTAAATCCAAAAGCCCTTGTTTAAAATATGCGGTATTTTCCCATAATTTATCACGCAAACTTGAATCCCTTGTAGCAACTTCAAGCGCCTTAATTAGCCCTGAAATAATTGGGGGAGACGGTGCACATGAAAAATTAAACGGAGACGAATATCCTTTTAAATAACGGATAATGTCTTTATTTGAACAAACAAAACCGCCTACTCCGCCGAATGACTTGGATAATGTGCCGAAAGTTATACCCATTTTGTGTTCTAAGCCGAAATGTTCAGCAACGCCGCGTCCGTTTTCTCCGAACATTAACGTTGAATGCGCTTCGTCTATATAAATTGCAACGTTGGGGTATTGGTCAATAACTTCAACCAATTCAGGTAGTTTAACCAAATCACCGTCCATTGAATAAACGCCTTCAATAGCAACGAGAATGCGTTTATCTTTAAATTTCTCAATTATTTGATTTAGGTGTTCTATGTCGTTGTGTTTGAAAAATTGCATTTTTGCGCCGGATAATGTTCCGCCGTCAACCAGACTTTTATGGCATTTTTCATCCATAACGAGTAAATCGTCTTTTCTTAAAAGCCCTTGTATTGCCCCTAAATTGCCTCCTAGACCGCTTGAGTAAAGGATACAATCTTGTTTTTGCTTAAACTCGGCAAGCATTTCGGCAAATTTCACATGCAAATCAAATGTACCTGAAAGCAAGGGCGCACCCGAAGCTCCTAAACCGTATTCTTTTAATCCCTGAATAGCGGCTTCAATAACTTCAGGATGCGTTGATAAACCTAAATAATTATAAGAAGTTAAGTTTATGACTTTACGTTTTTTGCCGTCGAGATTGCTTAAAATTTCAGTTTTGGCCCGCGGCGCTTTTAGTAATTGTTGTTCAAAAAAACTAAATCCCGCCTGCACCCTCGGGTCGTTCATCCACTCTTTGAAATCCGAAGGCGGCTCTAAAACGTTTTCGCTATCGTTAAAAAAGAAATCTGCCAGACTGAATTTTAATGCATCATCCATAACTTATCACTTATCCTTATTTATTTACGTATTCTAAAAATTTATCTGCGAGCTTATCAATAGTATCAATATCCGCAAGTTCGGTTCTAGGAATTTTAATTTTTAATTCCCTCATTGAAGTTGAAACAACCTCAATAATATCTAAGCTGTTAGCTCCGTAATCTTTCATAGATTTAGATGAATCGATTTCACCTTCTTCAATATCATCTAAATTGTCAAGTATGTTTTCTTTAATAACAGCTACTACATCTTCTTTTGTCATTTGTTTCCTCCGATAGATTTATTTACTTTTCTTTTTCTTTATTTTTGCTTTCAAGATAACGCATCATCACGTTATCCTGAAATGGAAAACCCCTGTCAACAGTTACTATTTGCCCGTTCATGGGTCCGAAAAAATCACAGCACATTCCAAATACTGCCCGGCCGCATTCTTCGGGTTTCATAATAACGTCTAAAGGAATATTGTTCTCTTTAAGATAATCAAAAAAGTCCTCACCGAAAATATAATTAAAAGATTCTGTATTCGTAGGACCAAAACGTATTACATTAACAGTACAATTATCATCACGTAAATGCACGGATAAGTATTTTGAGAAAAACTCAAGTAACGCTTTGGACGCGGCAACGAAATCATAACCTATATAAAAATGATCCGGTCCATCACTCGAAACAGCGAGTATCTTAGAAGGATAACTTCCGAAAACGGATTTTATCTTTCTGGTATACTCTATCAACGGCCAAGTACTGTATTCAAGCGTTTTAAACAAAGAACGCTTTTTATATTCATCGAGGTTTTTAGTCCGTTGTGCAAAACCTACGTTGCTAATAAATATATCTAATTTTTCTTCTTTTTGTTTAATTTTTTCTAAAAGTTCATCAGTATCTTCTGAAACTGAAACATCGGCTTGTATTAAAACGGGTTTAAGTGCGTTTCTCTTTTCAAACTGCTCATAAACAGGGCTAAAATCATCCATACCCCATTTGTACGTTAAATATGTTTGAGCGCCGGCAAAAGCAAAATTAAGAGCAGAATTTAATCCGATTCCCTTTGTGCCGCCTGTAATCAAAACGCTTTTACCGGAAAAATCTATTTCTATCATATCATAATACCTTTCTATTGCCCTGCGTATAAATCCTTAATTGATTTTTTTGTCTCAGGAAAACCAAAACTTAACTGATGCATCATGTCTTCCTGTAAACGCGCTTCTATAAGCAATTTCTTTTTATTCGCGCTTAAAGTATATTTCAATAAATTTATTGACTTAACGTTCTTTTCCGCTATCTGCAAAGCAATGTCTTCTGCTTTTCTCATAACGTCTTTTTTTGGTAAAATATAATTTATATTCGTTCCTTTGCTTTCGAGTTCCTTGCCTTTAAACCGCTTTGCTGTAAACATCATCTCGTTTGCTATATAAGGCCCAACAAGTTCAGGCAAAAGCGTTGTACATCCCATTCCGGGAGTAAATCCAAGGGACATAAACACAGCACCGTAACGGCTTTCTCTGGCCATTACCACTATATCACAACAAAGCCCCATTACAAGACCGCCACCCATAGCATGGCCCTCCATAGCAGCAACAACGGGAAAATTCAAATTAACGAGTTTTTCCGAAATAACAAGGTCTTTAACGCGCAATTTGCCTTCTGACAAATCAATCAAAGTTTCTTTCTCCGCACCACCGGAAAACACATCATCAAGCCCGGATAAAACCATGACTTTTGGTTTTGTTTCTGCAACCTCGTCAATACCGGAAATAAGGGCGTCTAAAAACGGCTCTGAGAAAATATTCTTCCCGTCCATGTCATTCATTTTTAAATATGCAATTTGCGTATCAGAATATTCTATGTCAATTATTTTTCCCATAATATCCGCCTAAACCAGATTATATTCCGGCTTAAATTTTGAAAACCACTCGGGCATATCCCCTGAACGAAAAGATTCTATTGCTTTTTTTGCCGGTCCTTCTTCTATTAAGAATGTAAGCTTTTGTTTTGCCGCTTCCATGGCATTCTTAAAATCCATTCCAAGTAATTCCAAAGCAAAAGTCTTAGTTTGTTTAACCGCAAAAGGCGAAACACGGTAAAGTGATTTTAATACTTTTTTAATATTTTTTTCAAGTATATTTTCTTTAAAAACTTCATCTATTAAGTTAATATTTTTTGCCTCAATTGCTGAAATTTTATTCGCAGTAAAAATTAAATATTTAGCTTTTTGGGGCGTAATTCTAAGTGAAAAAATAAAAGGGAGAACGTTTGCGGGTATCAAACCGAACAAAGCTTCGCTTAATTCGAATGTAGATTTTTCACTTGCAATAATAATATCAGAACTGGCAATAAGGCCTATTCCGCCCGCTTTAACGTCGCCGTTTATTAAACTTACAACGGGTTTGGCACACGAAAATATTGAATATAAAACTTCAACGTATAAATCTATGCCATATTTTAAACTTTCGGTATCACTTGATGAAATAAGTTCATCAAAATCCATTCCAAGACAAAAATTTTCCCCGTTCGACTTAATTAAAATAACGCGAACGCCTTGATTCTCAATAAATGAGTTCAAAATCGCATTTATGGATTTTAAACTTTCAAGGTTTAATTTATTCCCGTTTTCACTATCAGAAAGAATAATTACTCCTAACGCAGAGTCTATGTAATTTTCAATTACTGCCAAACTATACCCTTTCGTAAGTCCTAAAATAGTTTTCAACTTTTTTTAATATTAATTTTCCAGAGCCTTTATAATATTTATCAAACCAGTTATCCAGTATTGTCAAATCAGTTTCAAAATCCGGATTTTCAATATAAGTTTCACGTAATTTTTCAAGCTCTTCGTATTCTTTAACAGTAAGCATTTTACGCTTATCCAATTCTTCATCTATTTTCAAATCTTCAATTGTCTTTTTAGCATCCGGTAATATTTTACCGCTGTAAAACTCACCAATACAACCCGAACCGTATGAAAAAAAGCTTATCCGCTCTCCTGTAATATCCTTGGCGCTTTTTAAAAGCCCGGCAAGGCAAACAAAATTACTAGCCCCGTAACAAGAACCAATCCTCTGCGCATAACGTAAAGTAGGAAATACTCTTTTATTAAAATCTTCTTTTATTTCCGCTTTCTTTCTTTTACGCGCGAGATTGCATAAAACCCTGTGCGCCTGAAATGCCATACCGGGAAACGGTGTGTGGTAAATGTTGTATTTAAAATCTTTATCAAAATCTACATCACCGACGTTTTCGTTATAGTGAAGAAAAGCGCCTTCAATTGCATCAGTATAACTAAACAAACTGACTTCATTATTTCCCATCTCAGCTTTTGCAGAAGGACGGAAAGTATCGTAAACATCAGTTGTCCACGTTCCTTTTTTTTCAATCTCAAGCTCAAGCACTTTAGGATTTTCACTTACTAAAATAGCAGCAGCAACGCCGCCTAACACAAATTCATGATCTTTATGAAAATGCTTTCGGCTAAAATCAGCAGCAACGATTAAAGCTTTACGCCCTTTATTTAAACCAGAAGCAATCCAGTTTACTGCCGTATCAAGTGCGGCAACACCGCTATAACAGGCGTGCTTGGTCTCATAATTGCGCACATTCGGATTTAGGCCTAAAGCACCGTGAATATTGGTTGATATGGGTTTCCCAAAATCCACAGAACCTTCTGTACCGGCAATTAGCATACCTATTTGTTCTTTATCTTCATCTGTTAGAATAGGCAAGGCCGCGTTTACGCACATTGTAATTGTGTCTTCAAATGGCGGTATTAAAGAACGCGTATCTATTAAATAATCTTTAAGAACAATTTCAGGGTCTTTTCCGCGCGCTACGGCTAAATCTTTCTGGGATAAACTTAAAGATCCACCGTAAATATTTATTTTTTCAATGCCTATTTTTTTCATCTTATTCTCCTGAAAATTAAAAACCTTTTTTGTAAAATTCCTAATTTACGCAATTTTTTTTAGTTATTTGAATTTATTGAAATTATACTGTAATATCAAGCCCGCCGGTAACTTTAATTATTTCCCCGTTAATAAAACTAGATTCATCGGAACAAAGAAAATAAACAACATTTGCAACCTCCTCAGCACTGCAAGCCCTTTTCAAAGGACAGTGTTTCATCCAAAAATCCTTTAACTCCTGAACCATAAAATCTTTAGTCATATCAGTCGGAACATACCCCAAAGCTACAGCATTAGAACGAATATTTTTCGGGCCGTATTCTTTGGCTATAGTTTTCGTTATAGCAACGAGCCCGGCTTTGCTTGCGGCATAATTTACCTGCCCGCTTGAACCTTCTTGAGCAACCGAAGAAACGTTAACTATACGCCCGTTTTTATTAGAAATAAAATGCATTAAAAAATTCCGTATAACGTAAAAAGGACCTGAAAGATTCGTTTCAATTACTTCATCCCATTCCTCATCAGCCATCAAAGCGGCAGCGTTGTTTTTCAAAACTCCTGCATTATTAACAAGACCGTGAATATCTTCAAAATCATCAATAATAGTTTCACAAACCGTTTCAACTTGCGCTGAATCTTTAACGTCTAATTTATAGCTTTTAATATTACCGTCAGGATTAAGTTTTTTTGCTTGCTCAACAACTTCTCCGGCAGCTTGCTCGTTACTCACGTATGAAAAAGCAACTCCCCAGCCGTTTTTAGCAAATTTTTCTACAATGGCACGGCCAATACCTCTAGAACCACCTGTTACAAATACATTCATAATTATTCCTCATATTTTTTGATTATTGAACAACAGTTTAAACCACCGAATCCGAAAGAATTCTTAAGAAAAATATTAATTTCTTTTTTAACGTTTCCGTCTGCGCAAACATCAAGGTCAACTTCAGGAGCAAGTTCGTCGATATTAGTCGTTGCATGTAACGTATTATTATTCATCTGCATTACAGCGGCAATGGTTTCTACTAAAGCAGCCCCCCACGTTGTATGCCCTAACATTGATTTGGGCGCATTTATTTTCAAATTATTCGTATGGTCGCCAAAAGCTTTTTTTATAGCTTTTAGTTCGTTAATATCACCTAAAGGCGTTCCCGTTGCATGAGAGCTAACGAAATCAATGTCCTCTGGTTTTAAACCGCATTTATTAATCAAACCTTTCATTAAATATGCTTGAGCTTGCATTGAAGGCTCTGGAAGGTGATTTGCGTTTGAATTCGCTCCAACGTCTAAAATTTCAGCATATATTTTTGCACCGCGGTTTTTTGCGTGCTCTAAATCCTCAATTATCAAAGTCGCACCGCCATGAGAAGGCACAAAACCGCACCGATCTTTATCAAAAGGCCTTGATGCGAGTTCGGGGGCTTCCTGATATTCCGGCTTAACAACAAGAGCATCTAAAAAAGCCATTGCGTGTATATCGAACTCGTTCATATCCCAAAATGGCCCTGAAACCACAGAAACATTACACTCACCGAGCATTACATCCCTAAACCCTGCTCGAAGGGCAATATTACCGCTTGCGCACGCAGCGCCCATATTATAAGCAGGACCCTGCATTTCTAAAATTTCAGAAATTGTGCCGGGAATATTCGGGTCCAAACTATCCACACCGAATAAAGGGTCAATCCATTCGGGCTCTTCATCGAACTGGTGAATTTGCTCAAAAACATACCGGGTGTTAAAATTATGTCCGCCCACCATTAAACTCGTTTTGTATGGGTCAAGTTTATGGTTAAAAAGCCCTGCATGGTTGAAAGCTTCTATTGAAGTAATTGCAGCGGACTTATTTGAAAAAGTCATCTTCTTAACGAGTTTTCTGATTTTTTTAAACCTGTTTGGTTCAAAAATATCTTTAAATTTATTAAGAGCGCCTAGAAAATCATAATCACCTAAGTCACCGCCAATTTTGCAGGCAACTTTACTAACGTCAATCGATTCCCATTTTTTTATTCCTGATTTGCCTTTTAATAAATTTTCGTAAAATTCATTAAGGTTATCGCCCAAAGGGTTTATTGTTGACATTCCTGTAATAACAACGCGTTTAAAATTTGACATATTATTGCTCACACATTTAAGGATTTTTTTTAAATAAAGAAAACAATTATCAATTTTAATGTAAATTAATATTTCAGTCAAGCTATTTAAGATAAAATCGTTGTATGGCTGTTTTAGCTACCAGACATGGTGCACATTCCCATTAGGCTAGCCTAATGGGAAA
>CAYUYT010000179.1:0-7578 GCA_964449345.1 uncultured Spirochaetia bacterium | reverse complement strand
ATTATAGCGCAAGAGGTTGCACTTTTTAAAGCATTTTTTTATACGGATTCAGGATTATGAATAGTGTGGTAACAGATAAAAACGTCCAGAAAACTTTATTTATAAATATTTTTTCCCTGAGTAGCGGGATAATCGTTTTTTTTTACGGTATATTTAACGTAATATTATCTAATAAGCTAACCGGTGTTGTAGAAATAGGAGCAGGTGTATTACTTTTAAGCATTCCTTTATTTCTAAGGTTGACGAAGAACATAGAATTATCATCAAGCTTTTTTCTCGTTATTGTTTTTCTATTTTTTGCTTTTACATTATATAATGGTGGTTTGCAGAATACCGGTATTTTGTGGTTTTATACTTATCCGCTTATAAGTTTTTATTTAAAAGGCCATGCTAAAGGCTTATATTTTACCTTAGCATTTTTGTTTTATATAGGTCTAAATTATGCGTTATACGTTTTTGATTTTATTGCTCTGCCTTACAAACACGTTATGATTATGCAAATATTTATAAGCTTGTCCGCGATTAGTATTTTGCTTTATATTTATGCATATTTTCAGGATAAAACCGAAAACTCGTTGCGTGATTCCGAAAAACGTTATAGGGAATTAACGGATTTATTGCCCGTTGCAGTTACGGAAACGGATATTAACGGATATATAAGTCTAACCAACAAGTACGGTTTAAAGGAAACGGGATATACTCAGGAAGACATAGATAAGGGAATTCACATAACGCAATTATTGCCGGAAAATGAAAGGCGTATGGCCCTTTCATCAATGAATAAAATATTAAACGGAGAAGAAATCCCTGCTAATGAATACAATATTATACGAAAAGACGGGACAACTATAAAAATGATATCATTCTCTGCGCCTTTTTATGTACACGGGGATTTAGGCGGGATGAGAAGCGTTATGATAAACATAACGGAACAAAACAATCTGCTTGAGCTTTATAAACAAAGCGAAAAGAAATATCAGGAATTAAGCGAGCTTTTACCTATTGTTATTTATCAAATAGATTTAACGGGAAAATTTACTTACGTTAATAAATACGGTTTTGAAATTACAGGTTATGATAAAAATGATTTTAAAAAAGGAATTTATTTTAGTGAAATTGTTGTTGAAGAAGATAAGTCTAAACTTGAAAAAGTATTTAAGGAGCTATTAAGCGGAAATGATACGCATTCCCGATTAGGTTTCGAATCTTCTCAGGAATACGATAATTATTCTTTATCATCCTTGACCTCAGATGAAACAATTAGTAACGAATATACCGTTGTCAGTAAAACGGGTGATACTTTTCCTATTTTATCTTTTTCTACCCCGATTATAAAACAAGGTGAAATTATAGGGATCCGCGGCGCGGCGTTTAATATTGCCAAACAAAAAAAAGCAGAAAACTTATACAAACAAAGTGAAATGCGTTTCCGCGATTTAACCAATCTTTTGCCTATTATAATTTATGAAGCGGATATTAACAGTAAACTTATATTTGCTAATCAATATGCCATGAAAAAAACGGGGTATGATATTAAAGACGTTGAAAACGGAATATATATAAGTGAAATTATTCATAAAGATTATATTGAAAAAGCAAAAAAATATATTAAAAAAGTTTTAGCCGGAAATGTTAAAGCACTGGGAATTGAATATTTAATTAAAAAAAAGGACGGTTCAACGTTTTTTGCATCTGCATATTCTGCTGCCATTATTGAAAACGGCAAAGTAACGGGTTTGCGCGGGGCTTTATTTGACATCACGGAGATAAAGAAAACGCAGAAGGAAAGAGACGCTTTAATCCGTTCTCTTGAAAAAGCATTGGTTGAAGCGGAAAAGGCTAATAAACTCAAAGAAGAACTCATTACAATTATGTCCCATGAAATCCGCACGCCCCTTTCCTCTATGGTAGGTTTTAGTGATTTAATGCTTGATGATGAAACTTTATCGGCTGACCAAAAAGAGAATACAAGGTATATAAATGAATCTGCTCACCGGCTTAATGATTTGTTAACGAATTTGCTGGAGTTATCCGTAATACATTCGGGGAGTGAACCGGAGATTAATAATTCCGATTTTGATATTGAAGCCGTTATTAAAGGTATTTACACCTTGCTTAAAGTCAGAATCGAAGAAAAAAATATTAATTTCAATTATGAAATTCATTGCCAAAGTTCAATGTTTTCCGACCCGCTAAGAATTCAGCAAATACTTTTTAATCTAATCGGAAATGCAGTTAAATTTACTGAAAACGGCAATGTAGATGTAACGCTTAATAAGAATGACGGCAATTATATTTTTAAAGTTTCCGATACCGGGGTTGGAATAGATAAAGATAAGCAGGATGAAATTTTCGATATATTTACCCAGTTGGATATGTCTTTAGTGAGAAAACATGAAGGGGTAGGCATCGGTTTGTCTTTATGTAAAAAATTTACCGATGCACTTGGTGGCAAAATCAACGTAAAAAGCGAGCCGGGAAAAGGCAGCGAGTTTACTTTAACCATTCCCGTAAAAGAGAATTAAAGTAACGTTTCTAATCAGTAGTTAACCCATCTGATTTTGTGAAAGTTTTTTACACCGGCTTTGCTTATTAAATCTTTCCAGCGTACATTTATCTTTGCGCCTGATAAATCAGCATTTTTAAGTTTAGTATCTTTAAAATACGCTTTACGGAAATTTGCATCTTTTAAGTTAGCGTTTGTTAAATCCGTTTCGGTTAAATCCGTTTCATATAAATACGCTGTCTCTAAATTAGCATTTTGAAAATTAGCTTTTTTTAAGTTCGCTTCTCTAAAGTCAACACCGAATAAATTAGCATTTTTAAAAATTGCCGATTCAAGGTTTGAATCTCTGAAATTAGAATCCCTTAGTAAACTTTCTGTAAAATTTGCTTTATATGCGTCAGTATTATATAATTTTGATTTCGTTAAATCCGCTTTAGAAAAATCAGCGAGTTTTATATTAGCTTCGTATAAATCACTTTTATTTAGCTTTGCGTTTACGAACGATGCGTTTTTTAAAATTGATTTGTATAAAGAAGATTTAATTAAATCAGCATTATTGAAATTTGCATAAGCGCTGTCTGAATTATATAAGGATGCTCTTTTCAAATTGGCATTTTTAAAACTTGCGTTTTTTAATTTAGCCCCTGATAGATTTGCTCTTTCAAGATTAGCATATTCAAAATTCGCTCCTGTTAAAATAGCCTCGCGTAAATTTGCGTTATACATTTTCGCTTCGGTAAAGTCAGCTTTGTTAAAAATACAATTATAAAATTTCGTTCTAGTTAAATTTGATTTACTGAAATTAGCGTTCTTTTCCCGTGCTTCTTTCCCGCCTGATAATTTTGCGGGTGAAAAATTTACAGTATGAAAACTTGCACGTTCAAGGTTAGCCTGGTGGAGATTAACCCCGCGCATATTTGCACTGTGGAAATTAGCCATAACGAGGGTAGCGCCCTCAAGATTTGCAAGGGTTAAGTTGGTTTTGTAAAATCTTACTCCGCTTAAATCTTTATCGCTTAAATTTGCATACTCAAGATTTTTATCCCCGGCTTTTGCTTTTTCATAATCATTTTTACAACGTGAAAATATTAAAAAAACCGGAATGATTGTTAATAAAATAATTTTTCTATTCAAAAATCCAACCTCACTAAAATTGATTAATTATATCTTTTTTAATATGAATATCAATTGTTTAATTAGAGAGAAAGAAAAAATTAATTTTTTATTAAATCAGGAACATTCAAAATAATTTTTTTTAGTTTTTTTTCTCTAACGCGTTTTGCCGCGGTTTTTACGTCTACCCATTCCCGTTTTCTGTAATCTTCAAGCCATGCATCGCGTAATTCGTCAACGTGCATAAGATAAACTTTAACGCGGCAAGTACCACCCCATTTATCGTATTTATACGTTCCGAGTAGATCTTCATAAACTATTCCGTAAGCGCCGGCTTCCTCTTTAGCTTCCTCGTATGCTGATTCAGGTGGAGTCATGTCCGGCTCGATTATGCCTTTGGGAATCACCCAGCGTTTGCCTTTTCGTGACGTAATTAAAAGTATTTCTGGTTTGTCTTTTTGGATACGGTAGGGTATTACTGCGGATTGCTCAATGTATTCACTGTTAAACATTTTCTCCCTCAATAAACGCGTTATTCCTCTGCTTTTTTATCAATGAAAACGAATTTTTTATCAAGAAAATACTTCGTTGTATATCCGATGAAAAGGCCTAAAAAACCCCCGATATACTTTGCGCTTTTAAACTTAAAAAGAAAGTGAAACAAAAGCTCGGTACCCCAGAAAACCGCCGTTGTTACTATACCCATAAAAGCGTACATAACGAACTTATAAAAATCGTGTTTAACGTTTTTCGTGGAATAGTAAAAAATGTACTTTTTATCAAGAACGTATTTAACGATTAATCCCGTTCCCGTTCCGCCTAAAATTGCAAGGTAAATTGAATATTTGCCTGAGTAAACCTGAAGTAAAACAAATTGCGTTCCTAAATTAACAGCAATAGCAATTCCGGCAAATAAAGCGTATTTAACAGCGGTTTTATAAATATCTTTAGTTATTTTCATAAACGCTTATTTTGCCTTGATTTTTTTTACACGGCCTATGCAAAGAGCTTCTGGTGTTAAACCCGTTGCAATTTCCTGCGTTTTTTCAAGCCCGGAATCCGTTATTTTATAAACAAAGGTTTTGTTAGCGCGTTTATCAGCAACGAATAAATATTTACCCGATTGGTGCATTACCATTTCTTCGGGCATTTTTCCCGTTTTGATTGATTTGATTTTAGTTAACGCGTTGTCTTTTATTGAATAAATATTAATGTTACCGGATAATTTGTCCGTAACGTATAAACGCGTTCCTTTTTCATTGAAAAGTAAATCACCGGCATTGCCTGCATTTTTGATTACCGTTTCCTTATCAAGCCCGCCATCCGGCATAACTTTATAAACAACGAGAGATTTTGCAGGTACATTAGAAACAACGAGCATTTTACCCGCCGGAGAAAGAGCAACTACTCCACTATATTTGCCGGGGTTAATATTTGTTTCACCTGCCTGATTAAGCTTTCCGTTAATAGCAACGCTGAATTTTAATATTTGATTTTTTTTCTTTCTGTCGTAAAAATATGCAAACCTTCCGTCTTGTGTAATGTCAAAATCCGTCGGCTTTTTGAAAGTAAACACATCGCCCATTCCTTTTAACCTGCCGTCCGCCATGACTTTGTACATACCGATATTAATCATAGGGTTTGCCATACTCGCGTAAACGAATTTCCCGTTAGGATGCGTTTTAATTACTTTCCCGCCCGTGCCTATTTTTAACGTTCCGATTGGTTCAAGACTGCCGTTTTGCCTGATTTTATACGTTATTATGCGCGTGAATTCTAAAACGTAGATGTAATTAAGGAAAGGATGAGAAGTAACGCTAACGGGTTTTTTAATAGCTTTTTGGTTACTGATAAATTTTAGTTTGCCAGTGTCTGTAATTTTATAGATTCCGATGTTATTTGATTTTTCGTTAGCAATGTAGAGATAGTGATTAAAATCTTGGGGATTGCCTCGTTTTTGCATGACGAGTTTTTTCTGCCTTTGTTTTTCACCTTCAAGCTGAATATATCCGGCAAAAACCCAGCCGATTTTTCCCTTAGGGGTTGCAATTTTATACCAGTAATCTTTCATTTTATTAACAACGTGTTTTTCTTGCGTTCTTGCCATGACAACGACTTTTTCGCCGATTCTAAGTTTACCGATAATTTTGCCTCTGGCATTATTTCTTAGATTAAGGCCGTTAATAGTAACGAAACCGTATAACTTTTTTTTCTTCTTTTTGCTGCAATTAACAACGCTAAGTGAAATTGATATTATAATTATTACAGAAAATATTTTTAATTTTGTTTTTTCCATATTAAAATCCGTCCGTATAATGTTAACAAATAATTTGCGAATTTTCAATAGTTGAAGAAAATCAATCCAATTTTATTGATTAATGATTTGGTATTCTACAAAAATTTGCTAGAATAGTAAAATTAATCACGGAACACGCGAAACATCTAAAAGATAAGAAATCCCCCGGCTTTTTATTGCAAATAGCGGGGGAAGTGAATCACCCTCTATCTCCCTCTTTGAGTAAAGAGGGAGGACTAGTAAAAATTCGGGCAGGTTTTTTTTCTTCTCTTCTCTTCTCTTCTCTTCTCTTCAAGTCCCCCTTTACGTTGGAGGGGGATTTGCCTTTTTTCAAGCCTGCTTTATCAAAATTAAAGAAATTAAAATAAATTAAATTTTCATATTTTAACGCTAATTAGTATAACATATTAATATAAAAGACCTTAATTTTTCCGTGCTTAACTATGATAAGTATCAAGTGATTATAAAAAAAGCGGATTAAACCGTATCGTCCTTGCGCATATGTTTAAATTTCATGGAAAGGGCATCATCGTTTGCTTCCTGTTTAAGCCGTTTTTTCCGTTCATAACGGCTTTCTTTGGGGATGAAATTATTGCTTTCTTGCTCTGAGGGTTTTTGTTTTATTCCTTTTTGTTTTATAATTTGCCCTGCTTTGTTATGGAAATAAAAATCATAAGCCGTTTTAAAGTTTTTCGTTTTTATATCTTCATCACTAACGTATAACGCAAACTTTTTATTAAAATCAACGGAATCAAACACAGCGTTAATGTGTAAAGACGTTGACGAATAATCCGGCGCATCATCAACACAGGTGAATGAAATAACACTTGCAAGACCGGCTAACATTTCGTTAAATTCTTCCATTTTAGGTATGGACTGCATATTATAAACTTGAAAACTGTATTCCTTTAAAAATTGAAAAATTAAGTACAACGTGTTACGTTGAGATTCATCTTCAATGTATTCTTCATCAGCAACGCCTAAAGCATAAAGCATTTTACTGTCAACAGCATCATTTAGCGTAATTTTTTTTTCGTCTAAAAATTTATCATCAATAATCACAAAAGCAAAGAGAAAGTAATCTTTGGGGTATTTATTATTCTGTGCGTTTTCTGCAATGGAATTGAGTGTCTGCCTTTCGTCTTGGGCAAAATTAAGGGACTTTTCAAGATATTGCCTGTTTTTATCAATGAACTTTTTAACTTCGCTTTTGCGCGTATTATATTTTAATAATCTGCATCCCATTTTTTGACGTTCAGTAGATTTGATTGATTTATTAATAACGTCTTTAATATCTTTTTCGTTGTAAATTTCATCATGTCCGTGTTTTTCAACGGAATGAAGGAATGCTTGTTTTTCATGATGGTCTAAGTTGCTAAAAAAATCGTTTAACTCTTTGTTACCGAAATCGCTCATTTTTTCACCTCAATATATATTATACTCAATTTCCGGTTAATATTTCCATAATAAATTTTATTTCCTTAATTAAATATACTGATTTTAGCTTTAATTAACACTTAACAACGGGATAATAAATAAAATAATTATAAGGTTTATTTTGGTTAATACTTTTAGTCTAATTCTTTGTTAATTGTAATTTATTAACTAGTATATGTCTTTATATATATGGAATTGTAGCTCTTTTTTTTTTTTTTTTTTTTTT
>CAYUYT010000178.1:0-7629 GCA_964449345.1 uncultured Spirochaetia bacterium | reverse complement strand
GGTCAAAAAAAAATAACCCCCATAAGTTTATTTGATTCAGGCAAAATACGTTTTATTAGGATATTGTTATGTCAAAAATACAATACATCCGAAAAAGGGATGGCAGGTTAGTTAAATTTGAAGAGAAAAAAATTGCAGAGGCGATTTACCGTGCGGTTGAAGCCGTAGGGGGCTCTGACAAAAAACAAACTAACTTTATAACCAAACAAGTTTGTGACATACTTGAAACCATTTTTAAAAAAGACGTTCCCACGGTAGAAAATGTTCAAGACCTCGTTGAAAAAATGCTTATTGAAAACGGGCACGCTAAAGTAGCTAAAGCGTATATTTTATACAGGGAACAACACGCTCAATTAAGAGATACTAAAGATCTTTTAAGCGAAGCCGTGAATATGGTTGACGAGTATATCGGGAAAAATGACTGGCGCGTTAATGAAAACGCTAATATGGGGTATTCTCTACAAGGTTTAAATCAGCATATTTCATCAATTATGACTTCTCACTACTGGCTTAATAAAATTTATCCGTCATTTATAAGAGAAACGCATACTAACGGGGATTATCATATTCACGATTTAGGCCAATTATCAGTATATTGCTGCGGCTGGGATTTGAAAGATTTGTTAATTAAAGGTTTTGGCGGGGTTTACGGAAAAGTTGAATCAAAACCGCCTAAACATTTTAGAACGGCTTTAGGGCAGCTTGTTAATTTCTTTTATACTTTGCAGGGCGAAGCTGCGGGGGCTCAGGCTGTTGCTAATTTTGATACGTTGCTTGCTCCGTTTGTGCATTATGATAAACTATCATACAATGAAGTTAAACAATGTATGCAGGAATTCATTTTTAATATGAACGTTCCTACTAGAGTAGGATTTCAAACGCCTTTTACAAATATAACTATGGATTTAAACCCGTCACCAACGTTAAAAGACGAAGCCGTTATAATTGGCGGTGAAGTTAAAAACTCAACTTACGGTGATTTTCAGCATGAAATGAACTTAATTAACCGGGCTTTCTGTGAAGTCATGATGGAAGGCGATGCAAAATCAAGAATTTTTTCTTTTCCCATTCCAACGTATAACATTACAAAAGATTTTGACTGGGAAAACCCTGAATTTAAACCTATTTGGGAAATGACAGCAAAATACGGAATACCGTATTTTTCAAACTTTATTAATTCTGATATGAAACCCGAAGACGCAAGGAGTATGTGTTGCCGTCTACGCCTTGATAACAGGGAATTAAGAAAACGCGGCGGTGGTTTATTCGGCGCTAACCCTTTAACCGGCTCTATTGGCGTTGTAACGATTAATATGCCAAGGATTGGCTATATATCCAAAACCGAAGAAGAGTTTTTCGCTCACATTAAAACTTTAATGAGCAAAGCAAGGGAATCCCTTGAAATAAAAAGAAAAGTTCTTGAAAGGTTAACGGAAAACGATTTATATCCGTATTCAAAATATTACCTATCAAGCATAAAGCAAAAATTCGGAACATACTGGGCTAACCATTTTTCTACAATCGGTTTAAACGGAATGAACGAAGCCTGTGAAAACTTTTTATCAGAGCCAATTTCATCAAAAAAAGGTAAAAAATTTGCTTTAAAAGTTATGGATTTTATGAACGATATTATTCTTGAATATCAACATGAAACGGAACATTTATATAATCTCGAAGCAACGCCAGCAGAAGGCGTTTCATATAGATTTGCCAAAAAAGACAAAGAAAAGTATCCTAATATGGTTCAGTCCGGCGGGCAAGAGCCGTATTACACAAATTCAACGCATTTACCCGTTGGATATACACCGGATATTTATGAAGCTCTAACACATCAGGATGAACTCCAGAGTAAATACACAGGCGGAACGGTATTTCACGGTTTCCTCGGTGAAAATATTGATGATCCTGAAGTTTGCAAAATGCTTGTTAGAAAAATAGCAGAACAATTTCATTTGCCTTATTATACAATAACTCCGACGTTTACGATTTGTCCTGTACACGGATATATTTCAGGGGAGCACTTTTTCTGCCCTTATACGCATGAATCGGACCAAGAACCCGAATCCCATGCCCAGGAATACATTATTTTAGAGGCTGAAAAAGGAGATAAAAAAAATAAGCGTAGCGCATAAAATTTCTTGCAATTATTAGTGCTATAGAGTATATTAGTTATTAATAATTGCCTGAACATTCGGGGAGGGGAAGAAGAACTTTCCTTACTTTAAGTTATTATTTAGCATTTCTTTTGGGGTTATTTTTTTTGACAAAACAACTTTAATATTTTTAGGAGAGGGGATATGACTAGAAAATGCGATGCAAAGACCGAGGTTTACTCACGTGTTGTTGGTTTTTTTAGGCCGGTTCAGCAATGGAATACGGGGAAACAGGAAGAATATAACGAAAGAGAAACTTACAACGTAAATTAATAGCTGATTTCCTTCAGCTGAAGTCTTTTAATACAATGATTTTAAAGACTGGGAAAAGGCGCTGTTTTTTTATTCGTTATAAAGAATTTGTGGGTGCGTATTTTTTTGCGCGCTCACGATTAAAGCGTTAAAATTTTAAATCAATTTTGTACTTAATTTTTTAATAAAACAAAAACTGGATATAGCGCATACGTTTCTGATTTACCGGGTTGTGTAGCAACGGGGTAAATTCAATAGATGCTGAAAAAAATATGTGTGAAGCAATAAAATTTTTATTTAAAGGGTCTAAAACAACTCGTTAAAAATTTTGCATATTCCGGTCAAACTAGGCCAGTGATTCAGGTTCAACCTAGTCCACTTTTTTGGCGGCGGCTAAAACGCGTTTTACTGCATTGAATTTTTTTTCTGCTGATAATTTTCTTCTCTTTTTTATAGCATTTTACCTTAATATCCAATAATACCATTAAGTATTTATTTTTAGTAAAAATATTTTTTCGTAAAGAACGTAAAGCTACTTTCCCTACCGGTATTTATCTTTATGATTTTTTCAAGATAGATTCTATAGTTTAAAGCTAAAAGGTATAATTAGTTTAGTATTTCACGTTAAATGTGTAAAAAAGCTTATGTGCAAAGTTTCAACAAATATTTAAAAAATGTCTTCGGTATTACAAAACCAGTAATATTATTTAATTGTTTTTTTAATAAAGCTATTGTTTTTTTGAAAAAACCTTTGTTTTTTCTTTATCTCCCGTAACAACGGAAATACCGTCTTTAACGAGATAACCGCCTTGTTTATCTTTTGATTCCCATAGTTTTAAAGCAAGGGCTTTGTCTGTAAATTTTAATATTTTCCATTTTTGAATGATTTTTTCTAAAGTAAGAACGAGAAAATCACCATCTTTTTCCCATTTTCCATGTTTATGCATGGGTTTGGTTTTTATATCAGGACCCGTTGTAAGCTCTATTTCCTCATATTTTCCGTTTTCAGAAAGTTTCATTGTTTCAGTCATAACGACTTTATTAGGAAATTTTGTTGTTCGCTGATAAATGCCTTTTAAGTCCTGGCCCTTTTTACAAGAAAAAACCACAAAAACTAATAAAAGAGAATTTAAAATAATTAATGCTTTTTTCATATTATATCCTTTATCAAATAATAAAAAATTTTATCATATCTTTTAAAAAATTGCTACCAAATACCTTTTTTCTTTAAAAAATTTAAGATTTCCCCAGCTGCGCTTTTCTTTGTATGCCCTCTCATATCGAATTCCATATCGCAAGCGCGTTCATAAAAAGGAAGACGCCTTTCCATAATTTCATAAAACGATTTTGTGTCTGATAATTTCGGGCGTTCAGAATCGTTTTCTATTTTTTGCGCTACTAAAGATACATCGAGTTTAAGCCAGATAATAAAAGCGTTGCTTTTCAATGCGGAAATTTTTCGTTGTGAATAAATTTCGTTTCCGTTTTCATCAAGGTCAACAATTACTCCGCCGCCGCAATCAAGAATAACGTTGTCTAGGCTTGATACTTTTTCAACGACTTTATATTCAACATCACGAAAATAATTCCAGCCGTGCTTATCTACGATTTCAGGAATACACATTCCGCCTTGTTCATATACTATCAACTCATCAAGCTGAAACAACGGCTTTTTAGTAACGTAAAATAAACGGCGCGAAACTTTTGATTTTCCAGAAGCACGCCCCCCGATAAAAGCAACGTTCATAAATAATCCTTATTCTAAGTTAAAAAATGCGATTTTATATAACTTCTTCAGGATGTGCAATGCGCCCTTTAATTGCACTCGCGGCTGCAACCGCAGGGTTTGACAAATACACCTCTGATTCAGGATGTCCCATCCTGCCTACGAAATTACGGTTTGTCGTTGCAACGGCTTTTTCGCCTTTTGCAAGAATTCCCATGTGCCCGCCTAAACAAGGCCCGCAGGTCGGTGTAGATAAAGCCGCTTCTGCATCAACGAAAATATCCGCAAGGCCTTCAGACATACATTGCTTGTAGACTTCCTGTGTTGCAGGGATAATAATACAGCGTACATTTGCGTTGACTTTGTTTCCTTTAAGTATTTCTGCTGCTTCCCTCATGTCTTCAATTCTGCCGTTTGTGCATGAACCGATTACAACCTGGTCAATTTCAATATCCGTACATTCGGTAACGTCAACGCCCTTATCCGGCAAAGGAGGTAGAGCAATTTGCGGTTGAATTTTTGCTGCATCCCACTCGAATTCTTCCGAGTAATTAGCGTTTTTATCGGATTTAAAAATTTTCCAGTCACGTTTTGCACGTTTTTTAATGTATTCAAGAACTTTATCATCAACGTGGAAAATTCCGTTTTTACCGCCCGCTTCAATAGCCATATTTGCCATTGTAAGCCTGCCTTCAAGAGACAAATCTTCGATAGTATCTCCGTGAAATTCCATTGATTTATATAAAGCGCCTGAAACGCTTATTTGCCTTATTGTATAAAGTATTAAATCTTTGCCTTTAACCCATTTGTTAAGTTTTCCCTTGAAAGTAAACTTAATGCTTTCCGGAACCTTAAACCAAACTTCCCCCGTAGCCATTGCAGCTGCAAGGTCGGTTGACCCCACCCCCGTTGAAAAAGCCCCAAGTGCGCCGTAAGTACAAGTATGGCTGTCAGCACCGATTATTACGTCACCGGGTAAAGTTAAACCCTGCTCCGGCAATAAAGCGTGTTCAACACCCATTTTACCGATTTTAAAATAATTCGTTATACCGTGTTTATTAGCAAATTCCCTTAATATTTTAACCTGTTCAGCACTTTGAATATCTTTGTTCGGTGTAAAATGGTCAGGAACAAGAGCAATTCTTTCTTTATCAAAAACGTGTTTTGCTCCTATATTTTCAAATTCCTTTATTGCAATGGGTGCGGTTATATCGTTGCCCAGACACAAATCAACTTTACAGTTAATTAATTCGCCGGGTTCTACAAAATCTTTATTTGCGTGTGCGGCAAGTATTTTCTCCGTTATTGTCATAGACATAATAGTTTCTCCGTTTTTACTTAGTTTATTCAATTTACGTAAATTTTTAAGCAGAGTAAAGTAACGCTCAAAAAATCCACAGGAATTAATACGTTTTGCAGAAGGATTAGATTTCGGTGCGCATAATGATTTTTTTCGTTTCAAATCCCATTTTTTTCCAAAAAGATAATGCTTTTTCGTTTTTGTATAATACCTCAATTTCAATGTTTATACATATATTTTCATTGAAATGGGATTTGAGTAAAGTAAAAAAAGATTGTCCTGCGCCCTTTTTTCTGTGTTCGGGAAAGATGTAAAATTCGTTGATTTTGGCTTTAAAATTTTCAGTATCAGGCCATGAACGTTCCATAGAAACAACGGCAAAACCGGCTTTTTTTCCGTTTTGAATCAACCAGAATATTTTGCGCTTTTCGTTTTTTAGTACGATTTCAATAAATTTTTTAGCATGTATGCCCCGAAGAGGGCTTGCACTGTCGAGTTCGGCGGAATAATTCTGAAATGCTTTTGTGAGTTCTTGTTTTTGTTCAAGTCCGGCCGGTATAATTGAAAAACTATTTAAATCCATAAACAACCATGCTGCTGGTTAGGGCAAAATTTTTAAAATGGATCGCGCTTTTAGCGTGGTAAAAAGATATTTTTAACCATTTAAAATATTCATGCCATTTATTAAAACTGCCCGCACTTTTTTTTAGTTTTGGAATTAATCCGAAATCAACACCGTGAAAAACTTTGTAACCACTAAAACCTGAATCTTTTAAATATTTGCAAAGCGTTTTTTTAGAAAAATAAAACAAATGCCCGGGCAGAAAATAATGATAATCCTTGCCTGCTTTTTTTGCCTGCCTGCCGTCCATATTAGCCGTTTGAATTAATGCAATCCCGCCGGGTTTTAAAACTTTATAAATGCCATCTATTATTTTTTTAGGATTTTTAACGTGTTCAATAACTTCAACCATGGTTACAATGTCAAAAAAGTTCTCTTCATACATACCCGCAGAAAACTCACCGCACACAACGTTTTTAAGCCCTAGTTCGTCTCTTGCGTAAGCCGTTGAATAATCAGAAATATCAATACCGTAGGTTTTAAAACCGGAATTTTGCGCTCTTTTTAGAAACCCGCCGAAAGAGCACCCTATATCTAAAAAACGCATTGCCTGATTTTTATCCGTTTTTAAATATTTTAAAAGCGTTTTTATTCTTTTATCCCACACATAGGCAGAGTGTTTAAAGTTAACGCGTTCGTCTACGTATGTATAATCCGTTTTGCCCGTGTAATATTCTTCTTTATAAAAATCGCTGATTTGAGTATCTGAAAAACGTGGATTTTGAAATATAAGCCCGCAGTTTTGGCATTTTGAAACGTTAAATTCCGGTTTGCTATTTGTAATATGGTATAAGTGTTTTACGTTATTTGAATTACACAGATTACAAGCGTTAACCTGTATCATTCGGCCTCGCCCTCGATTGAGAAGAAAACTTCTCTTAGCGGAATATTTGTTTGAATAATTTGGTTTAATATAGGTACGTATTTTTCTAAGATGATTATTATTGAATAAAGGCAAAGCTTAAATTGTTCTTTGGTTATTGCTTTTTCTTTTATAGGAAAATCAACGGTTAAATACGTTTTTCCGTCAAGGTCGCGGCAAAAATTCCCAAGCAATGTGTCAAAATTGATTTTTAATAAAGCTTCAAGAAATTCCGGGCGTAAATCTTCTGGTTCATCAAGAAAATTAAGAGCAATAAAACGGATAACTTTGTTTTCGATTAAGGGATGTATGATTATATCCGAGTAAGTACCGGATAAAAACTCAACACCCGTTCTTATATACTCTTCTTGTACTTCATAGTCAAAATTTTCCTGATTTATGTAATCCTCTACAACGCGTATGATTTTTGTTTCACTTTTTTTCTTCATGTCAAGAAATTATATCAGATTTGAAAACGTAAATCAAAAAAAAAACATTTTTTTTTAATAATTTTAATCTAAAACAAATACCTGTATTTTATATAAATCCTTTTTAAATAAAGTTATAAAAGATGATGAAATCTTTTACCAAAATTTTTACCAATACTCCTATTTTTTTGCAGTAGTAGGTAATTTATATACCGCTACATTAAAAATTGGTACTTTTTTTAAAAATAATTACGTGAAATTCGATTTATTTTTTATTTCAATAAAA
>CAYUYT010000177.1:2230-7680 GCA_964449345.1 uncultured Spirochaetia bacterium | reverse complement strand
AATATATGCAATTTAACGTTAACATAAAGAAGAAAAATCAAAAGACTAAAATTTATAAAAATCCATATTGTTTTGCAATTCCTCAGGCAACGGCTGCCCGTCCTTTGTGTATTTAAAATATTTATTATCCATTTTCTTCAAGTCACGGCGTTTTATATTTGTCATACGTGTAAAAATATCCTGATAACGTGGAGATTTACCAAGTTTCTCTCTATACTCTTTTTTAAACGGAACGTGTTTGAAAAATATTTCCCTAACAACAACGTTTAATTTCATCTGGCCGTCGAATTCGTTAATTATCCACTGCATATAATCATGAACGTATTTATCCCTATCAGTACGAAAACGTTTAAACTCGGTTTTAACTTTTTCTTTTGCCTCAGGAGAAAGTTTTGCGTTTTTCTTATAAAACTGTATGTAATCCATGTAATCAGATGTTAAGGAGGATTCTGTGGGGTCTGTCCAAGCATGACCTAATAGGGATCTTAGCAATTCCCAGCGGAAAACCGCACACGCTTTCAATAACAGCAAGAACAAGTCATCGTATTGCGAAGTATTATCAGGCGCATTTGCAAAAGCCGGTATTGCAAAACGGCCCCTGCTTGATTTATTTTTACCGTCTAATTCCTGATACATCATTATATTGGTGCCGGCTGATGGAACAATTATAAAATTAGGTACAACCTTTTTCATTACAAATTCTTTATAAATGTTTCTCTCTGGGTTTTTATATAATATCTGTCTATGAAAAACGCTAAAATCGCGCTCTAATACTTCATCAATTGTTTTTTCAAGGCGCTGTCTGGTTACGCGCATATCTTTAACATCGCGCCAAAAGTTATCCGAAGTTAATATGGGTTGAGCGGTTCTCGGCTGTCCTGTAGTAATTTTCACCGTTGATCTGAGCATATTTTTTAATTCAAATATAACCCTGTCCTCGCCTGAGTTTAATTCTTCGGGAACATCGGTTAATTTACGTCCCTGAAGTTTATCCCTGTGTTCGTCCCTTAAAACTTCATAAAAACTCTGACCTAATTCGCTAATGCTAGGGTCTTCTTTTTTATCGAAAACTTTATCAAGCCACTGTTTCGTATAAAATATGGGATATTTGCTGCTATACGTATCTTTTTCTTTATAAATTTCAATAAGGTGATGATTTTTTAGAAGTTTATCATCCAGTATTCCGAAATTTATAAATAATTCAACAGCGGGTATCATATCACCGCTCTTGTAAGTTTTAAGATATACAATTTCATATAATTTCCAGTATAAATCCGTAACTGTCCGGCGTAATTTTCTTATATCGGAATCATCAGACCCTTTATCTTCAACTCGCCTAAAATCCGAAACATTTTTAATAACCTTTTTTCTAAAATCTTCTTCAACATCAGTATAATCTAATATTTTCGTTAATGAATCTTCTAATTCTTCAGGCACATCGCCGAAATCTTCCACAACCTCGACCGTTTCTCCTTTTTTTGCTTCAAGTTTCGCTCGCACCGTTGCAATAACTTTTTCAGACGGCTCAAGGTTAAAGTTAAATTCTTTATAAAATTTATTATTCACATTTGTGGTTAAATTAATAAGATAATTCAAAATCTCACGTATTAATTTCTCATCCGCTTCTACTTTTCTTTCGCGTACGGCTTCAAAAAGTTTTGAAAACTCTAAAAGCCAGTTATTTTTTTCATCCGCAAAATGAGTAAATTCCTGTTTAAAAGATTGATAAGCTCTTTCAATATCTCCCATAATATTGCTAATTTCTCCGCCCAATTCAATAGCGAGGTATTTAAGAATAAATGGGTCGTGCTGAAAAAATTTCATTTGTAAATCAGTAGGCGATGAAAAAAATTTATAAAGAAAATTTACTTTTTGATTTTCAAGATTAGTCTCAAAACCGTAATTTTTGTCAAGAACTTTTTCGTAAGATTGTTTTACTATTTTCAAACTCAACGGAGCGGGTAATTCACCATTATTCGCTTTAAACGTTTCCCACAATTCATGAGCATAAGATGATAATTTTCCTTGTGATTTTAATGTGTAACTTTTTGAAAGACGCATGAATAAAAGGCCTAAAGTATCCTGAATGCGTTGTATATCACGAATAAACACGTCTAAAGTTTTAATCTTTCTCATGCTTTTTTGCTGAAGTTTCACTAGGGAACGTGCCATTAAAAACGCGTAGTTTAATTTATTCTGAATTAAAGCATTTATGCTTAATTTTTCCGTTGGATATACACTTATTGTGGAATCCTTCGTTGCCCGTATTGAATAATTATAATCCTGGCCGGTTAATACGGAATCAACTCCGAAAAACGTATTTTCCTGTAAAGTACATACCCTCTGGCTACGGTCTATAATTTCTTGCTCCTGCATTTCTGCCAGCTCTTTATCCGAAGTAGTTAAAATCTCAATTTCGCCTTCCATTAAAAAATTAATAGAATTACAAGGCGAACCTTGAATAAATATTATACCACCGGCTTTAACGGGTATATTTTTGTTTTCTGTAACTGTTATACTCATCTGTGATAACAACTTTCTTTTTTTTTATTATCGGATATATTTTTATCTTTAACCTAAAAAAAGTCAAGAAGAATTTAAAATTAGCATATCAATAAAATTCTAATTAAAACTCTGCAACAATTCAAGCAACGTTTTTTTTAAGGCAGGCCCGCAAGCAACGATATTACAAACGTTAAAATCTACTTCCCCGCCTGAATAATCAAAAACAAGGCCTCCGGCTTCTTTAACTATAATTATACCCGCTGCAATATCCCAGGGTTTTAAATCCTCTTCAAAATATACATGAAAACGGGAAGAAGCAACGTAACATAAATCCATAGAAGCCGAGCCGGTACGCCTAAGCCCTTTTGCCTGAGAACAAACGCTTTCTACAATCATGGCTAATTTCTTTGCCTTGTCAAAACGTTCATAAGGGAAACCCGTAGCAACTAAAGCATTTATCATACTATCAACTTTACTTACCTTTAAACGTACTTTTTTATTGAAATATGCCCCTCTATTTTTAATCGCGGTAAATAATTCATTTAATATGGGATTATAAACAACGCCTAGAATAATTTCACCGTCTTTTTCCAGGGCAATGGATACTGCGACAAAGGGAATAGAGTGCACAAAATTCGTTGTACCATCTAACGGATCAATTATCCACCTGTATCCCCCTGATTCATCAGAAAATGAACCCTCTTCTGCAAGAATTTTATGTTTCGGAAATTTTTCTTTAATTATTTGCGTTATAATTTTTTCACATTGTTTATCATACTTTGTTAATAAATTAACTTTTCCTTTTTTCTCAACGCGTTTTTTACAGTAAAAGCCCTTTTTAATAACTTTACCCGCTTGTTTTGCTGCTTTAATAGCAATTTTTAAATATGTATCCATTTAGCGTTATCCAACTTAATAACAGTAAAACTAATAAAATCAAAATAATACGTTAGTGTCAAGTATATTCTAGAAATATTTTTAATTTTACTAATAACGTGAATTTCGAAATGAATAAATTATTGATTAATTTGGTTCTATATAAATAATATTGTCAGTTACATAGGCGGCAATGGCCAATATCTCCCTAATGATAAATTTACCAAATTTCAAACTTGAGTTGAAAATTCTAAAACTCGTGTACGGATTGAGTACGTTTTTACGATTCTTTACGCAGTTATGAAATATAAAATGAAAACTAAAATTCGATTTATAGTGATAATAAAAATCGAAAAAGCTAATTTTTATAGGTTTTTTAAATTCTATAACTAAATATTTAAATAAAAAAATTTTTTTTTGATTTTTATAAAAAAAAAGTTGCATTCTTGACTAAAATATACTAAAACATAGTTAATGCTGTCATTATGACACAACAAAGAACTTTTATATTTATAAATTGCATTATATTACATGACAAAAGTTTTTATTTTGTAAAACAGCACATTTTTTTAAGGAGGGGATAATACAACCGCAAAACAAATCTTTTTTATTTATTATATCGTAAATATTTATAATTTAATCGACAATTTAAAATGATATAAAAACTACTAATAGTTGTGTAACCTTAAAAGTCAAAATTAATAATATTTCTTTATTTAGAGAGGAATAAAAAATATGCTGAATCAAACAAAAATTAAAAAGCAGGATGCACCTAAAACTAATGTTAAAGTCAAAAATAGAATAAAAGACATTGTTTATGAAGGGCCTCTTGCGCAATATTTAATGGAAATCGACAGGGTTAAACTTTTAACACGAGAAGAAGAAGAATATCTGGCAAAACGCGCTTTTAACAATAATCAAGAAGCCAGAGAAAAACTTATAAAAGCCAATTTGCGTTTCGTTGTAAATATTGCAAAAAAATATCAAAAAAGGGGATTGCCTCTAATTGATTTAATCAACGAAGGAAATATGGGGTTAATTACTGCATCAGACAAATTCGATTACAGAAAAGGATACCATTTTATTTCTTACGCAGTGTGGTGGATTAAACAATCTATACTTAAAGCTTTATCCGAAAAAACGCGTTTAATACGTTTGCCACTTAACCGTGCTAACCAGTTAATGCAAATTGAAAGGTATAAAAAAGAAAAGGATCAGACACGGGGCGGCGATGTATCCAGCGATGAAATTGCTTTGGCATTGGACATTGAAGAAGGAAGCGTAAATGATATAATAAACGCATCGAGGGAATACATTTCGTTTGACGCGCCTATTATGTTTGATAAAAAAGAGCGTTTTCTAAGCGAAATATTAAAAGATACCAATTTTAAAGAACCGGAAGACAGATTAATAGACGGTTCTTTAAAAGAAGCCATTTTTATCGCCTTAGAAACTCTAACAGCAAAAGAGCAAACAGTAATAAAGTATCGTTACGGGCTTGAAAGTAACGAACCAATGTCGCTTAAAGAAATCGGAAAAAAATTCAACTTAACAAAAGAGAGAATCCGCCAAATTGAAAAGAAAGCAATCAGGCGGTTAAGACATCCATCAAGAAGTGACGCGTTAAAAGCTTTTCTTACAAATTAGGATTAAAAATATTTATATAAAGGCCTGTAAAAAAAATGCAGGTCTTTATTTTTATAAACCTCTTGGCTACTTTTTTGTATATTTTACAACGTTAATTCAAAATAAGTGTTAAATTAAGTAGGTAAAAAAATGAAAACATCAAAAGTAAAGCAAGCTATTCTAATTATAAGTTTTTTATCATTCGCTAGTTTTGCCTATGCAGATATTCCTGCATTAGTTATAAATGATTATCAGGCATATATTCAGATAAATTCAAAAAATTATACGAAAAAATTGAAAATGGCCATGCAAAACGTTATAGACGGTAAAGCTTGGGACAAACTCATGCGGAAATTTAAAAACGAAATTATTAAGTTTATCGGGATTGACATAACTGACGTTGAAAGTATGAAAAAAATCGGAATAGACGTTAACTCGCCTTC
>CAYUYT010000177.1:0-2220 GCA_964449345.1 uncultured Spirochaetia bacterium | reverse complement strand
GTTTTCAACGATTTATTTATATCGCAAACGTTCTATTCGGTTTTAAAAATAAAAGACCATCAAGTTTTTTTATCATTCTTAAAAAATATGGCTGAAAAAAAATCAAAAAAGAAAAGCAAAGTTAATACGGAAACAATTAACGGCGCAAAAATTACCGTAATAACCGTACAAGATGTTCCAAAATATGCAGTATATAAAAAAAACGGATATTTTCTCCTTTCTAATAATTTCGGCTTAATTGTAAAAACCGCTAATTATTTAAAACAGAAAAACACTCTTGCTTCAAGTAAATTCCATTCTAAAATACAAAAAAAATTTAAAAATGCATTTGCAACGGTTTATATTCGTTCGGAAATATTTGCGCAAATAGTTAATACTCTACTACTAATAACGGGAAAATCCGGCAAAATAAAATTTAACTCAAGTTTCTTAAACGCTTTTACCAACCATGCATTTTCATTCTTAATAAAGCGTAAGTCCGTTTCCTTGCAGATTTATTCTTCAATAAATGAAAATCATAAACAAGCGGAACTTTTTACGGATATGGGTAGCACAGGAGGTTTTGGCTTGAATATAAATTCATACTTACCGCCTAACCCGTATATTTACTTTACCATGAACACTAAAACTAAACATATTTTAAAATTTATTTCTAGGATTTACCCTGATTTTAAAAACAATTTAGAACAATTATATAAAAAAGTTGATAAAATATCAGGCATTAGTCTTAAATCAAGTTTCGTGCGTTATTTATATCACAAAACCGGGTTTGCATTATATTCCTTTGACCCGAGGATTTTAATTTTTAATAAAACAGCCATAAAAAAAACTCGCTGGATTTTATGGACGGAATCATGGAATCCCGGGGGAATGAATTACGTTATGATTAACGTATTACCCGATATAGGAAAATACTTCAAAGGAGCTAAGGCAAATAGAACGCTAATAAGAGGGTATTTATTTTACAGAGTAACGTATAAAAAAGCAAAATTTTTTATTGGAGTATTTAACAATTACGTTTTATTTTCTACAAGCGAATCAATGATTAGCAATTTAATTAAAAGAATGTTGCTTTTAAGAGGAACGGATTTTTTGGAAAAATTAAAATCTCCTGATTTTAAAAAACTCGTTGACGACGGTTCATCTATTAGTTTTTTTCTCAATTTGAAAAAAATATTTCAAAAATCAATTTTACCGCGGCTTGCAAAACAAACAGGAGTCAAACTTAAAAATTTTAAAAACATATTTTTAACTTCAAAAATTGAAGACGAATATGCTTTCACTGTATTTAAAATCCTTTTTAATTAACTTATTAATAAAACATTGACCATAACAAAACTTTATTTTAATTTAATAATATGAAGAAAAAAGCAATACTACTTTTTATAGCATTATTCATAATAGCACATAATTTCTCTGCACAAACTAAAACTAATAACGGGCATAGCAACGTAAAAATTGCTGCAATTGGCGATATTGTTATGCACATTCCCGTTAAAGTTTCTGCAAAATCGCGCAACATAGTTAAAAACGGAAAGTCCATAAATAATAAGGGATTTGATTATTTGTTCAAACCCTCTGCATATATCTTTAAAAAACACGACGCTGTTATTGCTAATATGGAATTCCCCGTTGTTTATCCTTATAAAAGCAAAGCTTTTGATTTTAATTGCGAACCGGAAATCATACCGGCAATGCTTAACTCCGGAATAAACATAGTAACATTTGCCAACAATCATTCCTTTGACAAAGGCAGTAAAGGCGTTATTGAAACGGTTAATACGCTAAAAAAATACGGCATGAAATTCGTGGGCGCGGGTAAAAACGAAAAACAAGCAAGGCGGGGAATTATTATTAATAAAAACGGACTTAAAATCGGTATTATTGCTTACTCCAACATTTTCAACATAAATAGAAATAAACGCAACGAAAAATATCCCAGGGTTAATGATTTACGCAAAGTCGAACTTGTAAAACAGGATATAAGCCGGATGAAAACAAAAGTTGACTTTCTGATAATGACTGTTCACTGGGGAGTTGAATATAAAATAAGGCCAAGACGATATGAAAAAAATTTTACCCGTACTTATCTTGAACACGGCGTTGATTTAATAATAGGGCATCATCCGCACGTTTTACAAAACGTTGAAAGGTATAAAACAAAGGACGGGCGAAGCTGTTTAATCGTATATTCTCTAGGTAACTACATTTCAAATCAGG
>CAYUYT010000176.1:0-7693 GCA_964449345.1 uncultured Spirochaetia bacterium | reverse complement strand
CTTTTACTAGTCCTCCCTCTTTACTCAAAGAGGGAGATAGAGGGTGATTCTCTTCTTTCATCAGTTTTGCGTGTTCCGTATCGAATCTTGATTTCTAATAGTTAAAGGAATTCTTGTATTACATTTTGTAAAACAATCTAACATTTCCAAAGAAAGCGAAAATTTTACCGCCCGATGCTGTGTATTTCGTAAAAGTATTAAGCTGATTTTTTACTTCAATCCCGATATAAAGGGAAAGTTTTTTAGAAAGGGAAAACTCATAACCGCCGCCTAAACTCAACCCTATATCAGGCAGGGTTAAATCGCTTGCGTTAATTTCTTTGTCTGTATTTGATTCGTAGCTAACTCCAACGGGAAAACCGAAATATATTCCCACAAAAAGGTGAATACCCTTAAAACGTATAACCGGAGCGATAGTAAAGTAAATATAATGAAGCGCAAAATCAGAATAGTAATCCGTTGTCTTGCTTTTATCTTTTGCCCCTAACATATGATAACCGAGTTCACCCATTATACCCGTTGTTTTAGAAAAAAAGTATTTAAGTGCAGCAGCAGCGTTAAAACCAATCTTTTTATGAATCTCCGCATCGTAATTTGCGTTTAATGTGTGAGTAATGCCGGCACCTGCTCCTCCGCCTACAAAAAAATTTTTTGCGTGGTAGTTTTGTGAAAAAACAGGAATTGTAAAAACGCATATTAATAAGAACGCAAAGTATAACTTACGCATATTTATTTCCCTTTTAATCGTTCGTTGCATTTGCAAACACCTGCGTTGAGTGTAGATTCCCGCTATCCTTATAGCACCCTACCCCTAAACGTTTAAAGTTTGCGTTTAAAATATTTGCCTTATGCCCAGGAGAATTCATCCATAAATCAACGAGGCGCTTAGCATATTCAAGATAAGTATACCCCGTATTAATAAACGAATTCAAAATATTCTCCCCGCACGAGCCATACCACTGTCCGTAATGCCTAATTCTGTCCGAAGGCGTTGATGAATCATTAGGATTGGTGTGATCGAAAAAACCTTCCACAACCATGTCATAGCTATGTTCGTAAGCGGCTTGATATAAAACGTGAGAATAAACGTAGCGCTTTAAGCCGTACTTAAACCGCTGATAATTGGTTTCGAAAAAAATAGCAGCAGAAAGGAATTCAAAATCAACGTTATTCTCGTCAATAACCATATCGCATTTGTAATGCTGCCTAAAAGTTTCATAGGAATTATTTAAACAAAGGGATTGAATGGTCTCTTTGTATTCAACGTCAATTTTACACGATGAAAGGAGTATTGTAAAAAATAAAATGATAAAGGTTTTTTTTAACATTAGCAGTTAATTTGAATTAAAATTTAAACTTTTTCAAGGTCTTCTTCTGCATCGAGTTCAATCCACTGAGTTAATCCCGATGACCTTGCATGCCATAGCGTTTCCTTCAAGTGTTCAGGAATAGCAAATAGATAAAGGTTTCCGTCTTTTTCTTTAAGCTTTAAAGAAACGTGAATAAGAATAGAAATACCTTTGCTGTCGATGAAATCACATCCATTTAAATTTAACGCAATGTTTTTCACGTTATCATTTGAACTGACTTCTTCTAAATAATTCTCAATCTCTTCGGAGTTGAAGATATAAAAACTCCACTTATCCGTGGTATTTTCAATTATAAGCACATTGCCTTTATTTCTATTTGTGAAATTCATTAAAATATCCCTAAAGTTTCTAATGGTATATAAACCAATAATAACGAATATGTCAACAATAAAAATAATATTTTTTCAGTTTATCACATAACTTTTAAAACGATTTATTGGGAAATTAATAAATTTTACATTTTTTTATATCAAATTGATATAAATATGAAAAATGAGTTATGAATTTATGAAAATTATTTGACAAAATGGATTTAATAATATATGATAAGAAAAAATAAGGCAAGGGGATGACAATTATGAAAAGATTTAAGATATTCGCTACGGTTTTAACCTTCATCGCTCTTTTTTCTTTAAGCTGCGGCAAAGCCGGTGAACCGACTATTCACGTAGCTGTTATCGGACCTATGAAACACTCAATAGGTATAAATATTTCAAACGGCGTTAAACTGTCTATGGAAGAGATAATGAAAAAAGGCGGTATTACAGTTAAAAAGGACGGCAACCCCGTTAAACATAAAATTAAGCTTCATTATATTGACGATAAATTTGCTTCTGTTGCCGCCGCTTCTAAAGCGCTTAACCAACAAATAGAAAAAACCGGAATTGATTTAATCGTAGGCGGTTTCTCTTCTAAGGTCGTTGTGCCTTTAATGGAAATTATGGCAGCTAAAAAAATAATCTGGTTAGGCACAGGTGGTGCATCTCCCGCGGTAGTGGGAAAAGTTAAAAAGAACTATAATAAATATAAATATTATTTCCGCATAGGCACTATTGACGCAACGAGACAGGGTAAAGGCATTGCAGACTTTGCTATAGACGTTTTAAAACCCAAAGGATTAACAAAAGCCGCATTTTTAGGCATTAATCACGCTTTTGCCAAATTTCAGTTAAAGGATGCTCAAAAACATATGAAAGCCGCTGGTTTTGAAGTTGTTGTTGAAGAGTTTGTAAACCCTAAAAACGTTGATTTCACCCCAATTTTAAAGAAAATCGAAAAGAACGCAGATTTTATCGTTGTTTCCTTTCTTTCTTCTGAAGAAGACGTTTTTATTAAACAAGTACACGCAATGGGATTAAATAAACGTATGCCTATATTCGGTTCATTCGCGGGTTTATCAAGTGAAAAAGTAAAAGAATATGAAGATATGATTTACGGTTATACTTCGGTTAACCTTCAAAGCGGAGAGGTAGACATGACCGGTGAGGGCGGCGCACCGCGTTTCGTAAAAGCATATCAAAAAAGATACGGTAAGAACCCCGCAGGAATTGCTTATGTTTCTTATGATTGTCTTCATATTTACAAAAAGGCAGTAGAAAAAGCCAATTCTCTTAAAGCAGATGATTTAATTAAAACTATGGAAGCTCCAGATTTCGAGTATGTGGGAATAAGCCGTTTTAAATGGCATAAAGAAAATCATGACCACTGGTTTGGTTATCATCAGGGCAAAAACTATGTAGATTTCGTATGGATGCAGTTTCATGAGAACGGTGAGTATTACTGTGTGTATCCTGAAAACTTCAGGCAGAAAAAATACTTTGTTCCGGGTAAGAAGAAAAGCTAATTAGATAAATACAATAAATACTATTTGAATATATAAGGAAAATTAAAATGGGAAAAAAAATAAGTATGCTTTTCGTAATGATTATTTTTTTAACAATTTTCACATCATGCGGAAAATCAGATGAAAATTTGATAAAAATAGCAGTAATAGGTCCCTTTAAAATAAGCGCCGGTAAAGCAATTAAAAAAGCTGTAAACCTGGCTAAAGAAGAAATAATGAAAAAAGGCGGTATTGCTGTTAAGAAAGGAAATAAAACAGTAAAATATTCCATTAAATTCATTTACATTGATGATAATATAGCTAATGTTTCACAAGCTAGCTCTAAACTTAGAGAAGCGATAGAAAAGCATGATTGTGATTTAATAATCGGCGGCTTTTCTTCTAAGGTTGTTGTACCTTTAATGGATATTATGGCGGAGAAAAAGGTTTTATGGTTTGGTACCGGAGGAGCTTCTCCAAAAGTAGTATCGAAAATACAAAATAATTATGATAAGTATAAATATTATTTTCGCGTAGGTACTATTGATGCAACTTTGCAGGGTAAGGCAATTTCCGAATTCGCTAAAGAAATGCTTCTTCCTAGAGGACTCAAAAAAGTGGCTGTAATAGGCGTTAATCATTCTTTTGCCAAGTATATTTTAAAAGACGCTCAAAAGCATATGAAAAAAGCGGGTTTTGAAATTTTTATGGAAGAATACGTTAGTGGTAAAAATGCAGATTTTAAAAAAATATTAAACCGGGCTTCAAAAGCGGATTTTATCGTTTGTTCTTTTTTAACGGATGAAACACATGAGTTTATTAAAACAGTAGATGAAATGGGATTAAACAGAAAAATGCCTATTATAGGTTCATTGTCCAAAATAATAAAAGATGAGTATAAATACGGCAACGAAAAAGTGCTTTATTATACAGCTTTTCAACCACAGGGCGGGCCTGTAGATATGACAAGTGAAGGCGGCGCTATTCGTTTTACCGTTAACTATTCCAAAAAATATAAGGAAAGCCCTTTTTGGCTCGCATATATTGCTTATGATACTTTATACATTTATAAAGATGCAGTAGAGAAAGCAGGTTCTTTAAAACCTGAAGCAATAATTGAGGTTTTAGAAAAACCGAAATATGAATACACTGGAAATATTAGGTATAAATGGAAAAAAGATAATCATGATTTAATTGTAGGTTACCATAGTGGTAAAAACTACGCAGAGTTTGTGTGGTTTCAATTTTTAAAAGACGGGAAAAGGTATTGCGTTTATCCTGAAAATTTCAAGCAAAAAAAATTTGTTAATCCGGGTAAAAAATAAAAAATTAAAGTTTGTAAGTTCAGGTAATGCGTAATTTTTAAAACACATTATAATAAATGTCAATATTTAATTTAAAAAAAATTAATACTCGTTTGAGTTATTTGTTAATCATAGTCGATTATTATTAATGAGTATTAATTATAAAAGTCAATACCAAGGAGTTTATATGTCAAAAAAACAAAACAATAAGGAGAAGAACAACGCACGAATAAAACGAGAAAAAATGCAAGAAAAACAACGGGAAAAAGAAGCTCAGTTAAAGCAAAAACAAAAGAAAGAAAAAGAAGAAGCTAAAAAACAGAAACAAGAAGAAAAAGAAAAACTCAAAAAAATGAGCAAGCAAGAGCGAAAAGAATATCTTAAAAAGAAAAAACAAGAAAAGAAAAATGATGGCGCACCATTAAAAACGAAATTAATGATTGTATTTTTACCTCTATTTTTATTCCTTAGTATTGGTTTATCAGTAGTAAACTTTATCATGACACGTAATAATATTAATACGTCTATTAATAAAGAACTTCAAAAACTATCAAACTCCGTACATATAACGTTTAAATCTTTAATCAGTTTTGCTATGAAAAACTTTTTACGCGGTGTCTCGGATAAAAACACAAGCATTGCCGAAGATTATTATGAACTTCATGATAAAGGATTATTTTCAAAAAAAGCGGCAAAAAACCGTTTGATTAAATTATTTAAAGACCAAAAAATAGGTAAAACGGGAGATGTATTCATTGCGGATATATCTAAAAACAGGAAAAACCCTCCTTTTGTAATTAAACCACCAATAAAAATTTTTAAAAAACAATGGATACCTATGCTTAAAAAGGCAATTTCAAATGTTTATGGGTATTTGGAATTTGATCATTGGTATAAAAATAGAAAAACGCGAAGATCTGTTTATTACAATTTTATAAGAAAATGGAATTGGATAATTTTTATTATTGCGGATAAAGAAGAAGTAAAAAACCTCATAAATATTGAAGACATTAGCGCTGATTTGTTAACTTTGAAAATCGAAAAGAACGGGTATGCAAGCATCATGGATACAAAAGGAAACCTACTCGTTCACCCGTGGAACCAAAACGAAAACGTTTATGACCTTGAAGACGCAAGAGGAACGAAAATATTCCAGAAAATGATTGAGAAAAAAAACGGTAAATTAACGTATTACTGGGATTACGGCCAAGGTGCACAAGAAAGCTTGATGTATTTTAAATACGTTCCGGACATGAAATTAATCATCTGGCTTACTACTGCGCTGGATGACCATTATATAATTCTATACAAGTCTTTACGTATAACAGTACTCGTTTTAATTGTATCAATAATTTTAATAATCCCCGTTATTATTATTTCGAGCGGAAAACTTATTAAACCGCTTAATGGTATTGTAGACACATTAGAAGAAATCACTGAAAGTAGAGATTTTAAACGCGTTAACGTTAGGGGAAATCAGGAGGTTGTGCACCTCGGAAAAGCTTTCAACGTCATGATTAGCGAGATTGAACATTATACTCAAAACCTTGAAAATCTCGTTGCTGAGAGAACTGCTGAATTGAATAAATCCTTAGAAGATGTTAAAGCGCTTAATGAACAGCAAGCAGGAGACTACTTCCTTACTTCTCTGTTAATCAACCCGTTAATGTCCAAGTCATACAAGAGTGAAATTATCGAAGTTGGTTTTTTCTTAAAACAGAAAAAACAATTTGAATTTAGAAACCGTAAAGGTGAAATCGGCGGAGACATTAACATTGTACATACAATCCAGCTCCGCAATAAAAATTTCACGGTTTTTGTTAACGGCGATGCTATGGGCAAATCATTGCAGGGCGCAGGCGGCGCTTTGGTTTTAGGCGTTGTTTTTAATGCTTTTATAGCTCGTACAAAAATAATGAAATCTGCACAGTATTTAACCCCCGAAAGATGGCTTAAGGAGTGTTACAACGAATTGCAGAGTGTATTCGTTTCCTTTGACGGTAGTATGTTAATATCCGTTGTTATGGGAATGGTTGATGATATAAGCGGTTTTATGTACTACTATAACACGGAACATCCATGGACAGTTCTATACCGTGACGGCAAAGCAGATTTTACTCAGGAAGAACTTGATACTCGTAAAATAGGCACAATGATAGAAGAAGGGGGCATTAAAATACGTACTCTTCAATTGGAAGTCGGGGACATGGTATTTCTTGGCTCTGACGGCAGAGACGATATAATGACCGGTGTTGATGAAGAAACAGGGTTTAGAATTATAAACGAAGACGAATATGCCTTCCTTGAATTTGTTGAAAAAGCCGACGGAGATATTAATAAAATAATCGAAATGACAAAAGATTGGGGCGAGTTTACAGATGACTACTCATTAATAAAAATTCACTTTGTAAACGAACCCGAATGGAAAAAAGGTAAAAACCAACCCGGATTTGCAAGTAACCGTGATAAAGCTACGCAGGCATTTGAAAACGGGGAAACGGATAAAGCTATTGAATACTTTGAAGCGGCAGTAGATATTTATCCGGACGAAGAGTGTTTGAAAGACCTTGCCCGTTGTTATAAATCCAAACGTATGCACGAACAGGAACTTTCTGTCATACAAAAAATAATATGGTTTTATCCGGGTATAGCCAATCTTCCCGCTGTGTACCGCGCTTCCCTATTAAATAAAAAGCTCGGTAATTATCACTCAGCAACGGATTACGGCGAAACATTCAGGCGGTATAATCCCGAACACATTAAAAATTTAATTAACCTTGCAGATATTTACAGGTTAATGAAAGCCGTACCAAGGGCAAAGGAATTACTTGATAAAGTTGAAGCACTTGACCCTAGCAATAAATATTTATCAAAACTTAGAGATTTACTTGATAATCAGGCGGCTTAAAACCGTAAAGGCGGGAATACAACGATAAACTGTAATTCGGCCGGTTTATACTCGTTTTTATTTGAAGTAAAACCAGGGTAAAATTCACGGAAAATTTGCGCTGAATAATTTCTATTGTTGTATTTGTCTAAAGGGTCTACTCCTGTTCTTGCGATTTCCCTCATGCGTTTAACGTAAATGCTGTATTCAACGAGAAAAATAATGAAATTTATCTCAGAAGACGGTGCTATGCTTTTTTTATACATTTCGGATAGCAAATATAAGTTAACGTTATATACGTTGTTATAGA
>CAYUYT010000175.1:0-7751 GCA_964449345.1 uncultured Spirochaetia bacterium | reverse complement strand
ATCATTACTTTTTTAATTTTACGGATATTAATGTCATCCTGAATGGTTTCTCGTGAAATATTCAAAGGAATATCTTCGGAATCAACAACACCGCGCACAAAGCGTAAATATTTCGGAAAAAGGTGTTTGCTCTCTTCCTGAATTAAAACCTTATTTGAATATAAACTAACACCGTGCTCAACCGTGCTTAATCCCATGATTTCCATATTTTTTTGGGGTATGAAAAGAAGGGCTTTAAACTGCGTTGTTCCTTCGGCAGCTATGTGTATATGTAACATCGGTTCTTGAAAGTCATTGGAAATAAATTTATAAAACTCGTTGTATTCCTCTTCTTTTATATCCTGGCTTCTTTTACGCCATAGAGCTTCCGTTGTGTTTACTTGTGATTCACCAACGAAAATAGGGAAGGAAATAAAATTGGAATACTTTTTAATCGTGTTTTGAATTGTAAAATCCTCTGTAAATTCTTTGTCCTCTTCTTTTAGATACACAATTATATCAGTACCGCGCTTTTCTTTTTCCGTTTCTTCTACTTTAAAAGTACCGCTTCCGTCTGATTCCCATGAAAACGCTTTAGAACCTTTTTCAAAGTATTTGCTTTTAACAACGATTTTTTCTGCGACCATGAAAGCGGAATAAAAGCCAACCCCGAATTGGCCGATAATATCAAGGCTGTCTTTATTTTTCTCTTTTTTAAGCTTTTCGATAAAATCAAACGTACCTGATTTTGCAATTGTACCTAAATTATTAATTAAATCGTCTTTAGTCATTCCGATACCCGTATCGGAAATGGTTAGTATGTTATTTTCTTTATCCGGGGTTATACGTATTTCAAGAGGAATATCCTTATCCTCATATTGCTTTTTAGTGAGTGTTTCAAAACGCATTTTATTCAGTGCGTCCGATGCATTAGAAACGAGCTCACGAATAAAAACGTCTTTATGTGTATAAAGTGAAGACGCCAAAAGCGTTAGAAGCTTTTGCACTTCTGCCTGAAATTGATATTCGTTTGTATTTTGCGTTTTTTCTGCCATTGTCTTAATCCTCCTATTTATTCGTTTATTTAAATTTTAATACAAGTCTTATTATTTTTCCATATCCGGTTAACATATAGTTTTGCATATATTCAAACACAATAGAATTTAATAAAAAAACATTTAAACGTTAACCTATTATTTAAAAATCAATCCTGTTTGTAAAAAATTAAATTTCCCTTATTAACGCCTAAGCTCGTTGCAACGTAATCACACTTTGCAACGAAAGCAAAATAGACGCTAAAATCCGCATTATTATAAAGCCCTTCAAAATTACCCTGCCCTTTGCTTATTACAACATCAAAATTAGTTAAAAGCTTTTTAAACTCATCCGAAACGTACCTCGTCATTGTGCCGGGGTAGATACTGCCCGTTTTTTTAAGATTACCGTTAAAACCAAGTGTCCTGACATCTTCAAAAGTAACGTCATTTAATATGTTCATGGAACGTACACCTAAAATTAAATCTATATCAGGATACTCTTTTTTAATATGCTCTATTAAATAAATATCAAATATAATTTCACCGGAATTATCCGCCAGATAAACAACGCTTTTAGCCCTCTCAATTTCATCCTTAAATTTAACGTAATCATTAATACCGAAAGTATAACTGTCAAGCTCTTCAAATTCTTTATTAAAATCCTTATCACTTTGTTCGGGAATACCGTAATCAATAATATTACCTAAAATTGAATATTTTAACTTCTCAAACAAAACATCTTCTGCGTTTTCAATTTCATCATGAAACTTTTCAAGAAATTTACCGGCAATACGGTTGGTTTTATTTTTCTGATAATCGAAAAATTTTTCAACATCGAAATATTTTTTAAGCTCACTATAAATTCCATGAGCCAAAAACAACGGGTTCTCATCGTCTCCGTGTTCATAAGCGACTTTTTTAACCCGTTCCATCAAAAACGCTTTAGTCTGCTCATCAATATTGCTTTTACTAATTATTTTATCTGCATTTCTTATCTGACAATCAATGCATTCCTGTATTACGTTCAAACTAAACTCCGCATTAATCTATTTTCTGTAAAAATTATACCGGGTGTATTGACGCAAAAGAACAGACAGCAAATACTTTGCCGCAGTGCTATGCCTGTCTTTTACAAAACTTACAAAACCGATTTTAGTTTTCTTAACTTTAATTACCCCGGCAAACCACCCGTTAGGTTTCCACGGCCTCTTATGCTGACGCGTTGAACCTGATTTTGCAAACAATTCATCCGCAAGGGGAACTGTAAACCCTGCTCCGGTGCCTTCGGAAACGCACATTTCCATTCCCTTATAAACGCGTTTAACGTTAGCCGGAAGAGGATATTTACTCTTAATTTCCGGGGTCTGGGAATAAAATACGGGTTTCATTATTTTTCCACCGTTAAAAACTGAAGCAATAAAAACTGCGAGCTGAATTGGTGTAATTTTAAACCCCGGGCCTAACCCTATTGCGCACATTAATTTATTATAACGCGTTTTGAATTTTAATACGCCGGGGCTTTCTATAATATTTTCATATATGACGGGAAGAAATAAGTTTTTATATTTTTCTTTACGCGTTTTTTCATCAATAACGGGAAAAGTGATTCCCGTTTTTTTTCCGAAACCCGCTGTTTTCATAAAAGAAAACCATTTCTTAAAATCAAGCCTGCGCATCATTTCAAGAAAATAGGAATTACTCGATGTTGCTAATGCAGCTTCATATTCAACTCTGCCCCGCGGGCACATGCCTCCGTCAGGGAAATAATCACCTTTTCGTATGCGCCATGTGCGTGAACTTACCCGCCTGCGTGGCTTTGACTTATCCCGGGGATAAACCAAAAACTTTCCGTTGGATTTATAAATATACGGTGCTTTTTTGTAAAAATAAGCCATTGAAGTTGCAATTTTAATTACCGACCCCGGTTCAAAACTCTGTGCTACTGCCATTTTTGCGTTGTACATATAAAGAATACGCATATTTTCTACGTTGAAAATTATTGCCGTACCTTCTATCTTGCCCATTTTCAGCATATCTTTAACGAGTAAATCATAATCAGGCGCGGGGATAGTATTTGCTTTGCTGCAGCTTAACATAAATATTAACAAAAATAAGGTTATTTTCTTCATAATGCATAAATGTATTTAAAAATAAAGCTTTTGTGAATTATTATTTAAGGATTGGAATAAAATTAAGAAAACATGTTTTACAAAAATATCAGGTAATTCGATTTTCTATCAAAATTTCAATTACGTCAATAAACTTTTTTGATGCCAACAGCCATTTTTGAACATTTGCATTTTCAAATTCAATATAATCGCCATAATCACTTATTTGCCTTAATTCAAACATCTCTTTATAAAATTTTCCCATTTCCTTATCAACAATGTTTTTCTTTATATACTCTTTTTGAAAGAATGAAATAACTCCCGAATGTTTGGAAGATGCTAAATCATCCGTTAAAAGCAACGCAGTTACTTCATAGAACATAGAGTAATAAATTCTGTTGACGCAAGACGCAAGGCCGTTGTTCTCAAATAAAACAAAAGCATCATTAAGCGTTGTTTTTGCTTTTTGCCTTCTATGGTTAATGAGGCTGATTTGTTCTTCATTCAACTTTTTTTCCCTGAGCGGTAATGCATTTATATAAAGGCATTGTTTTTGCTTTTGAAGATGACCAAAACTTTTTTGAATAAGGAATAAGATTAAAAATTACATCATGCTGAAGTTCAATTTCATAAGCAATATCATAAACATTTAATCTGATATTATTATCAACATTGATTGGTAAAAGAACGAGAATATCAATATCTGAATCAGGTTTAAACTCACCTCTTGCATAAGAACCGAAAATAACGAGTTGGGTTGTTGCGCCGAAATTTTCACATAGTTTATCTTTAAGAAGCATTATTGCTGTGTTAATATCATTAGCAATATTCAACAAAATATTAAACTCCAATTTTAATAATACACTTTAATTCATTCTAGTTTAACAAAACTAATGTGTCAATTAATAAAAGATATTTTGGTTACTTAAATTATATACCCGGATTCCTCCAAAAATAATTGAAACAATACAATTTTTTCAATTACGCATAAATGTATTTAAAAATAAAGCTTTTGTGAATTATTATTTAAGGATTAGAATTAATTTTTCCGGAGAAAAAAATGGAAAACGTTTATGACATGATAGGAAACGACCCTTATGCAAATTTTCTCGGTGTAAATATAGAAAAAGCTGAAAAGGGTTTTGCAAAGTGTTCATTAGTACTTGAAAAGCACATGTTTAATTTTTTAGGAACTCCGCACGGCGGTTTGATTTTCACGTTAGCAGATATTGCTTTTGCTGCAGCGTGCAATGCAGATTATTCTCCTTCCTTTGCACTTGATATTTCCGGTTCGTTTTATAAAGCCGCAAAAATCGGAGATAAATTAACAGGCGAAGCAAAAGTTTTACGGTCTACAAAAAGAACCGGGCATTATGAAATGATAGTATTCAATAATGATGAAGAAATCGCGCGTTTTAACGGTACTGTTTTCAGAAAAGTTTAATTGTCAGTATTTTACTTCACTATTTAAAAATTTATTCTATATTTCGTATGCATGAATATAAAACAGGCTGAATACAAAGTCAACGAAATATTTTACAGCATTCAGGGTGAGGGCTATCATACGGGCAAACCTTCCGTATTTATACGCTTTTCAGGGTGTAATCTAAACTGTAATTTTTGCGATACCGACCACGAGCATTATGAAATGTTAACAACGCAGGAAATCATAAAACAAATAAATAAATACCCGTGCTCAAACGTTTTAATTACCGGCGGTGAACCTACTTTCAGAGAGAATTTAGAAGAACTTTTATCAACGCTAAAACAACACGCGTATTGGGTTGCTGTTGAAACAAACGGAACGGGATTTATTCCGGCTTACGTTGACTGGATTTGCATCAGCCCGAAAACAAAAAATTTTTGCGGACAGGGAAACGAGCTTAAAATAATTTTTGACAATCATACGGAAAAAGAATTACGCGCGTTTTTAAAACTCGATTTTGAGCATTTTTATCTACAGCCGAAATCAGGAGAAAACATAAACGAAGTTATTGAAGTTGTAAAATCAATGCCTTCATGGAATCTTTCCGTTCAGATGCATAAACTCGTTGGCATTAAATAAATTAGGAGAAAATAATGGCTAAAGCAGAAGGCAGGATATTTGAATATTTCGGTGAAGAAGTTATAAAGCCGGATTATCTTGAAGTTTTCGATTTTGACTCACCCGGACAGTACATAAAAACGGAAACAGACGAGTTTTCCGCAGTATGCCCTTTTTCCGGCCTGCCGGATTACGCTAAACTCGTTATTGAATATTATCCCGAAGGCGAAAAATGCGTTGAACTTAAATCCCTAAAATACTACATCACCTCATACCGCAACGCCGGTGTTTATCAGGAACGGGCAACGCGTAAAATCTACGATGATTTGAAAAGCGTATTAAAAACAAAGCGCATTAAAATAACCACGCTTTACAACGTGCGCGGGGGTTTTACAACGACTTGCGTTGAGGGCTCTTTGTAAATATACTGAAAAATGCATTTCGTATTAAAAGTTAGAAAATGTACTTGCATTAAACTAATGATTGGATTTATAATAGTTGTATATACTAACGGAGAATTTCAGTGAAAGTATTTGAATTGGAAAAAATTAAACATAAACTAGCGCAAATAATTAATGAAACTGTTTTATCGCATGAACCCATTTTACTTACATCAAAAAACAACAATGCCGTTGTAATAAGTGAACAAGACTGGAGCGATATACAGGAAACCTTACATATATTATCTGTTCCGGGTATGCGGAAAAAAATTAAAACCGGAATAGAAACACCTTTAAAAGACTGTACAAATAAAATAAACTGGTGAGTTACAAGTTACTATTTACTAAACAAGCAAATAAAGACGCTAAAAAAATTCAAAAAAGCGGTTTAAAAACCAAAACTCAGGATATATTACAGTTATTAGAGCAAGACCCTTTTAAGACACCCCCCACGTTTAAAAAGCTCATGGGAGATTTAAAAGGAACGTATTCACGGAGAATAAATATTCAACACCGGCTTATTTATCAAGTCTATAAAGATAAAAAAATTGTAAAAATCATAAGTATGTGGACACATTATGAATAATGAATTAAACATAACATAAACAAAACGCAGTAAAATAACCACACTTTATAACGTGCGCGGAGGATTTATAACGCCTTGCATTGAGGGCTCTTTGTAACTAGAGTAAAAAAACAATTGTAATTACATTATTTTTCTTTAGATATTGGTTGAATTAAAAGTCCCGTTAAAGCAAGCTCTAAAGATTGAGGGGTATTTATTCTATACACTAAATAATATTCGATATCTTGAATGAAATTATTCCATAGGCTATGTTCTTTTTGCGAAGTTAAATATTTAACGTTTTCATCAAAAATCCAGCTTATGATAATAAATATAGAAAAACTTTCATTGACATTATTTAAAAACGGTTTTTGATTTAATAATTTGTCTCCAATATGTTTTTTTATTTGAAATGGTTTATTTTTAACTAACCAATATACAGTATATGCAACTATTTTAATATTATTCACTTTTTCTATATTATGAAATTTTTTCAATCTATCAATATCAGCAAAATAGTTAATAACCATATTTTTCAGGTATACGTTCATCGATTCTAATATACTCTTGTATTTTTCTGTCTTTAAGAAACTTTCTTGCACTTTCAAGTAAAAGGACAAATCTTTCCTTTATCTTTTCGGGCCCGAATGAATTTAATAAATATTTATAATCATTCAATGAGTTAGACATTTATTACCTGTAATTTTTATTTAAAATATCATCAACAAAAGTGGATTCCGATAGCTTCACAAAATTATCCCAGGCTTTATTACTATCAAATTCTCCGGAAGTATTGGGACGAACAATTTTTTTAATTTTATTATGTTTAATTTCTTCAATAAAATCGTTAGCTAAATTTCTAGTATCCTTACTAAAACGTTTTAGAAATTTAGACATTTTCTTCTCCCTTATAAAACTTATACTTAAATAATAATATGTATATCAAAAGTTTTGTCAATTTTTTTTAATAATGTTTTAAATAATACTATTTAATCAAAAATAAACACGTTTTATAACTTGCCGGGCGGGTTTCGGGCGCCTTGCGCCAACGCTTCGTTATAATGGCAGAATGTCTGCTATTTTGCCGAATAAAAACAAATCCGCTTTTTTGCAAAATAAAGATTTAATACCCGCTGTTAATATAACTACTGCATATACACAGGCTAATACAATCCAAAGAATATTAACAATGCCATCAAATTGAATGGGGATAATCCGGCTTAATAAATAGAAAAACACCGCGTTAATTAAAAAAGTCAAAGTAATTATAAATCCCTGTCTGCCATGATACTGCAAAGTCTGATTTTTAGGCGCTAGGTATAAAGGTATCCACCAGCCTATTAAAGGAATTATATATCCTAAAAAAGCAACAATTTTTTGAGGAAACGTTATTTCGTTGTTCATAAATAAACCCGCAAATTTTTATACAAATATAACGAGTATTCAACATTAGGGCAAATCAAACGGGAAATATACACGTTACATATTAATCCCCCTAAATCTCCCCGTACCTTTACAAAGGGGGAAGAGGATAGCGGCAATTAGAGACGCGGGATTGTAATTATATTGAGTGACGGC
>CAYUYT010000174.1:0-7755 GCA_964449345.1 uncultured Spirochaetia bacterium | reverse complement strand
GTTGATATGATTTTTTGCAGAAATGTTATAATATATTTTGACCGTCCAACAAAGGATAAAGTTATGCAGGGGTTTCATTCAGCTTTAAAAAAAGAAGGAATACTATTTTTAGGTCATTCCGAATCTCTTTTTAATAATCCTTTGTTTAAATTTTATAAACCGTCGATTTATTTGAAAGTGTAGGTATATGTCAAACGAAATAAAAGTACTCGTTGTAGATGATTCATTATTAACTAGAAAAGTTTTATCAGATATTGTAAAAAAAACTTACGGGTTTAAACTTGCGGGAACAGCAAATGACGGTAAGTTCGCACTGGCTAAAATTCCCTTTTTGAAACCAGATATTATTACTCTTGATGTCAATATGCCTGAACTTGACGGGATTGCTACATTACACCAAATTATGAAACGTTTTCCGTGTCCTGTTATCATGGTTAGCGCAGTTACTAAAGAAGCAGCAAGCGAAACAATTGCCGCACTTGAAGCCGGAGCTGTTGATTTTATTACAAAACCGGATTCAGATAGAGAAATTGAACAGATTGAGAATGAGCTTATTGAAAAAATGAAAACAGCGAGCAAAATTAAAATCGCAGCAGTAAGTTCGGGTGTAAAAGTTAAACCTGTTAAATTATTTGATACACCTCAAGCTGAAGTAGATATAACGAAAAAAACTACAAAAAAAATCATTGCCATTGGTATTTCAACAGGCGGCCCTAAAGCGTTAAAAGAAATTTTTATTAACAAAACCCTGGACCTTAGTTTGTCAATATTAATTGTGCAGCACATGCCCGACACATTTACCGGTGCGTTTGCCGCGCGCTTAAATCAAATATCCAATTTAACAATCAAGGAAGCTGAAGATAACGACCCGATTTTGGAAGGGCACGTTTACATTGCTCCGGGGCATAGCCATATGGCTATTTATAAAAAAAATGGTGATTATTACATTAGATTATTTAAAGGTGATAAAGTTAGCGGGCATATGCCTAGCGTTGACGTTTTATTTAATTCCGTTGCTGAAAATTTTGGGTCTAAAGCCATTAGCGTTATAATGACGGGCATGGGCAGAGACGGAGCTGATGGTACGGTTGAAATTAAAAATAAGAATGGTTATACTATTGCACAGGATGAAAAAACAAGCGTTGTTTTCGGAATGAACAAAGAAGCCATAGCTCTTGGTAAAATAGACGTTGTAGCGCCTTTAAATGAAATTGGCGATAAATTTACTGAATTATATAAAAAATTATGATAGGATAATAAAATGGCCGGATATGAATATAAAGACATATTTCTAGAGGAAGTTGAAGAGCAAATTGAGATATTAAATAACGCGTTACTTGCCCTTGAAAAAGAAAAAGATAATATTGAACATTTGCACGCTATTTTCCGCGTTACTCATACTTTAAAAAGTTCTGCCGCGTTTGTGGGATTGAATGATTTGTCAGATTTTGCTCATAAAGTAGAAAGTTTGCTTCAAAAAATAATTGACGGAAGGATTCAGCCCGAAACAAAAATTATTGATATGCTTTTTGATTGTTTTGACACGATAAAGGATTATATCGGAAAATTTTCCCGTGAAGAAAGTATTGACATTAATTTTTCGGAATTGGATAAGCAAATTACGGAAATAATTGATAATGCCGGGGAAAGTATAAAACCCGGTCCGTCCTACGAGCAAGACGTTAATTCTGCTTCAGAGGAAGATGAAGAAATAGTCGAAGTAAACGTATCCCTTGACTTTACTGAGGAAGAAATTGAAAATATTGTAGAAGAAGGAATTGATTTATTAGGCATAAATGCTAATATGCTTGCAAACGCAAAAAATCAGAATTCTAAGCTTTATTACGTTAATGTATTTTTAGACGAAAACGTTAAAATGAAATGGGTTAGGGGCGAGTTAATTATAGTAAACTTAGAGCGTATCGCCCAAATCTTAAAAGTTGTTCCTAATGCCCATGAATTAAAAACGGATAAATTTGACCGTAATCTTGAAGCAGTAATAGAAACGAATTATAACGAACATGATGTTTACGATGCCTGTGATATTGACCAGGTGATGTACATTTTGGTTAAAGAGATAACTGAAGAACACGTTGGCGAATTGCCTTCAATGTATCCTCCTGCTGAACAGGAAAATATTACAACGCAGGTGTTTGATGATATTGAAAATCAACCTTATGATGAAGATGAAAGCGATGACTCGGTATCTTCTGATAATAAAAAAACGCAGAAAAATAAAAGCGGTTCGAATATTTTAAGTCAATCCCAATCAGTACGGGTTTCAATAGAAAAGTTGGATTCTCTTTTAAACTTAGTGGGAGAACTCGCAATAGTTAATTCCGGGTTTATTGAAGTGCAGGAACGGTTCAAAAATATTTTAGGCAGTAAAGGAATAGTAAATGAATTAAAAGATAAAATAGAATCATTATCCAATATTGCAAAATCCCTTCAGGAAGGTATTATGCAATCGCGGATGGTGCCCATTGGTTTTGTAATGTCCCGTTTTAACCGGCTTGTAAGAGATTTGTCTCAAAATTTAAAAAAGAAAGTCAATCTCGTTATGCACGGCGAAGATACTGAATTAGATAAAAAAATAATCGATGCAATTGGAGAACCTTTAATCCATTTGGTTAGAAATTCCATCGACCATGGTCTTGAATCCGAAGCTGAAAGGAAAAAATTAGGCAAACCTGAAATCGGAACCGTTGAATTAAGAGCATATCAACGCGGTAATCACATTATGATTGAGGTATCCGATGACGGCAAAGGCCTTGCCCGGGAAAAAATAATTCAAAAGGCATTAGTTTTAAATTTAGTAACAGAACAGGAAAGCAGAACCCTTGATAACAATCAGGTTTATAGCCTTATTTTTGAACCGGGTTTTTCTACAAAAACCGAAGTTACGGATTTATCCGGCCGTGGAATGGGCATGAATATTGTAAAAGAAACTGTTGAACAATTGAACGGAAGCATTAATGTTGATTCCGAGGTAGGTAAGGGCTCAACTTTTACTTTAGCTTTCCCTTTAACCATGGCAATTGTTCCTGCAATATTAACGTCAGTGAGCGAAGAAGTCTTTGCCATACCTTTATACAACGTATTTGAAACGCTTAAAGTTAAACCCGGGGAAATCGAGACAATTGATTTTAAGGAAGTTTTACGCGTTCGCGATGAAGTTATAGAGGTTTGTCATCTAGCCGAGCTTGTTGACGGTGTTAGCCGCCTTGATACTAACGACCCTGAAAATAAAATTCCCGTTGTGGTTGTAGAGTACGATAGTCTTAGAATCGGGATTATTGTTGACAATTTAATAGGCAAAAGGGAAATAGTAACTAAATCCATTAGCCATTATTTTAAAGATAAGGAGCTTGAAGGCATTAGTGGCGCGACTATACTAGGCAACGGAAAAATTGCGTTAATTCTCGACGTTCTTTCCCTTGTAAAGCGGTTTAAAACCGATAATGGTAGTATAAGAAAATTTGGCCGGTCTGTAAATATAAGTACGGAACAAAACCTCCGGAGGAATAAAGAGTTTATGGCAAATGAAGAAACCGAAAAGCAAATATTGGATAAAATCGGTATTAGTGAAACAGCATTCAAATCCATTTGTGAACTTTATAAAATAGGAATTTCCAATGCTAGCAAAAATATATCCAAGTTTTTAATGTCCGATGTTGTTATTTCAGCACCCTTAGTTAGAATACACAAACTTGAAGAATACAAAAAACATGATTTTTATTTCGGTGAGGGGGAATATTTTATAAGCGAAATGAACTTTACAGACGGCGCGGGCGGTAAGTTTATTCTCGTTTTATCTGACGAAAGTGTAAAAGCTTTATTTGAGCCTATTTTAGGAGCTGAGCCGGATTTATCCGGTGAATTGATTGAATCCTCAATTAAAGAAACAACGAATATTTTAGGCGCAGGTATAACAAATACTTTAAGTAACGCGTTAAATATGGCAATATATATTTCAACTCCAACTTTGCATAAAATTAAAATGAACGATTTCTTTGATAAGTTTTTAAGCGATATAAAAATAAATAATGAGTATATTTGGGCAATACTTGCAACAATTATGCTTGACAAAAACAATTTAGAGGGTAAAATATACATAGTACCGGATAGTGATACATTCTATAAAATGAAAGAAGCTATTAAGCAGGATAAAGAGTTACTGAAGTTTATTGAAAATGTTATGGTTTAAAAAAATCTCGTTAATTTTTGTTTTTCTGTTTGCAGGGAATTTTCTTTTTGCAGGGCTTAATACATTACAAGGTGAAGCAAAATTTATTGCATCGGATAACAAAAAGTATAAAAACGTAAATATTGACACATCAAAGTGGAAGACAGTCAAAATTCCAGAAGATTTATATTCAAGCCAAGGAATTAAAAGAGGTATATTTTGGTATAGAATAAAACTTGATACCAAAACGTTATCTGAAAATTTTCCCGCACACGTTTATTTTAGCGGAATAACGGGAAAATATACTATATATTTAAACGGAAAGATGTTGTCAAAAGGCTCCGGATTGTTTTCAACTACAAATAAAATTGAAATACCTAGTAATGTTATTAAAAAAAATGGGAAAAATATCCTTGCCATAAGAATAAACAATGATATTTTTATCGGCGCTTCGGGAATTTATAATAAAGTTTATATTGCGCCGGCGGATGAATTAACCGCGTTTGTAAGCAAAAGGCAAACTGTATTTATCGTTATCTTTATGATAATATTCGTCTTTAGTTTAATATTCCTTTTTACTTTTAAGAAAAATTTAAAAAACTATTCTGCGTTTTATTTATCAGGGGCTTTACTAATAGCCGGACTTTTCATTTTTTTCCAATCAAACATTGGGATGAAATTATTTGAAAACGCGTTTGTATATTTTAAAATTTTAGCGATTATTAAAATAGTTTTTTGCGTTTTAATTGTATTATTCTTAAATAGGTTTTATAAAACCGGAGTTAATAAATTAGACTCGGTTTTTTTTAGTCTGACGGGAATAATAACAATTTTTGTCATCTTTTTAAGTAATGCTCAAGTAATTATTTATTTTGAATCTGCTTTTATAATTATTTTATTGATTCCGGTTTTTTATTATTCAATGATATTAATAAAAAATATGATAAAATTAAACGTTCCTGCGTATTTTTTCTTTACAGGAATTTTTATATCCGTTCTTTATACGTTTATTATATTTTTTGTAGAACAACCTAATTATTATTTGAAAATTTTTCACGTTGCTTATACTTCCATGGCTTTTTCAGCAGGATACTTTTCCTTTTATTTTAGTAAATTTAACGAAATATTTGAGAGTAAATTCATTCTTGAAAACCGCTTAATGGAAAGCAGTATTATCGTTGAAGATAAAAATCAAAGTTATCTTGATTTAAACGAACACATGCAAATGAACCAAAGTTCCCTCATAAACGCTATAGAAATTTCCAAAACCATTAACGAGAGCATTAGTTATGAAATCCCGGAACTTTCAGAAGCAAAATTTGATTTAATACTTAAAACGAATAAGGATTTTTCAGGCGATGTATTACGTTTTATCGAACTAAAAAACGGTCTAAGAGTTTTTATAATTGATTTCCCGGGTGATGAAATCAGCACTACGTTTTTTAACGTTATTACTGAACTTGAAATACGAAATATGTTGAAAACGAAAAGCCCTGCTGCGATATTAAATAAACTTAATGAAGTTTTTATACAGTACGATTTCCATTCTTTTTTTACTGCAACCATAATTGATTTTGATTTTGAAGAGAAAAAAATTAAATACGTTAATGCAGGCGCACCGCATGTTTTTATTATCCGCCAGAATTCCTTTGATGTTTTGGAAAATGGCGGTACAGTAATAGGGCTTGACCACGAAAAGTATAAAGACAATAAAAAAACGTTACAAACAGGGGATAGAATAATTCTATTCACAGACGGATTGATGCACTTAGTTAGAAAAATTTATGAAACAACTTTTGACGATTATATTTTTTCTTTAGAACCTCAAGAAATTTATGCCAAGCTTGAGCAATGTATAACACAACATCCCGATAAAATGCTTGACGACATTGTTTTAATGAAATTCGACATTTAATTTTTATTCTCTTATAAAATAAAATTTCCTGAATTGAGTAATTTTTCGTGAAAAATAAGGTATTTTAAGAAAGCAAATCTGAGTATGTTGCGAAAATGAATTTATTTTTATACTGATTTGCGTTTGTTTTTATGTTTCATTACTTGTTTGTAAAATTTACCCTGCGCTTTATCTTTTTTTCGCTTTTCGAAATGAGACATCTCGTTGTATTTATTTTCTTTTTGTAATTTTAAATAGTTATTATATTGTTCTTTTTCAATCTCTTTGTTTTCGAGGGCTAAAAGAACTGCGCATCCTTTTTCGTGAATGTGAGTGCAATCTTTGAATTTACAATTTTTGCTAATGTTATTGATTGTTTCAAAAGTTTGGTTTATCCCGTTTTCACTATCAATTACGGAAAATTCACGAATACCCGGCGTATCTATTGCAATAGCGCCGTTTTGGAGCAGAAATAAAGTAGAAGCCGTTGTAGTGTGTTTGCCCTTGTAATCGTTTTTCCGAACTTCATTTGTTTTGATTTTATTCTCTCCGAAAAGCGTATTGATTAAAGTGGATTTTCCAGAACCGGATTTGCCTAAAAAACAATGCGTTTTTACGGGATTTAGTAAATTCGTTATTTTGTCTATGTTATGGTTGTTTAAAGCAGAGTAAGGTATAATGTGGTTGATTTTTACACCGGAAAATTTTATTTTTTCGATAATTTCAAATATTTGTTTACTCGATAGTAAATCTGATTTGCTTAGTAAAAGCATCGGTTTTATACCTTGCTGTACAATGCTTGATAAGTATCTTTCAATTAAGCCGGAATTTATTTTTGTTTCAAGGGACTGTAAAATTAACGCTGTATCTATGTTTGATGCAATGATTTGAATATCGAATTTTTTGCCCGGAGTTTTTCTTTTCAACGCGTTTTTGCGCGGTAATACGTTATGTATAAACGCTTTGTCCGGTTCATATGGCTGAATGATTACCCAATCTCCTGTAACCGGCAGTTTTGTTTGTTCTTTTGCGGAATAAAGCAGTTTTCCTGTTAATTCTGCAATACCGGAAAAGGCATGATTTAAAACGCCGTAATAATTTTTATTTCTTGAGGTAACTCTTGCTATTGCAAATGAATTTTTCAAATCCAAATCACAATAGTTTTCTCTGATTGAGTTCTCAAAAAAATTATCAAAGCCGAATTTTTGTAGGTTTATGAAATCCACTTTTATTTTACCCGAATTTAATTTATATAAATATTTATTAAATATAGGATTCTTTTACAGTTTACACATCGGAAAAGAGTTCCATTTCTGCCGGGGATTCGGTTTTCCCTTTTTCCTTGATTTCTTTGATAAGAGTACCGCCGTTTTTAAGTATTTCAATTTTCCGTTCAGCATCGTTAATTTTTTCGTTGCAGAAACGAGATAGTGAAATTCCTTCTTCATAGAGTTTAAGCGCTTTATCAAGGTCAATTTCATCATTTTCTAACTCTTCAACGATTTTTTCAAGGCGAACTAACGCATCTTCAAAATTTTGTTTTATTTCTTTCTTTTTTCCTGACATGGTAAAAATAAGAATAAGAATAAATACATTTTTTGTCAACGAATGTTTTTGTTATTATACTAATAATACTTAAAATTTTATGCAACCGACACTTTAAAGTGTCGGTTGA
>CAYUYT010000173.1:0-7793 GCA_964449345.1 uncultured Spirochaetia bacterium | reverse complement strand
TAATCATCTTCTTTAATTTTTGCAAAACATAACTTTTGTCTATAGCTCTTGGAAACAATTTTGAATGTTTTTTGGGTTGCTCTAACTGTAGTGCTACTCTAATTTTTTTTTGGGGCAATATTTTTTTAGCTTTATTTTTTTCTTCATCAGATGCGTTTATACTTGCAGCAAGAATACCAGCTAGGCTATTCTGAACTTTAATAACTATTTCGAGCGGAAGTTCAATAGTTTTTGTCCGCTTATGTTTCCTGTAATCTTTAACTTCAATAAACCAGGTTTCTTTATTATTAGACGCAATAATATCAACTGCTTTTTGACCATTAGCTATTTTTTGAAATTGATTTTTATAAAAAGACATTTCATCGTATTTAACACATGTAAATTTATCAGGAAAATCAAATTGTATTCCGTCAGCTACAATTATCATTATCTAGCCCCATATATCTGTCAGATTGTAATAATTCTTCATCAAGTGATGTAATGTGCTGAATACTGTCAAAATTATCCGCTTGCTCTAAAATAACTTCGTTATTTTTATCCTTTTTTAAACCGATTATTTTAGTTTTAACATTCTTATTTTCCTTTTTGTTCAACAAGATTTCTAGTTCTCTCATTAAATATAAACTATGCGTAGCGAGGTGGATTTGAATGTCATTTTTTACCAGTTCAATAATTACTTTAGCAACCTGTTTTATTAACTTAGGATTTAAATTAGCTTCAGGTTCATCCCAGAATAATATTTTTTCACCTGTTATTGTCCCGTTAGCAATCAACATCGCAAGCATTGCGAGTTTTCTAAATCCTTCTGCAACGAGATAAATCTCCATATTCCCTGAATTACTCTGCTCAAGATAGAACTTTCCTGATTTATCAAGATAAATACTACCACCGATAGCGTTTTCAATAGGTTCAAGCAGATCTTTCATTTCTTTTTCTCTTGGTCCTTTTTTTAACGGTGCACCTAATAATAAGCAAGTATCCCTCCAAGTTTCCGGAAATTCCAGATGGTATTGGTCATAAAGCGGCACAAAACCAGGATAAATAGTCAATAATTCTCTAGTTGGTAAAAAAACCGGGCTACCGTTAATCCGTTGTTCAGGCAAATTATCAATTTCAACTTCTTTTTTACTTGATGATGAAAACGAATAAGATAAATTAATTTTATCTTTAATACCTTTAAGAGTAACCCCTGTCCTGCTATTTCCTTTTTTTTGTTTTGATAATCTACCTAAATAATCCGGTTTGAAGACTCCTTGTAATTTTTCTGCAATGGATTTTCTAAGTTCGGTTTTCGTTGGCGGAGAAGTATTTGAGTTCTTTGTTTCCAGTAAGCAAGGCATAATTGAAGCATACGGTAATTTCAATAAATGTGATTTACCTAAACCATTTTCTCCAACAATAATATTTAATTGCGGTGAAAAATCTATTTTCTCATCAGAAAAGAGAGTGAAATTTTTAATTTCTATAGAATCTATCATTTTATTGTCTCTATAATATTTATATTTCAAAACTAACAAAAAAATAAAAATAAATCAACGCGTTATATGGCCGAAACCAATATTTGCCCCGCCTTCTGTTAGAATGTAAACTTTTGCGTTATGCATTTATAAAGAACCACTTTTTGCTTTATTAATTCATAAAAAGGGATTAATAATTTTTAGCTGATTTTCAATTAATTGTTGATTCTGCATATCTTCAGTATAAAGAATAGTACAGTTTGCTTCTAATGCAGATGCTAAAAGTAAACTATCAAAAAATGAATATTTGTATTTATGTTTTAGTTGTAATGCTTTAATTATGCTTGAAACTTTAATTTTTTGTATTTCTAAAGAATTATTTAGCTCACCTACTATTTTTTTTTATTTTTTCTATATCAATATTCATTTTAGCAAACACATTAGATATTTCACTTATTACTTGAATGCTTATTGCTGCATTTTTAATATTTTTAAGCAAACCTTGAGCTATTTTGTGTTTTTCGTTATCTTGAGACTGGATTTTTGCATAAATAAAAATATTACTGTCAATGAAAATTTTATCTTTCATTGCGCTTTTTTCTAGAAGGCATTATAAAATTATCTATTTTAATGGTATCGGATAAAAAAGTATCAAGGCTGGAATGTGTTTCATTTTCTTGTAATTCGTTTTCTTGGGTTAATATTATTACTTTAACGGATTTATTTTTTAAATTTTTATATATTTCGGGTATTTTAATTGTTCCGTCTTTTGTCTCAGTGTTAAACTCTACTGCATACATTTCGTCAACCTTTAAAAGCTTTATTAATATAATTATAATTCATAATTACGAAAAATCAATTGTTTATTATTTTTTAGCAGTTGTTTATCTAAAACACAAAGGCAACGCGTTATATGGCCGCGATTAGTATGTAGGTTTTTTCGTTAGGTGTTTATAATAAACCTTTACGTTGTAATATTTCATATTTCATTTCAGCTATTTGCCAGTCATCCGGTGTATCTATATCCTGTACTTCCGTTTCCGGTAAAACAATTGCCCCTGAATTACTGCTGAATAATGTTTTTTCATTTAAAAAGTCTTGAGTTTTTGCCCAGTAAAATTGCCCCGCATCGTGATAAGCCGGCATTAAATCCTGTGAACGTTTATCATAATTCTCCGGCCAAATCATTGAAACTTTTGCGTTTTCAATTTTTAAAGCGCGTTGGATCGGATAAGAAAAACGGACAACGGGAAAAACCGTTGAATAGTTATTTTGTTTTAAAATATTGAAAGTTTCAACTAACCTTTCAGGTTTTATAAAAGGCGCTGTAGCAAAAACGCAGCAAAAATAATCAAAATCATTACAGCGTTCCGAGTACTTTTGTAATACTTCAAATAAAACGTCCGCTATACCGGCATAATCGTTTGCTGTTTCTTCGCTTCTCATAAATGGAACTTTTGCTCCGCATTTAATCGAAATATCTGCAATTTCTTTATCATCTGTAGAAACCATAATCTCATCAAATAAGCCTGCGTTCTTTGCGGCTGTTATAGAGTATTCAATGATAGGTTTACTTAGGAAATCTTTTACGTTTTTTTGGGGAATTCTTTTACTACCGCCGCGCGCCGGAATAATAGCAAGGTGTTTAACTTCTTTGGGCATATTATTTTCCTAATTCTATTATTTCATCAATAACGTATTCAACGTCCTTATCAATCATAGACGGATAAAGGGGAATACTCAACGCTTGTTTATTATTTTTACATCATCTTTCTAATTTTCTATTTAAAATTCTTTTAAAATATTTATATCTATTTCTTTAAAATGATTATCATAAGTAATCAAAGTCAAATTATATTGACTAGCAATGGAAGCTATCCATAAATCATTTTCCGGAACAGGCCTTCCCATTTTTTTTAGTTGGTATTTAATTTTTCCGTATTCATAAGCAGTTTCCTCATCACAATAAATGATTGAAACTTTATCTATAAATGATTTTAACTTATCAATGTTTTGGTTTTGATTGGCTGATTTGAAAGCACCATAAAATAACTCTCCTACAACAATTGAAAGAATAAATATATTTTTAAGTTTTTTAAGTAAATTAATTATATTTTGTTCTCCATTAAATAATCCAATAACAATGTTAGTGTCCAGCAAGTATTTACCATTGCTCATAATCTATACACTCACAATTTTCCTCTATACTGTTTTTCATTTCGGATAAATCTTCTTTGTTTATTAATCCGCTGAATTGCAAAAGTTCTTTTCCGCTCTTGCCATTATTCTCAAACTGTAGTTTAATTGTATAATCATAAACCTTTTTTTGCATTTCATCTGATAATTTATTTATTTCAGAAATAATTTTATCTTTTATCATAGTCATCCTCAATATTTTACATTCTATATCTTATTAAACATTCTTGTGTATATAATTAAGTATACAAAAACAAATAGAAATTGTCCAAAATTTCGTTATCAAATTCCTTTCTGAAACAAACCATCTATGGGTTGCAACAAATTTAAAATACTCGCGGTATATTAAATTTTTTATGATTTTAAAAATTTAACTATCGAATCAATAACGTATTCAACATTCTAATGCCGTATGAATAAGCTTTATCTAGTATACTATAAGCTTCCCTTTGTTTTATCTGCCCGGTTTGGTTATTTATGCCGTAATCTAGGCCGAATTGCGCTGTACCTAGGGCTATTTTATTTTTCAATTGTCCAACTCCAAAATATTACCAATAACGTATTCAACGTCTTCATCGCTCATTTTCGGATAAAGGGGAATACTTAACGCGTTTTCGTAATATTTTTCAGAAACAGGGAAATCTCCTTGTTTAAATCCGTAATTAGCTTTATAATACGGTTGAGTATGAACCGGTATATAATGTACTTGAGTGCCTATATTTTTCTCCCTTAATTCATTCATTACTTGTGAACGCGTTTTACCTATTTTTTCAAAATCAAACTGTAAAACGTATAAGTGAAAAGCGGAATTTACTTCCGGTTTTTCATAAGGCGTTTTTAGCCATTCAATATTCCTAAACGCATTATTATATATTTCTACAATTTCCCTTCTTTTTTTTATAAAATCATCGAGTTTTTTTAACTGGGAGATGCCTAATGCGCTTTGAATATCAGTTAACCTGTAATTAAATCCTATATCCTGCATTTCATGATACCATGGGCCGGGATTTTTAGCAAGTTTTTCTTTATCCTTAGTTATTCCGTGAGAACGCAGCAAAAGTAGCTTTTCATAAAGCTCTCCGCTGTTCGTTGTTATTGCTCCGCCTTCACCCGTTGTCATGGTTTTTACAGGGTGAAAAGAAAACGTTGTCATTTCACTGTATTTACAACTCCCGACTTTTGAACCGTCTTCATACTCGCTACCGATTGCGTGTGCCGCGTCTTCTATAACGAATAAATCTTTATCATCTGCAATGTTTTTTATTTTTTTCATATCACAGGGCTGCCCCGCAAAATGTACAGGGATAACGAGTTTTGTATTATTATCAACGCGTTTTTTTATTTCATTAGTGTTTACGTTGTATGTATCCGGTTTTATATCTGCAAAATCGGGTATAAGTCCGTTGTATATCATGCTATTAGATGAAGCAACAAAAGTGATAGGGGAGGTAATGCCTTTTTTGCCTTTTTCAATTTCTAGAGCAGCAACAGCAATGTGTAGGGCCGCTGTACCGTTAGCAACGGCTACACAGTACTTTGCCCCGGTATAATCGCAAAGAGCTTTTTCAAATTTTTTTACTTTAGGCCCTTGAGTTAGAAAGTCTGATTTTAATACTTCTACAACATTTTGAATATCATTATCATCGAGCCATTGTTTTCCGTAATTTATTGTCGCTTTAGGATTTTGTTTGTTTTTAACATTTTTTTCCGGTATTATTATATTTTTGATGAAATCATATTTTTTAAAATCACTTTCATTTACTGTAACTAATTCCTCAATACCGTAGAAAAGCATTGTTTGTGCAAGTATATGGTCATAGATTTCATATTTTTTAATATTGTGTTTTTCCGCACTAGATATTGCGTTATAAAATATTTCATTAGTAATAATATGAATATTGCCAACGCTTTGCGCTAAATAATTAATATAATCCCTTGCCTTTGATGTTGTCCACGGGGCTTCAACTTTGCTTGGATTCGTAATAATGGAAAAAAATTCCCACAATACCAGTTGATTTAAGCATATTTTATTCTCCTTTAATAATGAATAAAATATTTTTTGAGATGATTCATAGTATTGACTTTTTTTATTTTGAATGTAAACAAGTACGTTAGTATCGATATAAATCACTTTATCCCCTAAAAGCATCCTTGCGGCAAATAAGATTGTTTGTGGTTTTAATATCAGAATCAGTTGCAAAACTTTTTAGAAATTCTATTTTTGCATCTATTTCGTTCTGATTTTTATTTTCAAACTCTTTTTCAAGCTTTTTCTCTTCAATAATAATTTTTACTGTTTGTCCGGGAGCAATATCTATAAGCGCTTTTATATCTGCAGGTATAAACACTTCTCCTGAAAACTTCGCTTCTGTTTCAATATGCATACTTACTCCTGTTAGAATAATACGAATTTCATTTTAATATACAATATCTATTTTATCAATGCGTTTTTTTAATTCTTCAACACTCAGCCATTCATCATTATTATCCGAAGCATATCTAAATTCACTTTCAACCTTTTTACCGCCTTTTGTAAAGTGTTTCTCCGTGTTCCACCAATCAAAATGAGGGTAAATGATGTAATAATTACCATAATTATACGTTAAACGGGAGTCTTCCTCAGTTATCATTACCTCATGCAACTTTTCGCCTTCCCTGATACCAATTTCTTTAAGTTTTACATCCGGCATCATAGCTTTTGCAAGGTCAGTTACTTTAAAAGAAGGAATTTTGGAAACGTAAACTTCTCCGCCTTTGGCTTCCTTAATCGCTTTGAAAACCAAATCAACGCCTTGGTCCAACGTTATCCAAAAACGCGTCATTCTAAAATCCGTTATGGGTAGTTCTTTTACACCGTCTTGAATTAAACTGTTAAAAAAAGGAATAACGGAACCACGGCTCCCTGCTACGTTTCCATACCGTACAACGCTAAATCTTGTGTCTTTATCTCCCACATAAGCATTTGCTGAAGTGAATAGTTTATCGCTAACGAGTTTTGTGCCGCCGTAAAGGTTTATAGGGTTAACTGCTTTATCCGTTGACAAGGCAACGACTTTTTTAACCCCTCTGTCAATTGCCGCGTCAATAATATTCATAGCACCGTGAATATTCGTTTTAATTGCTTCGATCGGGTTGTATTCACAAGCAGGTACCTGTTTCAAGGCCGCCGCGTGAATTACAATATCAACGCCTTCAAACGCACGGTATAACCTATCCTTATCTCTAATATCGCCGATAAAATATCTGATATTTTTATCATATTCTTTAAAATATCTTCGCATTACAAACTGCTTATATTCATCCCTGGAGTAAATTATAACTTTTTTCGGATTATAATCTTTAAAAATACGTTGCGTGAATTTTTTTCCGAAAGAACCGGTGCCGCCGGTGATAAGAATTGTTTTATCATTTAACATAAATAATGTTCCTCGAAATAGTTAAATAAAATAATAACACATATGTGGTCATTTTTCAATAAAGCGCCTTTGAATATTGATTAAAAGAAGTATTTTACATTAAAGTTTTATGTGCAATTGATTTTTTAAAAGATTTGTTAAATTTAGCGCTATTATAAATTACGTTTGTTTTTAAATATCAACCAGTCAAACGGAAAAATATTTTTATTTTTGCTGAAATTTTGTTTTTAACCAGTTCAATTTTTAGTATATTAGCGTTAATCTTAATAATTTATGTTTTATTTATCACGTTATAAAATTAAATAAAGTTTTTAAAGAAAAAATGGCAAAACTACCAAAAATAATTCAAAAGTACGTAAATGGCTTTAAAGCAGTAAATAGACTCATTTCCCATGGTTTTCGATTTAAGTTTTATTTTTTGTTAATCATTGCGTTTTTATCAGCCTTGCTTGAAAATTTTGGGTTTGCTTTAATTGTTCCCTTAGTAGAAACCATAACGCAGGGTGATTTTTCTAATCCTATAAGTTTAATGATTAAACCAGTACTCGTATTATTTCCAAAAGAATATTGGTTAATTACAATTGTAGGCTTGGTTGCCGGTTTAATGGTGATGAAAAGCATAACTGTTTTATTAAGAGAACGCCTTTCATTGTCATTAAGATGGAATATATGTATCGCCTCATTGAAAATTGGTACATTTTTATTCAATAATTAAGTTGGTATT
>CAYUYT010000172.1:4713-7848 GCA_964449345.1 uncultured Spirochaetia bacterium | reverse complement strand
CTAAATCCCGAAAGTAATGAACAAAAGAGGCGACAAGTTGCCTGACACTCTCCGGGTATTCGTTACAATGTTTACGTTTTTTTTTATTCTTTATCCGTGTTAATTAGTGGGCATTTTTCTTCTCTTCTCTTCAAGTCCCCCTTTACTCGAAGGGGGATTTAGGGGGATTTTCTTCTCTTCAAGTGCGCAAATCAGCGGGCAATTTTTTTATCAATAAAATTTATTATATCGTTATGGAAATCTGTTATAATAATTTTGCAGCAATAGCCGCAAGTTCGCTTCTTTCTGATTTAATGAATGTTATGTGGGCAAATATTTTTTGTCCTTTAAAATGTTCAACAACGTGAGTCAATCCGTTAGATTCGCTATCAAGATAAGGGTTGTCTATTTGATAAGGGTCGCCGGTTAAGATGATTTTAGTCCCCTGCCCTGCTCTTGAGATAATCGTTTTAACTTCATGTGGGGATAAATTTTGAGCTTCATCAATAATTAAGTATTGTCCGGGAATTGACCTACCGCGTATATAAGTTAAAGCTTCAAGTTCAATTTTATTCATTTTAATTAAATAATTAATTTCTTCTTCCGGGTTTTTATGCGAAGATGCGCCGCCGGAAGAAAAGATGAAACGAAGGTTATCAAAAATCGGCTGCATCCAGTAATGCAGTTTTTCGTCTTTGCTTCCGGGAAGATATCCGATGTCTTTTCCCATGGGAATAACCGGACGCGCTACTAATACTTTGCTAAAAGCCATATTGTCAAGAGTCATTTGTAAAGCAGAAGCAATAGCTAAGAGCGTTTTTCCCGTACCTGCCTGTCCTAATAGCGTAACAACGTGAATATCCTGGCGTAATAACGCGTCAAAAGCAAAGCGTTGCTGAACGTTTAAAGCTTTTACGCCCCAAACATGGGGATTGTCGTTAACCAGGGGGAAAAAAGCGTTTTCAGTTAAATCATAACGGGCGATAAATGAAGATTTTTCGTTAGTTTTTGATTTAAATATTGCATATAAATTATCAGTAAATTCTATGCCGTTATTAAATTTATCTTTATCAAGCACGATTTTTTTATCATCATAAAACTTTTGAATTAATTTATCTTCAATTTCATATTCTGCCCAACCCATATAAAGCTCATCGATTTTAATTTTGCTTTTTTCATAATCTTCGGATTTAATGCCTAAAGCATCGGCTTTTATTCTTGCATTTAAATCCTTTGATACAAAAATCACTTCTTTGTCGTTTTTATTTTTATATTGCAAAGCAGAAAAAATGATTTTATTATCAGGGTGATTTTTTTCAAGTCCCATTGTATCTTGAATATTATTGTCAAGTATAACTCTTAATTCCCCTCCTCCGGGCAAAGGGCATCCTTTAGAAACGGAACATTTTTCTCTGATTTTATTTATATGACGCGTTACTTCTCTTGCGTTTCTTCCTTTTTCGTCGTGAAGTTTTTTTAATTTATCAAGTTCTTCAATAACGTAAATAGGTATTACAACGATATTATCCTCAAAAGAATAAAGGGAATTAGGGTCATGTATTAAAACATTTGTATCGATAACGAATATTTTTTTCATTTAAAATCCTTTTTTAAATCAATTTTACACTTTTCTTTTTAAAAATCAAGATAATTTTAATCGTTAGTTTAAATAATAACCAAAATATTTTATTATTTTTTGTAAATTTGCTTTTTAAATAATTTTATTTTATTATTTTAAATATATTTACTTTTTTAACATTTTTCAGAGGCATGAATGGTTAAGATTAACGCGTTGTATATTACTAACAAATCGAATGAAGATTGTGCTTTAAAAAAGAGAATAAACAACTTTAAAACTTTTGAAGTTAATTTAATACACACGCGTTTTGATGAATTAAAGGATTTTGATTTTTTAACAAATAAGGTTGATTATATATTTATTAATATAGACATTTTTGCTAAAGATGAAATTAATATTCTTGAATATATTTCCCGTTATAACCCTGCCCGTACAGTAATTATTTATTCGGATAATTTTATTAATAAAATTGGCGAAGAAATAATTTATAGAAAAAATTATTTTTACTTAAACGGAGAAATATCTCCCGAATACTTTGAAAATTGTTTGCATAAAATATATATTATAAAACATTCTGATAAAGAACTTTTAAAGACTGTTGAAAGATTACAATTAGTTTCCGAAGCCATAGAAGACGGTTTATGGGATTATAACTTAAAAACGGGTAAAGTATACTATAGCCCAAATTATTATACAATGCTAGGTTATAGGCCTTATGAATTTGACCCTTCCGAAAAGGATTTTTTTTCTTTGCTTCACCCGGATGATAAAGAAAACGTAAAAAATAAGATTGAAAAATTTTATACAAACAATGAGAAACAATATTCAGCGGAGTTCCGGCTTAAAACCAAAAAGGACGGGTATAAATGGATATATTCAAGAAGTAAAATTGTGCAAAACGATAAAGACGGCGCCCCTCTTAGGTTAATCGGTTTGCACATTGATATTACGGATAGAAAACAGGCGTTGGAGAAATTAAAATTATCTGAAGAAAAATATAAATCTCTTTATCAAAGTATGATGGACGGTTTTGCCGTAGTTAATCAAAAAGGTTATATAATTGATTTTAACAGTATATTTGCTAAAATGCTCGGCTATAAGGAAACCGAAATTTATAAACTTACTTATGAAGATATAACACCGCGAAAATGGATTAAAATTGAAAATGAAATTCTAAAAAATTATGTTAATGTTAAGGGTTATTCGGAAATTTATGAAAAAGAATATCTTACAAAACAAGGAAAAATTATTCCGGTTGAGTTGCGGACTTATCTAATAACAGAAGGAGCAGAAAAAAAATACTGGGCAATAATTCGGGATATTTCAAAACGTAAACAAGAAGAACGCGAAAAAGATATTTTAATAAAAAAACTTGAAGAATCAATTGATTCTGAGATAAGAGCAAAAAAGGAAACAAAACAAGCTTATAGTAAATTAAAAACGGAGCAAATGAAACTCAAAGCGGCGAATAATGACTTGGAAAATGCCTTATTAAAAGCCAATGAAGCAAATTATTTAAAAAGTGAATTTTTAAACGTTTTATCCCATGAACTTAGAACACCTTTGCATGGTATATT
>CAYUYT010000172.1:0-4703 GCA_964449345.1 uncultured Spirochaetia bacterium | reverse complement strand
TATTAGGTTATGCGCAAATTTTACAGGATAATGATACTCTTGATGAGTCGGGTAAAGAAAGCGTTGATTATATAATTAATTCCGGGGATAAACTACTAGAAATTTTGAATGATCTTTTGTTAATTTCTACAATTGAAGCAGGAAAGTTAGATTTAACTTTAAAATATTTTAGTATAAATCAAGTCGTTGATGATGTTTTAACTTTATTGGCTGATGAAATAGAAACTAAAAATCTTGATATAAAGCGTGATATAAAACTTGAGCAAATTTATTCGGATATAAAATTCATCAGGCAAATACTGCTTAATTTAATTGGAAATGCAGTAAAATTTACTAATAGCGGTGAAGTTAAAATAACGATATATGAAAAGAAACATAAATATTTAATTGAAATACATGATACGGGGATTGGAATTAAAGAAAATGATTATGATGTAATTTTTGAAAGTTTTAGCCAACTTGAAAAAACGTCAACGCGAAAACACGGTGGTATGGGACTTGGTTTAAGTGTTTGCAAAAAATTGATAAATATGCTCGGCGGTTGGATCTGGGTTGAAAGCGAACATAATAAAGGAAGCACTTTTTACGTTAGTTTGCCTGCATCTTAATTTTTTTAAAAATTTAATTTTTATGTTATTATATTTTAAAATAAAAAAAATGACTAATATTATAATTGACAATAATACTTATGAATTGTAAAATATTAGTCATTAATATCAGTAAATTAATAGTATGTATGAAATATTAAAAAACGCAGATAAAAATATATTTGAAAACGCTCTAAAATCTTTAAATTTATATAAAGTTTTAGAATTCATTGGACATTTATTAAAAAGTAAAGCAGAGTTTGATAGTTATTATTTTGCTTTTGTTGATTCGGCAGAAGAAAATTTGATACTTGAAAAACTTGAGTTTGCCAATGAATTGAAAAGCATAAAATACAGAGAAAAATCGAATTACCCGTTAAATGTTCCCGATGTGAACGCGCTTTGTTTTAATAGAAACAAAATTTTACACCTTGATGAAAATAATAAAGATAAGTATCATGATTTATCTAATAGGATTTTCAACCTATTCAAATTGGAACACGGGGTATTTTTACCCATATCTAAAAGTGATAACGTTATCGGTGTATTAAGTTTAATTAATCATAATACGCGTATTTCTGAAAACACCGTATCCATTGTTAAGTCTATAATTAACGAATATTTTTGGCTTATAGATAATGCTTTAAAATATACAAGATTAATGGATATGAAAAACAATATTCTGGACCAGGCAAAGCTAAATGATAAATTTATTGAAATTTCCGAAAGCATTAATAATTTAACGAGTACTAAAGATATATATAAAATTATTCTTAAACATTTTTATGAAATATTTAAATTTGATATAGGATTTATTTTTATTGAAGAAAATAACTTTTTAAATTTTAAAGAAGTATATACTACTAAGAAAAAACATAAAAAGTTGGGACTTGAATTTCGAAAGGTATATGCAACAGAAGACATTAAAATCTCCGTAATCGAACCTAATACAGCCGGAGCAGAATGTTTCATTAGAAAAACTCATTTTTATTTTGAAGATGCACTTAACGCTATAAATATGCCTATGTCGGAAATTGACAGAAAAGGAATAGATTTACTCAAAACACCGAGAACCTGCTTAATTACGCCTATTTTGCATGAACAAAACCCCATTGGAATTTTACAGCTATACACTTTGGATAAATTAAAACCATTAAGTAGTAAATTAATAAAAATAATTAAAGCCCTTTGTTCCGTTGCCGGTACAGCTATTTCAAATGCTCGTGTTTATACTTTAGTTGAAGAGCAAAAGAAAGAATTAATAAAAACGCGTGATGAATTAGAAAGCTTAAACCGTATAAACGTTCAAATTAACCAAAATCTTGATTTCGAAGCTGTTTTTAATCAAATATATTCTTATTTAAAGAGCAAGTACGGTTTTAACGGTTGCGGGTTAGCTTTAGTAACGCCGGATAATGCTAAATATATAGTTGAAAAAAGTATTTCTCCTGATGAATATTCAGACTTTAGTAAAGCGCAAATAGGTAAAATATATCCTTTAAGCATTGAAGGCGGGGGAAAGGTTGCAGACTGCATAATTAACCACAAGACTATTTATCAGCCATATATCAACTATGAATTAGTTGATAACGCTGTTAACAGAAAAATATTAAGCATGTTTGATATTAGGACAACGCTTCACATCCCCATTCGGACAGAAAAAGAAACAATCGGCTCATTTCTTTTAACCGGCCATGCAACTCCGGTAGATTTAAGTGATGACGATTTAAAAGCCATAGAACGTTTTGCAAATCAAATTGCAATTGTATTGCAAAATTCAAAGCTCTATCAGGAAGTAAAAAAGAAAAAAGAGCAGATTGAAAGTTTAAATGAAATAACCAAAGAAATTAATATGTCAATTGATTTCAGAAACGTTTTTTATAAAATATTTAATCATTTAAGCGCGACTTACGGTTTTAACTCAACACAATTAAATCTATTATCAAAAAACAGAGAAAATTACGTTGTTGAAATAGCAAAATTAACCCCCGAACTCGAAAAGTTTGCGTTAGAACTACAGGGGCAAATTTTTCCCCTTGACGAACGGGGCGGCCGCGCGGCTGAATGTATTCAGAAAAATAGGATTTTTTATTTTACAGAAGTTGATTCCTCGCGGATAGAGGATAAAGTCAACAAAAAGATGGTGGAATTGTTAGATCTCAAAACTGCTCTTCATATGCCCATTAGTGTTGGAGAAAAAGTAATTGGTTCATTTGCTTTAATGAGTTTGGGAACAGCAATTTATCTGGAAGATGAAGATATTTCTGCTATTCAACATTTTGTAAATCAAATTGCTGCGATTATCAGAAATTCCAAGCTTTATGAAGAAATGATAAAACAATCCGAAGAAATTGAACAATTGAATGAAATCTCGAAACAGATTAGTATGTCCCTTGATTTTGATACCGTATTATACAGAATAATTGATTATTTAAATAATTCATACGGTTTTGACGGCGCTTATTTAAATTTAATAAAAAATAATAGAAAGGAATACGTTGTAGAAAAATGCCGTTTTCCTAGTTTTATGAAAAGCGCAGAAAAAAAATTCATCAAAAATTCTCTTCCGCTTAATATAGAAAAGGGAGGCCGTACTGCGCAATGTATGCTTGAAAATAAGCATTTCTTTTTTACAAATATTGAAGCTGAAAAAATTGAAAACTCTATTAATAAACAACACGTTAAATTATTAAAATTAAAATCGGTTTTACACGTTCCGATTTCTATAGAAAAAGAAGTAATCGGCGCGTTATCAATAACAGCGCATAATTCTCCGGTTTTTTTAAATAATCATGACATAGAATCAATAAAACGTTTTGTAAACCAAATTGCAGTTATTCTTAGAAATTCAAAACTTTATGAAGAACTTGAGAAGGAAAGATCCTTTTCCAGTAGTCTGGTAGAAAATTCTCCATACGGAATTGAGGTACTTAATAAATCCGGCGTGATTGTTTACATAAACAGCGCAAGTGAAAACATATCAGGTTATAAAAAAAACAATCTTATCGGGCAGAACTGGCTTGAATATAACAGTATTAAAAGATTAAGCCTTGAGCAGGCGTTTTATAAAACTATTAGCGGACAGACCGTTTCAATGGACAACGTTAATTTTTTGTCAAGCATAAGCGGCGAAGAAAAATTGTTAAATATTACGTTTACGCCTGTATTTAACATAGAAGGCAAAGTTGAGAACGTATTAATCATTTATTACGACAATACTGATAAAGCAAAAGCAGAACTAGAGTTAAAGAAACTTATAGGTCAGTTACAAGAAAAAGATAAAGTTATGAGCGAGGATTTACACCTTGCAAAAACCATTCAAACCAAGATAGTATCGAGTAGTTTTCATGATTTTGAACATATAGATATAACAGTTTATTTTAAGCCGATGATGGAAGTCGGAGGAGATATTTACGATGTTTTTTCTTTGGATAAAAATTATTATAGAATTTTTATCGCAGACGCAACGGGACACGGGATTCAAGCGGCGCTGACTACCATGATAATTAAGTCTGAATATGATAAAATAAAAGTTTTTGATATTGATCCGGGTACTGTTTTGAAAATTTTTAATAACGTTTTCGTTGAAAACTATTATAATCTAAATGTTTTTTTTACATGCGTGATTATAGATATTGACATTGAAAACGAAAAAATAATATATGCCTCTGCCGGTCATCCTGATCAATACTTAATCTGTGAAGATAAAATCAACGTTTTAGCTGCCGGAGGAAAAATGGTGGGAGTGAAAACGAATATTAAATATGAATTTAGAGAAATAAATTTTCCTGCACGCGCAAAAGTACTCCTTTTTACTGACGGTTTATATGAAGAATTTAACGGGGATTCTAACGAATTAGGTGAAAAAGGGCTATTTGAAATAATTGCAAAACATAAATCTAAAAACATTGAAGAAATGGTTTATAGCATAACGCAAGAGGTTGAAAATTTTATTGGAAAATCCGCGATTAATGATGATATTACCGTTTTAGGTGTTCAAAATAGAAAATAATTTATATACTTTGTTTATTCTTATATTTCTCGCCGATAATTTTATTACAATTACTTTTTCTAAAAAAAAATATTATTTTTATAACTGATAAATATAATTACATT
>CAYUYT010000171.1:5149-7892 GCA_964449345.1 uncultured Spirochaetia bacterium | reverse complement strand
TCAAAGAGGGAGAAAGAGGGTGATTCTTTTCCTCCGCATTTGCGGTAAAAAGCCGTGGGGTTTTTCTTCTTTCAATTCGTGCCTTTGCCAAGCTTAATATCACTTCATCAGCACCGCAGAGAAATTTCTTTCCTCTTCAAGAACCACCCTAGGGATGATTATCTGTGTTTTTATAAATACACTTTTTTGTTGCAAAAAAAAAAACACTAAGAAAAATGCAAACGATTATTTATTGCTTAATTTGTTTTATGCTCTCGTAAATTCTTTTTCTAAAGCCAATTATACGATTTTATTATTTTTATATCATTTGGCACGCTCTTTGCTTTACTATTAGTGAAAATAAAAATGAGGTTAGGACAATGACTAATGCTTTAATACGGGAAAGACATAATTATTTGGAAAATGAAAATCAAAGATTATTCGATGACGCGTTAATTCAAAATAAAGGTGTGGGGGAGATTGACGATGATGCTATTAAATATTATATGCAGGAAGTATCCCGGTATAAATTGCTAAGTGAAAAACAAGAGAGGCAACTTTCAAAACGCGTTTTAAAAGGCGATGATGATGCGTTAAACCAGCTTGTTAACAGTAATTTACGCCTCGTTATTAAGATTGCTAAAAGATTTATGTGCCCCGAGTATCCTTTAATCGATATTATTCAGGACGGAAACTTAGGCCTACTTAATGCGGCAAAGCGTTTTAATTATAAAAAGAAAACGCGTTTTTCTACTTATGCTGCCTTATGGATAAAACAGAATATTCAAAGGAATTTATATATGAGGCGCAGGATTGTTCGTTTGCCTAACCGCAAGGAAATCAAAGCAAGGCAGATAAAAAAGTATCTCTCTAAATTTTTTAACGAAAAAAATCGCTATCCAACAATAGGGGAGATTTCTGACTTTTTCAACGTAAAAAGAGAAGATATAGAGCTAATGTTAACGACAACGAATCCCGTTGTGTCTCTTGAGGAAACGTATAGAGATGATAGTAATACTTTTAAATACACAGTAAAAGATGAAAAATTTTTGCCGGAAAATACTCTTTTGCAGAACGATTTAAAACAACGCATTGACGAGGCGTTGTCTGTTCTTAGCCCTCGTGATAAGGAAATCCTTAAATACAGATACGGTTTAGCTCCTGAAGGTAAAAAGACATTAATTGAGTTAGGCAAGTCTTTTGGAATATCGCCGGAAGCCGTGAGGATGATTGAAAAACGCGCTTTGCATATATTAAGCCGAAATTTTACCCATGCGCGTGATTATTTAAGTTAGGTTAACGTAAAAACTAAATGTTTAAACGTTAAACTATTTTCCGTAAATTCCGATTATTAGTTTAAGAAAACACTATAATCCGGCCTAATCCGGTAATTCTAGGAGGGGATTTATGGATAATAAAAAAACTCAGGAAGTAGAAATTGCGTATATTGAAAACGTTGATTATAGATTTGAAACCGAGTTTTATAAAAGAAACGAAGTTGACGTTATAGACGGAATAAAGATTATTAACCCTTTGCATAAATACCGTTTACCGAGGATATAAACGCGCTATGAAAAAAGCTATCATCGTGAGTGTGATTTTGCTTTGCGTTATTCATTTAAACGGGCAAATATCGCAATTTAAAAGCGTGCCTGCAAGAAACAGAATAAAATACGCAGAAGATTTTTATAAACTTTATAAAATGAAAATGCACTATAATACGGATAATCTCCTTGCTAATATTCATTGGCTTCAGTTGGCTTTATACGCTAAATTTGACCATCCTATCCGGGCAATGGCTTTAATCAGAAATAAACAGGAACATTTAAAATACAAACGCCTTTTTAGAATGCGCATTAATTTTTTGATAATGAAATCGTACTTAATGCTGGGCAGGCGGTATGATAAAAAAAATCTTTACTATTTTAACAAAAAATACAAAAAAGAATTGTTATCCGGCTTTCAAATAGCACGTGTTTATTATAAGCGCGCTTCTCATTACTGGGAACGCGCAGTAAAATGGGCAAATTCTGCATGGAAGCTAAAACACTATCATTTAAAAGGAAGCGAAGTTGATAAAATGCAGAATCAAATGTTTAAAATAGTTAAGAAAAATAAGTGGATTAATCACGCTCCGGTTATCCAGAGATTACTTGAAAAATTAGAACAAAAAGAGAAAATTTTAACCAAAGATGATAATGATTAGTCAAAAATGAGTTCATCGTTTTCGTCTTTTTTATCATCGTTGTTTTCAATTTTAGGGGGAGTGGCTTCTTCTTTTTGTTTTATCGGCTCTGCTTCCTCAGCTGATATATTTTTTTCTGTACTTTCCTCTGAAATTTGGTTTTGTTCCATTTCTTCAAGTGCATTCCAGCAAAACGGGCATAGCGTCATAGCTTTAGAAACGTAAACTTCTTCTTTATCGTTCGGGCAATATTTAAATACCATATTGTCTTCTGCGCTCTTGGCAATGTCTTTCTGAACGCTTTCGGCAGTTACTTTCGAAATTTGCCGTTTTTCCTCTTCGTCCTTGACAACGTCTTTTTTTATACCTATAACGAGGTCAAGTTCTTTACCCAAAGCGAGTTCTATTCTCTCAAGTTTTTCAATAACATGGCCGAGCAATGAGGACATTTCAAGAAAACTTTTCAACTCGTTGCCCCGAATTACACGGGATAGGTAAATTTCATATCCTACGTAAAAACCTAAAAATGCAATTATTGCAAAAGCAACGTATAATGCCCAGTCGGGAAGGTTCATAAAC
>CAYUYT010000171.1:1871-5139 GCA_964449345.1 uncultured Spirochaetia bacterium | reverse complement strand
CATAAACTTAACTGCAAAAAAAGCAATGAAACCGCCGAAAATTAAGAATAAAATTACAGTCATTCCCCATTCAAATTTCCCTGCTTTTTTTACGCTTTTTGCAAATGCGCCTAACGCAACGCGCCGCCTGTTTAATTCTCTGCGGTTTTGTTCCAAGTTATCCTCCTGCTATCCCTTTTTTGTTTACATTATAAACTTATAAAAATTTTTTTTCAAGAAAAAATAAACATATCAATAATTCTTTTAATCATAAATAAGTGAATCTTCAAGTAACGTTCTCATTTCAATTTCCTTGTTAAGCAGTTCAAGTAATTCGGGTATTAATACACCGTGTTTTTGTTTACCCTTTAAATTTCTTACGGAAACTGTACCGTGTTCCTGTTCTTTTTCTCCGCAAATAAGCATATAGGGGACTTTCTCTTTTTGCGTTGAGCGTATTTTATAGCCTAAACTTTCGTTACGTAAATCAATTTCAACGCGAATTCCCGCATAAACGAGTTGTTCGTATAAATTTTTTGCATATTCGTTTTGCGCATCCGAGATAGGCAAAATTTTTACCTGCACCGGTGCAAACCATAAAGGAAATTTACCTTCATAATGCTCAATTAATATTCCGATAAACCTCTCAAGTGAGCCGAAAACAGCGCGGTGTATCATAATTGGCCTGTGCCTCTGGCCGTCGCTTCCTTCATAAGTCAAATCAAAGCGTTCGGGCATGGATAAGTCAACCTGAATTGTGCCGCATTGCCACATCCGCTCTAAAGAGTCCTGAATATTTAACTCGATTTTTGGCCCGTAAAACGCGCCTTCGCCTTCCTTGATTTTATAATTAACGTCTAAATTTTTTAACGCGGTTTTTAAAGCATGGGTTGAAAAATCCCAAACCTCATCACTGCCGATTGCCTTATCCGGTTTTGTAGCAATAAAAATTTCATACTCGTTAAAACCGAAATCTTTATAAACTTCCATAACGTATTCAAACGTTTCCCGTATCTGTTCAACGAGTTGCTCTTCGGTGCAGAAAATATGCGCGTCATCCTGTGTAAAACAGCGCACTCTAAATAAACCGTGTAAAACACCGGATAACTCGTGACGGTGAACAGTACCGAGTTCCGCAACTTTTAAAGGCAAATCCCGGTACGAATGCAATCCCGTTTTATAAATTAAAAGCCCGCCGGGGCAATTCATTGGTTTAACCGCAAAAGTACGCTCGTCTATTTCCGTAAAATACATGTTATCTTTAAAATTATCCCAATGCCCTGAGCGGTGCCATAGTTCTTCGTTCAAAATAATAGGTGTCATTATTTCTTCATACCCGCGCAACGTGTTTTGTTTGCGGATATATTCGGAAAGCGCGTTGTAAATTGCAGTTCCTTTTGAGTGCCAAAACGGAAAACCAGGACCTTGCTCGTGAAAACTAAATAAACCGAGTTCCTTGCCGATTTTTCTATGGTCCCGCTTTTTCGCTTCTTCAAGTTTACGCAGGTGTTTTTTTAATTCTTTTTCCGTTGCAAAACACGTTCCGTATATACGTTGTAACATCGCGTTGTTTTCATCCCCGCGCCAGTAAGCGCCCGCGATTGACTGTAATTTAAAAGCCGTGATGTATGAAGTTGAAGGAACGTGAGGCCCCGTACACAAATCAACGAAATCACCTTGCTTGTACATTGAAACAACGTCATCCGTTATTTGTTCCGTTAAAATTTCAACCTTAAACGGGTCTTCCCGTTTTTTAAAATATTCAATAGCTTCACCGCGTTTCATTTCCATACGTTCAACGGGTAAATCCTGTTCAACAATTTTTTGCATTTCCCCTTGGATTTTTTCAAGGTCATCAGGGGTAAAGCGGTGCGGTGAATCAAAATCGTAATAAAACCCGTCTTTGATTGAAGGTCCTATGGCATATTTGGTTTTGGGAAATAAATGCTGTACTGCCTGCGCCATTAAATGCGCTGTTGAGTGGCGTAAAACGTGAAGCCCTTCATGGCTGTTTTTTGTATATATTTTTATGTTCGTATCTTCATTAATCGGTTTTGTCAAATCAACGGCATTACCGTTTAATTCTGCGGCAACTGCGCTTTTAGCAAGCCCCTTGCCGATACTAAGTGCAACGTCATAAGGTGTAACTCCCTTTTCGAATTCCTTTACAGAATTATCCGGCAACGTTACTTTTACTTTGCTCATTTTATAAGCTCCCTTTAAGAGAAAATAATTAAAAAAGAAATATAATTCCATCGTATTAAACTTTCAAGAACGCGTTAATTATTTATACGGTTTATTCTTAAAACGGGAATGCAATGTGGTTGCAGGGTAGAGGCACGTTTGTGGGTCTGGAGGAGAGATAAGTTTAAAACCTGTTTCTACGTTTTATTCTGTTTTCAAATCCGTCCTAATTCTACATCCAAACAAGGCGTAACCCCGCCCTAAAACCAAAACGCGGGAAACAAAAAATAAACTAAAAAATTATATGTAGTGTTATTAATGTAAAGCCGAAATTAAGTATTGACGAAAATTAAAAATACAGGTTACTTTTTTAAAAAAAATAAAAAGGGTTTATTCGTTTATGAAAATAAAATTATTAATAGCAACGTTTATATTATTATCAGCAACGCTTTATTCTGCTGATAAATACACTCTTTATTTCACGGATATACGCTACAGTACATCAAAACGCGTTTTCTATTTTATGAAATGGGACATGATTTCAATGCGTGAAGCAAACTCAAGAGAGCGCTACGTTAAGGGGCATTTCAACGGCAAATACATTGTTAAAGCGGAAAAATATCTAAAAGGGCGTAAACAGGAAATAATGCATTTCGATAAAAAATCGGTGTGCAGGGTCATTGTGAAATACAAACGCGGGCGCATTATGTATAAACTTTTCTACAACGCAGGCGGTTTCATGCCTCACAGGGGCGGAAAACACAATCTCGTTAAAAAAATAACGTACAAACACGGCCGTCCGGCTACCTTATCAATTTATAACGGTAGAGGCAGGAAAACAGCAACGCGGCGTTACAGGTGAAAAAGTAACAGCGCTATATTGAAAATTGTTTTTCGCTGTTAATTTCTTATATCCCCTAGGAATTTTCTTCATCTTTATCCGTGGGCATTTTTCTTCCACTTTCTTTGTTTATATTAATCCCTTTTTAATCTTTACAAAAAATTACATTTAATCCTGAAAAACCGTGTTTTTGGATAAAACGCAAACAATATTGACTTTTTTTACAAAAAATTCCCTCAACACAAAAAAATGCTTGAAATTTTC
>CAYUYT010000171.1:0-1861 GCA_964449345.1 uncultured Spirochaetia bacterium | reverse complement strand
GATCCGCGAGCATTTCTACACAGTAACCCTTTAAAATATGAATTAAGCAGGAGAAGTTTAAAATGAAAAAAACAATTGTATTATTATTAATGGTTTTATTATCACTAACGGGTATACAATGCGGAAGCGAAGATAACCCGGCCGCTCCGGGCGGCTCTGCCCCTGTTGACCCGTTACAGCCGGTATTCTCGCCTAATGCCGGAACATTCACCGTGTCCCCGCAGATTTCAATTACAACGGGTAACACAGAAGCAACCATAAAAATTACGCGTGACGGCTCAGACCCGAAAACCAGCGCAACTGCAGAAATTTACAACGGCTCTCAGTTTTACTTTCACGGTACCATTAAAGCCTATGCTTTCACTGCGGAAGATGAAGGCGACGTTGTAACAGCAACGTTTAACGTTACCGGTGTTGTTAATCTCCCTAAAACCGGGCAGACAATATCATACCGCACAGGGGATGACGGAGATTATCAAAAAGGCGCGGCTTGGCCAACTCCAAGGTTTGTTGATAACGGGGATGGAACAATAACGGATAAATTAACCGGTTTAATGTGGCAGAGAGAGCCTCTCTCAACAACGAGATTTTGGAATGAAGCAATTGATTATTGCAACGCCTTAGAGTTAGCGGGTTATACTGACTGGCGCTTGCCTAACAGAAAGGAGCTTATGAGTTTGATAAATTACGACCAGGCGAATCCTTCAACGTGGCTAAACAGCCAGGGGTTTAGCAATGTACAGAGCGGCTGGTATTGGTCGGCGGGTACTTATGCGTACTATACAGGTCACGCGTGGTACGTGTATATGAGGAACGGCACCATTAACGACGACCTTAAGGACTACTACTACTACTACGTAGTTGCGGTTCGCTCCGGACAGTGAATATGGGTTATTCGGTGATTTTTTGCGCGAATCCCCCTAAATCCCCCTTTAAATAAAGGGGGACTTGAAGAGGAGATAAATCCCCCCGTTTTCCCCTCCAACGTATAAGGGGGGCAAAGAGGAAGAAGGAGAAATCCTCCTTTAGATTAAGGGGACTTGAAGCGAAACGAGAGATAGATTTCTTATACCCCATACTTTACTATTTCCCCTTCTTTACTTAAAGAAGGGGCTAGGGGTTGATTTATATAAATTTCTTTAAAATCAGGAGATAAAAATGAATAAAAAAAGTAAAATAATTATTATTGTTGCTGTTTCCGTTGTGTTGTTTTCCCTGTTTGCTTTTGCTGTGGGCACAGGTGCTGTTAATTTAGCTAAAACCGGGCAGACAACGTCATACCGCACCGGAGATGACGGAGATTTACAAAAAGGCGCCTCTTGGCCAAACCCGCGGTTCACGGACAATGGTAACGGAACAATAACGGATAATTTAACCGGTTTAATGTGGCAGCGCGTTCCTCTCTCTACAGGGAGAGCATGGAATGAAGCAATTGATTATTGCAACGCCTTAGAGTTAGCGGGTTATACTGACTGGCGCTTGCCTAACAGAAAGGAGCTTATGAGTTTGATAAATTACGACCAGGCGAATCCTTCAACGTGGCTAAACAGCCAGGGGTTTAGCAATGTACAGAGCGGCTGGTATTGGTCGGCGGGTACTTTTGCGGGCAATACTCTTCACGCGTGGGGCGTGGATATGAGTTACGGCTTCATTAGCTACGACGGCAATATTTACGGCAGCAACCTCTACGTAGTTGCGGTTCGCTCCGGACAGTGAATATGGGTTATTTGTGCGCGAATCCCCCTAAGTCCCCCTTTAAATAAAAGGGGACTTGAAGAGGAGAGAAGAAAATAACCGCTGAGTTCACAAAGGGCGCAGAGGAAGAGAATCCCCCGGTTTTTTCCTACTCTATTTTTTTTCT
>CAYUYT010000170.1:0-7940 GCA_964449345.1 uncultured Spirochaetia bacterium | reverse complement strand
TTGTTCATATTCACCTTTATGAAGGCGTAAGCGCAACGATAAAAGTAGTTATCGAGCAAGAATAATGTCATTAGACAGGGTACGCCCTCATACTTTCGATGCAGAAGTTACAGTTCTTGCCAGTTTATTAGTTGACGAAGAAGGCGAAGCAATCCATGAAGTCGTAATAGAATTGTGCCCTGACGATTTTTATAAAGAAGCACACAAGCTTATTTTTGCAGCCATGATGCAATTGCATTCAAGCGGCCAACCCATAACTTTAGTTTCCGTTGCGCAGGAACTTCGCAAAATGGAAAAACTTGAGGCGGTAGGCGGGAACACTTATCTTGCGTCTTTAACGCAATCCTCAGTTGCTTCGATAATAAACATAACGTATTACAGAGACCTCATAAGAAACAAAGCCGAACTTAGACGTTTAATTGACGGGGCCCATGAAATTTTAGAACTTGCCTATACTGACACAGAAGAAACGCGCGAAATAATTGACAAAGCAGAAAATATAATTCTACAGGTAGCGGAACAACGCTATCAAAAATCTCAGGTTGCCGCAAGTGAAATAATCAATGATACAATGGCCGGCATTGAAAAAATGTGGAAAAACAAGGGGCAAATTCAGGGACTTGAAACCGGATTTCATGATTTGGACCAAATAACAAACGGGCTTCAGCCGGATCAATTAATAGTTATAGCCGCACGGCCGTCTATGGGTAAAACCGCTTTTTGTTTAAATTTGGCTGAACGCGTTGCTGTTGATTATAAGAAAAGAGTTTTAATTTTCTCCCTTGAAATGTCAAGTATGCAAATCATGCTAAGAATGATTAGTACGCGTTCGAAAGTAAATATGCAAAGAATTAATAAGGGTATTTTAAGTAATAAACAGTGGGGTGAAATGATGCAGGCCGCATCAGCATTTAGAGAATCACAAATCTGGATAGACGATGACCCGGGTATGTCTTATATGGACATCCGTTCGAAATGCCGGAGGTTAAAATCAAAGTTTAAACACCTTGATCTTGTGATAGTAGATTATCTTCAACTCATTTCCTCTCCGCCGGGGGTGCGCATTCAAAACAGAACCAACGAAATCGGAGATATTTCCCGTAACCTTAAAATCCTTTCAAAAGAAATTCATACACCTGTTATTGCCTTATCACAGTTAAACCGTAAAATTGAAGACAGACAACACAGGCAACCTATGCTTTCTGATTTACGCGATTCCGGTGCGATTGAACAGGACGCAGACGTTGTAACTTTTCTACACCGTGAAGACTACTATCAGGATAAAAAATTTGTTGCGGCTGATGAAGAAGAAGCTTTTTCCCAAAACAAAGAACTTCAAGGCAAAGAAGCGCAATTAATTATTGCTAAACAAAGAAACGGTCCGGTAGGTACAATTAAACTTACATTTTTTCCTGAAATAATGCGATTTGAAAATTTTTCTTACGAAAAAAGATAAAAACTTTAATTCTTTCATATATTTATTATTTTTAACGTAAACATATAATTAGAATTAGGATATTATGATAACAATAACGCTTCTAATTTTATTTGACAGAAAAAAATACGAGAATATTGTACATCCTGCGCTTAAAGATTTAAGACAGGGCAATATTGATAAAGTTGAACAATTAACCTCAAAAATTGATAAGTCCATAGTTGTTGATTTCTGGGATTTTTCGGATATTCCTGAAGAAGATAAAGAATTCAGCGGTTTTTTTGAAGATTTTATTTATGCCCTAGAACAGGAAATAATTCAAAAAAATAAACTCCCGGATAATATTAACAGAACCACTTTAAGAAAAATGATAATTGATATGGTCAAGGGGTCTACAAGCGATGAAGTTATGCTTCCAGATGAAATAATAAAACGCATTTCCGGTTTAACTAATTTCAGTAAACTTCAAAGCGATACTATACCTTTTCAGGATTCAAATGATTTTAACGAAATAGAAAATGAATTACAAAGCTTCATTAAAGACGAGTTGCCTGACAAGGATGAAGAGTTAGGTATCCTAGAGCATGAAATGGAGGATATAATTGCAGAGGTTAAAAAAGAAAAAAAAGCCGATGCAGACACAATAATGTATTTTAAAGCACGTTTAATTGAAGCATTTTGCATCCCCATAAATAAAGTACGTTACCGTTATGATTTATCCGGAAATTTATTAAACGTATTTCTCTATAGTCTTTCGGATAAAGCGTTTCAATTGCTTAAAAAACGACAGGAATGCGACTGGCTTGAGCCGCATCTAAACCCTAATGATGAGGAAATTGCCGAAGATATTTTTGCCCGTTATCTTGGCAAAGATAACATAATAGATTTTATGGCAATACTTGATTCTTTAACCATGAATTATAGCGAAAATGAAGATTTCGATAATATAAATAAAATTTTACGAAGAAATATCAAAGGCGAATGGTGGAACAGAATGAATGAAGCGGAAAAACGCATTCGTATAAATAACTGGTGGAAAGAAATGGAAACTTTAAAAATGTTTTTACAAGGCGCTCTAGACCATGGTTACGATATCATTATTTCAACAATATGATAAAAAATAAGATTTTTTCTCTATCTTTGCAACGAAGATTATATTATTACTATTATATTTAGAAAGAGATAATTAAAAAGAGGTAAAACCATTCCTGTATTAAAAATTGCCCGGATTACGGGAAACAAATTAGCCGGATTTTTTGAAACAGTCGGCATAATATCGCAACACCTTACACATACTATTAAATGGACATTTAGAAAGCCGTTTGCGTGGAAAAATTTTATAAGGCAAACAGTCAGAATCGGAGTTAACTCTCTTCCTGTAGTAATAGTAACGGCAATAGCAACGGGAATGATTATGGCGCTTCAAACGGGTTACTATCTTGATATGAAGTTAAAAGGCGCTTCACAATATATGGGTGGAATAGTTGCAGTTTCAATAGCCAGAGAAATGGGACCCGTATTAACCGCATTGATAGTTTCAGGCAGAATTGGCTCTGCTATTGCCGCAGAAGTGGGAACCATGAAAGTTACGGAACAAGTTGATGCGTTGATTACACTTTCTGCTAACCCTATCCAATACATAACAGTCCCGCGGTTTTTAGCCGGAATGCTAACAATGCCTATGCTCGTTTTGATTGCAGACGTTGTAGGAATTATAGGAGGCGGTGTTGTTTGCCATTATGTATTAGGCCAAACAATAAATACTTATATAGATAGTGTTTCTGTTTTCCTCGATCTGGGTAGCATTAACGGTGGTTTATTCAAAGCAATGATATTCGGTATATGTATTTCAGTAATATCATGTTCCGTTGGTTTTAGCACATCAGGCGGCGCAGAAGGCGTAGGTAAATCCACTACAAAAGCAGTAGTTTTAACGAGTATGGCTATTTTAATTTTAGATTATTTTTTAAGCGATATATTAACGCGTTTCAATATTTAATCTTTAACAAGAACCTTTTCAATTAAATTTTTTACTCTGTCTTTATCAGTTAAATCGTTATATTTACACCGCTTAATATCAAAAATAGTTCTTAATACGTTCCACGGTGCGGAATTTTGCTCTTCAATTTCCATAGGGTTTTTAAAAATCAAAGAAACGGGTATTCTGGTTATTCCGGCCATAGTACCTCCCAATATAAATATTATAGTACATGAATTAATATTTTACAATAAATATATTTTTTTTCGTATATTATTTTCTGTTTTTATAGAATATCTGATTTAAAAATAAATTTGAAATAATGCCACCCTCCTTTAAGTAAAGAGGGCGGAGGAAGAGAATCACCCTCTATCTCCCTCTTTGAGTAAAGAGGGAGGATTAGTAAAAGTTTGGGCAGGGATTTCTTCTCTTCAAGTCCCCCTTTACTCGAAGGGGGATTTAGGGGGATTTGCCTTTCTTGAAACAGTCCTTTATCAAAGGGATTAAAATAAATTTTCATATTTTAGCGCGAATTAGTATTACTATAATTTTATTTAACTTTTTTATAAATTTTTTCAATAAAGGTTTTTGTATCAATTGGCTTTGAAATATAATCAGTAAAACCCAAATCACGATATTTTATTCTGTCCTGCGCAGAAGCGAAAGCAGTTAATGCAATGACGGGGATTTTTCTGTCAATTTTTCGTATATTATTAAGAAGCGTTATTCCGTCCATAAACGGCATTTGAATATCAACAATAATTAAATCCCAATTTTTACTTTTTTTAAACTCCGCAATCAATTCCTCGCCGTTATAAAAATTTTTATATTCAATATTCGTCTTAGTATCGAGGATGCTTTTTAACAATTCATTATTTATTAAATCATCTTCCGCATATAATAAACGCACAGGATTATATTTAGCATCCAAATTTTTGGATTCTTTCTTGCTTTGCATTTCACTTTGCTTTTGCAAAGAAGTAACGGGAATTGAAAAAATAAATTTACTACCTTTACCGAATACGCTTTCAACCCATATTTGACCGTTTAAAGCTTGAACAAGCTTCTTGCAAATAGCAAGACCAAGGCCTACGCCTCCGTAATAACGTTTATATGCGCCTTCCACCTGTTTAAACATATCAAAAATTTTTTCTAGGTCTGCTTTTTCAATACCAATACCGGTATCAATTACTTCAAAAATATAATTATCCTTTTTCTTCCATACCTCAAGTCGAACCTCGCCTTTTTCTGTAAACTTGATAGCATTACCGATTAAATTAAAAAGTATTTGCCTTAATCTAGCCGGGTCGGTTACAATTTCATCCACACCGTTGAGGTTATAATTAAACTCTATTCCCTGTGATTTAACTTTTTCATCTAAAAGTATGCGAATATCTTCAACAATTTCTTTAACTTTAATTGCCTGATAGTTAATTTTTAATTTACCCGCTTCGATTGAAGAAATTTCAAGCAAATCAGAAATAACGGATAATAGCCGGTTGCCTGCTCTATGTATAAAATCAACGTATTTCTTATGCTTTGGATTTAAATCAGGATTCTTCAACAGAATTTCGCTAAACCCAAGCATACCCGTTAAAGGCGTTCTTAATTCGTGAGATAAAATCGCTAAAAACTCAGATTTCATTTTACTAGCTTCTTCTGCTTTACTCAAAGAAATTCCAAGTTCGAGATTGACTTGCTCTAATTCTTCCTGCGTTGCTTCTAACTCCTCGTAAGATGCCTGCACCTCTTCATAAGCAGATTCGAGTTCTTCATTGGTTTCTTTTTCCTTGTCAATTGATTCCTCAAGGCGTTTTGAGTAATTATCAATTTCATCCATCATAACGTTATAATAACGGCTAAGTTCAACGACTTCTTTATTTCCTTTCAAATCAACTTTTTTAAATTCAAGATTTCTCGTTATATCTTCAAAGATATTGATAAGGTGATTGAAAGGTCTTACGATAATAGAGCTTAACCCGTTAATAACGGGAATAATAATTAAAGTAAAAATAACTAATGTAATTATAACGATATTACGCGTTGTATATAAAGTTTCATAATGGTCGGATAATGGGCTTGCGATAAAAACCGTAAACCCAATTTCTTTAAGATGCCGGAAATACATAATATTTTTTTCCAAGCCCTTTCCGTAATCCCAATAATAAGATAATCTTCCGTTCTTTTTATTAATAATCTCCCGATAAATATACCGCCCTTTTAAGTCCTGCTGATCTAAAACATTTTCATCCTGCTGTGAGGGATGGATAACAAGCACGCCTTTTGAATTAATTATCCCGACATAACCCGAGTACCCAATTTTTATAGCATTGAGTTCATGCTTTAGGTTTTGAATATTTATCAATTCCCTTACATTATTTTTAGATGAATTGACAAAAATGAGCCATTTCCATACTGATGAATAGCCAAAATACATACTTTGAGTTTTAGGCGTTTTATTTGATTTTTGATTATTAATTTTCAACTCATAATAACCCTGCAAGTTTATCGCGCTGTATTTAATGAGTTTTTTCATTCGTTTTTCTGAAATTTCAAAATGCGGTTTTAAAATAAACTTATAATTTTTAGGATAATCCTTAACATTTATAATGAACACATTATGCTTAATTGATGCTTTATCATTTTGGATTTTTTCCAATAAACGCGTTATAGTTTGCCGCCTTGAAACATATCTGTTTTTGGCTAAAAGGTTATAATATCTTTCAGCTAAATTTTCAATGCTTTCACTGTATCCTCTTAAGTAATTTTTAATCGCATTATCAATAGCGCCGTTTAAAGTTATACTCAAACTTGTGCTTATTTTTGATAGCTTGCTGTTAACAAGCCTGTCAATATCGTTTTTCATCATTATATAGTTATTAATAAAAAGCCCGGCAACGAGAAAAAGAATCAAAGGAAAAAAAGTAATCATTAGTATATATTTTAAGGAAAGATTTTTTTTCATAAAAATTTTCTCATTTTTTTATCTATCTAATATAATAAATATCCCCAAATAAATTAAATAATTACGTTTTAATTATGGTCTAGGCAGATTATAATCACGAACTTTGAATTTATCCGGATATACTGGATAACGCTTACCGTCAGGGAAAAACTGAAAAACCGTGCCGTGGGCATACATTTTTCCATTTTTCGACCCAAAATATAAATCATGATTATTTTTTTTCCATTTAAGACGCATAAATCCCGTATATTCAAAACCCGGGCTTTCGAACGTTTTTATCAATTCATTAACATCTTTCGACTTAGCAGTTTCCATTGCTTTTTTAAAAGCAAAAAACGAGTCATATACGGCCTGACTTAACCAAAAAGGGTTTACTTTATAACGCTTTTTATATTCCCGTATAAATTTCATAGCCAAACCGTTACCCGTTTTATCCACAGGTCCTCCGTTTGACTGGTGAGAAGTAACCCATAACGCACCCTTATTGGTTTTATCATAAAAACCCGGAGCATAAGAAGGAGCAATTATACCGAAAATTGGCTTGCTTTTATTTAAACCGAATTTTCCAGCTTCTTTAATAAAGTTTGTACCTTCGTCTGAAAGAAAAACACATAAAATACCATGGGCTTTTTTAATATTTTTTATAACATCATCAAAATTTTTCTTATCAGATGTAATGTAGGTATGTGAAACAATTTCAAAACCGACAAGTTTCATTAAATTTGAAATATTCTTTGAAACAAGTTTTCCATAAGAATGATCAATAGCAATAACAGCAATTTTTTTTATACCCCTAGTCAGCAACTCTATTTTTGCAAAAGCAGCAACGGTTTTTCCCTGAACGGATGTATCTAATACTCCCGAACGGAAATAATATTTATACTTTTGATAATTTTGTTCAATTTTTTTAATAATCCGGGAAGAAGCCCCGCCCGTACAAAGCCATAGAACCTTTTTTTTCGCCATAATTTCCATTAATGGCATAACAGTTTTTGATAAAAATCCACCGATAATGTATTCTAGGTTATTTTCATCTATTGCACTACGCAAATTAAAACTCGCTTTAGCAACGTTCGTATAAGCATCGTCAATATAAACGAGTTCAATTTTACGTTTTCTTACTTTACCGTTTTTTTTATACTTAATGCCGCCGGATTTATTGATTTCATCTACAGCAAGTAAAGCAGCGTTTTTCATAGATTCACCCGCAGTTCTATTAAATGAGTATAAAAGACCGATTTTAATAAATTCATCACCGGATTTTTTACAACTTGCTGAAATAAAAAGAACGGAAAAAAAAACTATAACCAACGCAATGCTTTTTTTCATATTTTCATCCTGTAATAAAATTTTAATTTTTTATCATTATAGCTCATATTTATTCTCAAGTAAACAAAAAATATTAACTTTACGCACTTTTTACTAAAAAACATAAATAAATATACATTAATAATTATAGTATATATCCAAAATTATTGGTCTAAAAATCTAAAAAGAATTAAAATAAATTTTTGTATCATTAAAATAATAATATAATTATTATTTAATATGTTTATATGCTA
>CAYUYT010000169.1:0-8079 GCA_964449345.1 uncultured Spirochaetia bacterium | reverse complement strand
TTTTAATATTAATAAAAGATATTAATAAAAAAAAAGTTAATAATTTAAAAATAATAAAGAGAAAGATTGATGAATATTGAATTGTATATTTATTTAGATATTAGGAGATTTTTTATAGAAAGTTATAATTTTTTTATTTTAAAAAAAATTAATTAATGTTATAAAAAATACTAGAATGTAAAAAATAGTGAAAAAAGATTAATGAAAAAAATATACTTTACATTACTTATATTAATTCCTGTTTTCTGTTTTACTGAAATTAATTTTCACGTTGTTAAAATAGATTCGTCTTCCTTGCCAGAGGTAAAAATTTTTGTAAAATTATTGGAAAAAGGCAAAACTTTACCTCGCTACAATGAAAACGATTTTTCTTTGCTATTTAACGGACAAAAAACCGGATTTAAATTCAAAGTAAGAAAATCAAAAATTGGCATCTCAACGCTAATTTTAATTGATGCTTCCTTTTCTATAAATAAACGAACGCGGACAAAATTACACGCTTCAGCAAAAACGATAATCTCAAAAATGCGCCCCCAAGACCAATGCGCTTTATTTATATTTCACGACAAATTACTTATGTTATCAGATTTTACCCGTGATAAAAACAAATTATTTAAACTTATACACAGTTATAAACCTGCGGGCAAATATACCCGTCTTTACGACGCTATTAATAAATCTGAATCTTACATAAACGAAAAAATTAAAGGCGGCAGAAAGGCAATTTTAATTTTTAGCGACGGATTTGATGAACAATCAAAAATCACCCGCGCACAGGCGATTAAAGTAGCAAAAGAAGGACGTATTCCGATTTTTACAATAGGATATACAAATATCAACAAAAAACACCTTAACAACCTAAAAGTTTTTTCCGCAGAAACAGGCGCAATGTATTCTTATGAAAACGAAAAAAATATTTTTGCGGAATTATTTCCGCCTAGCCAGGAAGATTTTTACGTTTTTACTTTTAATATTAAAAAAGCAAAGAAAACGAATTATATAACGCTAAAAAACGAAAAATTGAATAAAAGCGTAAGAGTTAAGCTCGTTTTAGACAAAAAAGAAATTGAAAAAGTCAAAGAAAATGAAAACAAAAGCAGAATAATTTATACAATTATAATCCTTGTAATTATTCTGCTACTCTTATTATTCGCTTTCTTTATTTATAAATTTTTTAGAAAGAAGATTAAGCAAAAATCAGGTGATAAAAAATCCTCAATTTTAAAATCCGAAAAAGAAAAACAAGAAGCACTTAAACATAAAAAACTTGAGTTAGATGACGAAGCAAAATGGCTTGTAACCAAATCTGTTTTAAGTCAGATTAACAATGAACGCCCGTCTACTATCACTTTTTATAAAGATTTCTTTCAAAAAGAAAAAATTGACGCAAAGGAATTTAATAAATTTACAGACACGGTTGAGGAATTTTACAATACAACGTCTTCTTTAACTTTTAGTGAAGTTAAAAAGCTTGAAAAAATTATTAATAGCTTTAGGGAAATAACAGGCAAAAAAAATTTTACAACTACACTTGATGAATTTATCGTGGAAGATAAACTGGAAAAAATAAAAACTACATTAATCCATAAAAAGGTAACGGGAACGGATGATGTGCCTAAACGCATAACCGATATGGTTCCGATGTTGAAGGACATTTTCACTGTATTTGAATCGGAAACAAATAAAATAAAACCCCGTTCAATAGATGAAATATTCGATGAATATTCGGACGAAGATTTCAACATGATAATTGAAACCTTATTGCTCGGAAACTCTTTCGGTGAAGCTGACTTGCTTATAAGAGATATTTTTGAACTCGATGATGAAAAGATTGCGCAGTTAATACCTTTTATGATTACCGTTGTTAAGGATTCCGAGGGTTTTGAGCGAGACGTTAATGAAAAGATATTAAAACGTATGGCGCAAAGTTTAAACCTAAATATTGATAATTTAACAGATGTTTCCGACTTTGAGGATTGGTGGAAAAAGAATAAAAAAGAGATTATTGAAAAAGCTATCTCGAAAAAATATAAAACTGAAAAAATAGAGTTACCTAACGGCTTTTTCGTAAATGAAGAATTACTAATGTATTCTAATTTCAATGATGAACTCGTTGAATTTTCAGGGACTATTCAACAAGGCGATAAATACTCTATTTCCCTTGTTAGCAATCAAAAATTATATCTTGACAGTATAGTGTGTTTTTATAGGCCCGATTTACCGTTTAGCGACAACGCTCTAAGAATAAACGAATATACTTTTACCCGGCTCGTTGAAGTCTCAAAAGTTGAAAAAGATTTATTTAATTTAAATATATATTTTGTGCATCCTAATCATAGGACAGGCAATGATATAAAACGAATAAGCAATTTATTGTTTAAGGAATAGTATGGCAACGGAAAAATTAAGAGATAAATATTTATCTGCGGGAATCGTAGAAAAGTTAAAAAACGACACTTTAACCTATGAGGAAAAATCAGAACTATTTTATAAATGGGAAAATATCTTTAAAATTTTATCTACTTATATTCCCACAAATATTGTTTTAAGTAAAACACGTGATTTAAAAAGCAATATTCATAACGGCAGGTTTATCAAAGGTTCGCTACTTTTCGTTGACGTTAACGGTTTTACTGCCCTTACTGAAAAACTTTCAGAATACGGGGATGCAGGCACAGAAGAGATAACGAGAATTTTAAACGCGTTTTTTACACGAATGATAAAAATAATTTTTAAATACCGCGGTGTTTTACTCAAATACGGCGGCGATGCAATGATGATTTATTTTTCAGATGACAAAGAATTTTGTGGAAACGAACATACTTTACACGCGGCCTCATGCGCTTTTGAAATGATAGAGAAAGTCAAAGCGTTTTCACCGGTCAAATCTCAATTCGGAGAACACAATATTCATATTAGCGTGGCAATGCATTCGAATACTTTTTTTGAGATCTGCACAGGTGAAAAAAACATACACATTGAATACTTTATCACGGGCCCGGGGGTGGAAAAAACTGCTAAAATTGAATCAGCATCGGGAAAGGATGAGCTTTTAGCCGATGAGTATACTTACAATTTTATTAAAGATAAAGTTAAAGATTTCGGTAAAAAACAAAATTACTTTTTAATTAAAAAATTGGATGCGAAACAATTACCGGAAGTAACGCAAAGCCGGATAAATATAGATTTTCCCGATATTGATACATTGCTTAAACATTTGGACGAGATATTGCCTTACGTTACTGCAGGTGTTTTCGAAAAAATAAAAGAGTCATGGAAATCTTTATCGCTAGAGGGAGAAAACCGTCCCGTATCTGTTTTATTTTTAAATTATTTTTTTGATAAACCCATATTAGAACCTGATAAAAATCACGATGAGAAGGAAATTCGTTCCGTTTTAGATAAATACTTTCGAATGGTGCAAGAAACAGTAAACGGATACGGGGGAATAATTAATAAAGTTGATATGTACGAAAAAGGGGACAAAATCATTATAATTTTCGGTTTTCCCCGTTCGTATGCAGACGATGATGAACGCGTTGTACGTTGCGCTTATGATATTTTAACCAAAGGTTCTTCATTTAAAAACCTAAGCATGGGCAAAGAAAATTTTTCCGTTGTTCAACGGATGGGTATTCATTCGGATTTTATTTATTGCGGAAATGCTGGTTCACCACTTAGAAAAGAATATACCTTTATGGGTGATGCCGTAAACCTTTCTGCAAGAATTATGAGTTCTGCAGGTGAAAATGAAATATGGATTTCCGATGTTATTTTAAAGAAAACGAGTAAAGTTTCCATAATAAAAGAATCACAGGAAAAAAAATTCAAAGGCAAGGGGAAACCCGTTTTAGTGCATAAATTAAGCGCGGTTGCAGCAAAAGAAAAAATCCAGTCGGATTTTTTTATCGGTCGGGAAAAAGAGCTTAAAGAATTAATAAATAAAGTTAACGGAATTAACCGAAGTTTTTTCGCCACACAATTAATCGGTACTGTGGGTGTTGGAAAAACGTCTTTGATGCGTGAATTTTTAAAAAATATAAACATACGGCATGAAATGCTTTTGGGACGAGGCGCGCCCTATGGCAAGGAAATACAATATAACGCGATTAAAGAAATATTGACGAGTTATTTCGGAATAATTAGACGGGATAATGACGAAGCAATTAGAAAAAAAATCAACACATATCTTGAATATTTAAAACTAACGCACCTTGAATATACAATGCCCCTTGTAGGTTCTTTGCTTTGTAATTGTTATGAAAATGCACCTGTAATGGAAATAGAAAACCCTATTGAAAAAAAGGAATTATTTTTCAACGCGTTTTATAATTTAATTAAAGCGCGAACTCAAATAAGCCCCATAATAATGCTTATTGAAGACGGCGAATGGCTTGATAAAAATTCACAGGAATTAATAAGCTATCTTGCCAAACGTAAAATGGAAAAACTTTTCATTTTAGTATTAACGCGAAATAAACTCGTTTTAGCTCCTGATATAGAAGAAATGTCTTTAAACGTATTTAACAAGCAAGAGACTTTTGAATTTATTGAAAAATACCCTCATTTAAATAATCTCGATGTTAATATAAAAAATAAAATTTATGAAAAAAGTAAGGGGGTGCCTTATTTTATTTATGAAATACTAAATTCCATGAGGGATTTGGGCACTGACATTAAAATCCCCGAATCAATATATAAAAGCGTTTTATCACGTATGGATGTTTTGGGTGAGAAAAACAAAAATATAATCAAAAATGCATCCGTTATTGGCGTTGAATTTTCTCTTGAAATGCTAAATAAATTGTTAATTGAGATAAAAGACAAAGAGAAAGTGCTTGAACGCCTTATTGAAGAAGATTTTATTGTTAAAAAAACAGACGGGCATTATTTATTCAGAAATATGATGGTTCAGGAGGTTGCCTATAATTCAATTCCGTCGAGTAAAAGAAAAGAATTACATTTTAAAATTGCTAATTTAATCGAAGACCAAGGCGAATTAGCTCCTTATTATGAAATATTGTCAACGCATTTTGAAAAAGCCGAGATAATTCCAAAAGCCGTTTTTTATTATGAAAAATCAGGGGATAAAGCGTATAAGCTAAACAACTATAAAAGAGCAATTGATTATTACAATTTGGCTTTGTCCTTAACAGAAAATAATGCCGATAAAGCGCAAAGCATAGTTAGTATATACAAAAAAATGGGCAAAATATATTTAATTTTAGGTAAAACGGATAATTCCGAAGAGGTATTTGATAAAGCTTATGAAATCGCCAAAGAAAATAACTATAAACCTGATATCGCGGATTGTTTACTTAACAAGGGGCTTATTCATTTTAACTATTTCGAATATGATAAAGCAATCGAATATTTTACACAGGCAAAAACTCTTTACCATGAAACAAAAAATCTAAACGGAATCGCGTCAAGTTCTTTAAATTTAGGAATTATTTATAAAGTAAAGGGAGATTCCGGTAAAGCTTTTTCGGAATACGAAATCGCTCTTGAAAAATATATAGAAGAAGAAAATTTAATCGGTTCGGCAGATACTTACAATAATTTGGGTAATTTATGTAAAGAACTTTCTGATTTTGAAAAGGCAATTGGATATTACCAAAAAGCTCTGGAAACTTTGAAAAAAATCAACCATGATATTGGCCTTGCTTCTGTTTACAATAATATCGGAACATTATATAACTCCAAAGGGGAAACGGAAAAATCAATCGAATACTTTTTAAAAAGTCTTGAAATTGAAGATAAAATCGGCAATGAAAAAGGAAAAGCCGTTTGTTATAATAACCTTGGAAATTCCTATATACGTATGGGCAAATGGGAGTTTGCCGAAGAAAATTTCACCAAAGGTCTCGAACTTGCTTATAATATAAAAGATAACAAAGAGGTTGCAAATATTTACTTAAATAACGGAGTTATGTTTCTCTACAAGAACGATTTGGAATATGCAAAGTCATATTTGAAAAATGCTCAAGATATTTACACTACGATAAACGATGCACATGGATTATACTCAACGTATTACAATCTAGGAATTACTTATCAAAAACAAGACCAATTTGACTTAGCTCTAACGAGTTTTGAAAATGCTATTGATTTTGCAGCCAAGCTTGATAAAAAAACTTTTTCCATGGCTTGTGTTAATATTTCTAAAAATTTTTGTAAAACAAAACGCTATGATAAAGCAAAGGAAATCATTAAAAAAGGCATTCAAACCTTAAAAGACAAGCCATTTTATAACGTAAAGATTCGTTTATTAGGCCTTGCAGCAAATATATATAAAAACTCAGGTGAGCTTGTTCAAGCGAAAAAATATTTAGAACAAGTAATTGAATTAAAAAATCAAAATAACGACCAAAAAGGCGCTTCATATACGAGACTTCAATTTGCAATGTTGCTCCTTGAAATGGGCGAAATTGAGAACGCATCAAAAGAGCTTGAAAAAGCCGAAAGTTATTTTGACAGCATCAATGACACAATAGGCAAAATATTCAGTATTAATAAAATCGGGGTACTTTACTTAAATAGAAAAGAATATAATAAGGCAATGGAATATTTTGAAAAAGGCGTTAATGAATTTAACGCTATGGGGTTTGAAGCCGGGTCAGCAATGCTTTTGAAAAAAATAGGAATTATACATTATAAAATAAAGGATTACAAGAACGCTATCTTTAATCTGGAAAAAGCTCAGGCAATTGAAGAACGTATTCAGTCAAGAAACATAAATATAACGTATGAAATACTCGGGAAAATACTTCTTGAATTAGATGAAAGCGAAACCGCACTGGATTATCTTGAAAAAAGTTATATGCTTGAAGTTCAGGAATCCAAAAAAAGGAAACATGAGCTCGCCTTTGAATTAGGAGAGCTATTTCGAAAATATAAAAAATACGGAAGCGCAGCCATATATTTTGAAAAATGCGCTATTTCACATAATAAAAAAATTGCGTTAAACTCTTTAAAAGAGCTTTCTATAATTTACGAGAAAGTTGGTAAAAAAGAACGTTTACGCAACGCTCTTAAACGAATATTGATGTTTGAAACTGATGAGGAAACTAAAATACTCATTAGTGATAGTTTAAATAGATTTTAACCGAATGGATTATTAAAATATGACAACGGATAACGGAAAAAGTAAAGAAGATTACAAATATTTTGCAGCACGCCTTGTGGATAACGAATATGTATTAACGGAAAGGGATTACATTTCCACTAATATTATTTTTTCGTCCGAATGGATTAACCCACAACTTGATAAAGTTGAAAACTTTTATTTCAAATTAAATTATCTTTGCAATATTCTAAGTAACGAACTCGCTAAAAAGGGATATAAAATTACGCCTTCGAAAATTAAAGATAGGGTTCTAATCAAAGAAGTATCCGTTTACCATGCCCGCGAATTAGATGAGGAATCAAACCGTGATGCTGATTTTTTATACATTATTGATATGAGAATTTACAGAACATTTGTTTACAAGCGTTTTACGGAGCTTGACGTAAATGGGATTTCTGCTGTTTCTGATTTGTCAAAAACCAAGAACGTATTTAAATGCGATGAAATCTCCGCTGATGATTTCTTTTCTTCAGCCGCCTCTTTTGCAGGAGAACACCTTTTCGCTTATGATTTAAAAACGGAAACGGAACTATTAAATGAGTTTGCCGAAAACAAAGTGAAACTCGTTTTATTTGTGAATGAAGATATGCAAATCGACTATTTGCAGGATAAATGTGAAATAGATATCGATACGAAAAAAGTAAATTATTATGAGTTTAAAATAATTTCAACGCAAAAACCCCTCATTCAGTCGCAAATAACTATAAAACTCGTAAGCGGGAATAAAACGCTTTATTCTGCCACAGGTGAAATAATTAGTCAACGCACGGTTACTCATAAAGAATACTATGCGCATAATATTTTGATAAAATTTGATACGGCAAAAAAATTAGAAGGCGCAAAAGCTTTATTAGCATATACTAAAAATCTAAAAAGTAAAATAAAGAAAAAATAACACCGATTCAATTTCGAAGTGCATATTTCATACACTCATAAGGTGTATGAAAACC
>CAYUYT010000168.1:0-8083 GCA_964449345.1 uncultured Spirochaetia bacterium | reverse complement strand
AGAAGCCGAACCTGCTGCCATTGCGCCTGTGTATAAAGCGTATGCGCTCGGACCTGAGTTTAGTAAAAGCAAAGGAACGGATGCTAGGAAATCAACCCAACCGCGTTCATAAAAAAAATATTGCGCAACTCTTTTATTCTTGGTCGAAACAACGAGTCGCGTAAAAAACTCTATTGTAAAAAGAAAGTCAAAAATAAACCCTGAATAAACTAAAGTATTTTTAGTGCTATTGCTCCAGCTTAGAATCACAGCAAGCTCATCTAAAAAAGTTTGAACAATTACCAATATAATTATTATAAAAATAAAATTTTCAAGAAAATTCTTTAATTTCATATAAATCACCTTACCAACTATGCTCACTGGCTATAATGTAAAACTCATCTAATAATTTGCTGTCAAAACCGTAAAATCCTGCATTTCGCCTTGCAATGTTAAACCATGATTTGTCAGGCGTTTCAGCACCCTTATCAATCTTTTGATAAACAACAGCGTTTTTGCTACGCTCTGCGATTATTTTCAAAAACATATTCACTGCTTCGATTTCAGCATGTGAATCGTTTATATCAATTGCACTGTTTATGCTTGTTTTTATAAAAAAATCAGGCAAATTTGTAAACTGATTTTTAACAAGCCCGTTCACTTTTTTGAAAAACTCTCGTTTTAACAAAGGATTATTTTTTACGTTATCATAAGTTACATTTTTCAAAGAACCGTCAACTTTTAAAGGTATTCTAATTTTCATAACGTTACGCAAAATCAAGCAGATACGCAAAAAATGCGTAAAATCATCTAAGTCGGATAATTGCCTGTATTTAAAAAGCTCTTTTGAACCATATCCCATTCGCATTTTAAACGCTTCTAAATATTTTTTTATATATTTGTGTCTTATGCCGGTTTCAACGCTGTCAAATTCGCTTCTCACTTCTTTATGTGTTATTATTTTTTCATAAAAGTTCATAATGTTTTTTTTATAATCTTCTAGCGGGCCCTCGGCAATAACACGCACAACGCTGAAATTTATATATTCACCGATACGTTCAATTTCCGGTATTAAGGCATCGAGAATATAATCACGCAAAACAGTAAAAAAAAGCGCTTTGATTTTATTCCAGTCCATATTAGGAAAATAATCACCGCTTGTAAAATTTGGTTTTAATTGAGATTCATTTTTTACAAAGAATTTTAAAATGCTGTCTTCACGTTTTACTAAACTCTGACTTTCAAAATTTGGGTTATCAAGCAGTTTTTTAACAAAACCAAGCATTTTAGTATAAGTTGGGTCATCTTTTTGAATTTGCATATAAAATCCATACTGAAATTTACGTCATTTTAACACAACGAAAAAAAAAGTAAACTATTTTTTTCGTTAATGACATTTATAAACTCTTTTTAGTATATAACTTTTTTAATAATATATTTTAATAGTATCGACAATTTTCTTTGATTAAAGCTAAAATTATACTTTAGGCAAATTAGAATTACCCGTTAAAAATAAATCTATTTGCCTTGCTGTGCGTCTGCCGTCAGCAATTGCATGAACGATCAAAGAAGCTCCGCGGGAGGTATCACCTGCTGCAAAAACTTTTTTCACGTTGCTCATCTGTGTTTTATCATCTATTTTTACGTTACCGTGCTTATCCAATTCAACGCCTAAATCAGCAATCAATCCCTCGTCAACGGGTTTAACAAATCCGATTGCAATAATAACTAAATCAGCATTTATTTCAAAATCAGAACCGGAAATTTCTTTCATCTGCATTTTACCGAAATCATCTTTTATCCATTCAACTTTGGAAAGTTTTGCAGATTTAACATGTCCGTTAGCATCTGAAGTTAATTCCTTAGTCATGATTCCCCAAAAACGTTCGCAACCTTCCTCGTGAGAAGATGACTCTTTAAGTAAATTCGGGTATAAAGGCCAGGGCATATCCTGTGTACGTTCTTCAGGTGGTTTAGGCATTATTTCAATTTGCGTTATGCTTCTTGCTCCCTGCCTGTTTGCAGTTCCTATACAGTCAGACCCGGTATCCCCGCCGCCTATTACAAGAACGTTTTTATCATTTGCAAGAATATCTTTTTCGTTTATTTTATCCCCGGAAACTCTTTTGTTTTGCTGTGTTAAGTATTCCATGGCAAAATATACACCGTCTAATTCCCTGCCCGGAACGGATAAATCTCTAGGCATTTCAGCACCCATTGCAAGCACAACGGCATCGTATTCCTTTAATATTTGTTTGGAAGGAATATCAAGGCCCACATTTACGTTATATTTAAACTCAATGCCTTCTTTTTCAAGTAATTCAATTCTGCGGTCAATAACGCTTTTTTCAATTTTAAAATCAGGAATTCCGTAACGGATAATCCCGCCGGCTTTTTCGTTCTTTTCAAACACAACCACACTGTGTCCGGCTTTGTTTAGCTGGTCAGCAGCAGCAAGCCCTGCAGGTCCGCTTCCTATAACAGCGACTTTTTTACCCGTTCTTTTTTCCGGTGGATTTGGTTTTATCCACCCTTGCTGAAATGCAATTTCAATAATATATTTTTCAATATCCGAAATGGTTACAGCGTCGAATCCCAGATTTAAAACGCAGCCCTTTTCGCAAAGAGACGGACAAAGCCGGCCTGTAAATTCCGGAAAATTGTTCGTTGATGTTAAAATCGCAGCAGCGCGTTTAAACTGCTTTCTAAATATAGCATCGTTAAACTCAGGCACAACATTACCCAAAGGGCAACTGTAATGGCAAAACGGAACACCGCAATCCATACACCGTGCCGATTGTTCAATAACCTGTTCAAGAGTAAAATCTTCGTTTATTTCAAGGTAATCTTTCAACCTTTGTTCTATTGACCTTTTATTAGGTTCTTTTTTATCGAATTCTAAAAATCCGCCTAGTTTACCCATATTAAGCTCCCTTTGCCCGTTCTATTGTTTCACGTTCTTCTAAAACGCGTTTGTATTCAATAGGCATAATTTTTACGAACTTTTTGATAAAATCCGTTTGATTAGAGAGAACGCGTTTAGCCAAATCACTTTTAGTATATTTATAGTGTTTCTCTATCATTTCTATTATAAGCTTTTCATCTCCTGCTGACAACTCTTCAAAATCTATCATTTCCTTATTAACTTTGGATTTAAAATCTCCGTTCTCATCCAAAACATAAGCAATTCCGCCGCTCATGCCTGCACCGAAATTTATTCCCGTATTGCCAAGAATAACAACGCGGCCGCCGGTCATGTATTCACAGCCGTGATCCCCGATTCCTTCAACTACAGCATAACAACCGGAATTTCTAACTGCAAAGCGTTCCCCAGCAACACCGCGGATAAAGACTTCTCCGCCCGTTGCACCGTAAAGCAAAGTATTTCCAACAATTATGTTTTCCTCTGCTACGATTTCCGTTTTTTCATGGGGGCGTATAACAATTCTGCCGCCCGACATTCCTTTGCCTACGTAATCGTTTGCTTGCCCATGTAAATTAAACGTTATTCCGTTAACTAAGAATGCACCGAAACTCTGTCCTGCGTAGCCTTCAAAGTTGACAGTAATGGTTTCTTCAGGCAAGCCCTGTTTACCGTGTTTTTTAGATATTTCACCACCGAGCATTGTTCCCGTTGCACGGTTTATGTTTTTTATTTCAAAATCAAGGTTAACCTTTTCTTTTCTCTGTATTGCAGGCTGTGCCAGCTTAATTAATTTTCTATCAAGCACATGCTCAAGTCCGTGGTCCTGACTTATATTGCAATACTGCTCTTCATGGCTTTTTACTTCAGGCATGTATAAAATCCGCGACAAATCAATGCCTTTTGCTTTGAAATGCCATGACGTATCTTTTAGTTCAAGTAAATCAGTCCGTCCTATTAATTCGTCAAATTTACGGATGCCGAGTTCACCCATTATTTTACGCGCTTCCTCTGCAACGAACATGAAATAATTAACTACATGGTCAACGTTGCCTGCAAATTTCTTACGTAATTCAGGCCTCTGCGTTGCTATTCCCACCGGGCATAAATTTTTCTGACATTTTCTCATCATAACGCAGCCAACTGCAATTAAAGATGCCGTACCGAAACCGAATTCTTCAGCCCCGAGCATAGCGCCGATAACAACGTCCCTGCCCGTTCTAAGCTGTCCGTCAACCTGCAATCTTACTCGCGAACGTAGTTTATTCATTATTAATACTTGATGCGTTTCCGATATACCAAGCTCCCAAGGAAGTCCGGCGTGTTTTATGGAAGACTGAGGTGAAGCGCCCGTACCACCGTCATATCCTGAAATTAAAATCATGTCTGCATGGCCTTTTGCAACACCCGCGGCGATAGTGCCTACACCGATTTCCGAAACGAGTTTAACTGAAACCCTGTTGTCAGGATTAACGTTTTTCAAATCGTAAATAAGCTGTGCCAAATCTTCGATAGAATATATATCATGATGAGGCGGCGGCGAAATTAAAGATACGCCCGGCATTGAGTTTCTAACCGATGCAATTACTTCGTTAACTTTATGGCCCGGTAAATGTCCGCCCTCACCGGGTTTCGCACCCTGAGCCATTTTTATCTGCATTTCCGTTCCGTTTACAAGATAATGGCTTGTAACCCCGAAACGCCCGGACGCAACCTGTTTAACCGTGCTTCTTGCAAAATCTCCGTTCGGATACGGTTTAAACCTGATAGGGTCTTCACCGCCCTCGCCGGAATTAGACATTGCGCCGAGTTTATTCATTGCAATTACCATAGTTTCGTGAGCTTCTTTTGAAATTGAGCCGAATGACATAGCGCTAACGCAAAAGCGTTTAACTATTTCCGAAGCCGGTTCAACTTCATCTATTGGGACGGGTTTTGCCTTTTTAAATTTAAGCAAGCTTCTCAATGTAACGTGTTTGCCTTTTTGATTATTTATTAGTTCTGAAAATTTATCCCAATGCTCCACAGACGGCGTTCTTATTGCCTGTTGCATATGGAAAATTGTTTCCGGATTCCATAAATGATATTCGCCATGACGTTTCCATTGGTATTCTCCACCCCAGTCTAGTATATTTACGAAAGTGTTGGTGGGCAAATATGCCTGATTATGCCGCATAAGCGTTTCTTGTTCAAGCTCTTCAATACCGATTCCGCCGATACGCGATTTAACACCTTCAAAATATTTTTCAACAAATTCCATTTTAAGCCCGATAGGCTCAAATATTTGTGCGGCCTGATAACTCTGAAAAGTGGAAATGCCCATTTTAGAAAATATTTTCAATAATCCGGCATCAATTGCTTTTATATAATTATTTATTCCCTGTTCTTTTGTAAGTGTAACGTCAATCTCGCCTTCTTCTATCATGCTTTCTACGGTCGCGTAGGCAAGATAAGGGTAAACCGCATCGCAGCCGAAACCCGCTAAAACGGCATAATGATCAACTTCCCTTATTTCGGCTGATTCAAGGATAATTGATGCACGTTTTCTAATCCCCGCGCGAACAGTGTAAATGTGAACAGCGGATACAGCAAGAAGCGCAGGTATTGCTGCCATTTCCTTTGAAACGCCCCTGTCGGATAAAATTATAATGTCATAACCGTCATTAATTGCCTTAATAGCATCAGTGCATAGTTTCTCCACGGCTTTTTCCAGTGAATTATTTTGCGCTTTAAATAAAACGGAAAGCGTTTTTGATTTAAAATCAGAATCAAATGCCTCAATTTTATGAAACTCTTTTTTAGTTAAAACAGGACGCTGGATCTTAATACGGCGGGCGTTATATTCATCCGGAAACAAAATGTTTCTTTCCTGCCCCAAAAAATTCACAAGAGACATAACACAACTTTCCCGTATGGGATCAATAGGCGGGTTAGTTACCTGAGCGAATAATTGCTTAAAATAAGTAAATAGTAATTTTGGTTTATTTGATAAAACGGATAACGGAGTATCATTACCCATTGAACCGATAGGCTCTTTTCCCATTTCTATCATGTCTTTTAAAATTACGGTTTTATCTTCGTCCGTGTAACCGAATACACGTTGTAAATAAAAAAGTTCGTCGCCTTTTTCAAATTCCTTTTCTTTGCCTCGGGTAAAATCATCTAAAGTTTTTTTATGTTTATTAAGCCATTCTTTATAAGTATGCCTAGTTGCAAAATCGTTTTTAATTTCATTATCTTCAATAATTCGTCCTTCTTTTGTATCTAAAAGTAACATCATTCCCGGCTGTAATCTGCCACTCTTTTTTATATCCGCAGGGTCAATGTTTAAGGCACCTACTTCGGAAGACACAATTAACTTGCCGGATTTAGTAATAATATAGCGCGAAGGCCTTAGCCCGTTTCTATCAAGAACTGCGCCTACCTGCACACCGTCAGTTGATACAATTGCAGCGGGACCGTCCCATGGCTCCATTAACATTGCATGATATTCATAAAACGCTTTTTTTTCTTCCGATATAAAATCTTTGCCTTCCCATACTTCGGGAATCATCATCATCAAAACGTGGGGTATTTCCCTGCCCATGTAACCGAAGAACTCCATTGCGTTATCCAGGGATGCGGTATCGCTAACTTCCGAAGAAGTAACGGGATAAACGTCTTTTAAATCCTGGCCGAACTCGGGATGCTTAAACGCGCTTTCCCTAGCACGCAGCCATTTTCTGTTGCCGATTACAGTATTAATTTCTCCGTTATGGCTTAAATACCTAAACGGCTGGGCAAGTTTCCATTTTGGTAAAACGTTTGTTGCAAAACGGGAATGCATTGTTGCAATTGCAACTTTATAATCTTGGTCCTGCAAATCAAGATAATACTTTTCCACTTGTTCTGCTAATAGCATTCCCTTATATACAATTGTGCTTGAAGCAAACGAAGCAAAGTAAAAATCATCTTTCATAGGAATGTTTGATTTTGCAGTTTGGATTTCCGTTCTTCTGCGCGTTAAATATAGCTTTATGTCAAGTTTATCTTTTTTGCCCGGCTTTTTGATTTTAACAAAAACTTGTTTTATATCCGGCTCAAGGGATAATGAGCCTTCACCTAAATCCGAGTTATCCGTTGGAACATCGCGGTAACCTAAAATTTCAAGATGGGCTTTTTTACAGTTTTTCTCGAAAATATTTAGTAATTTTTTCTGATTTTTTTCATTGCCTTTGGGAAGAAAAATCATTCCTACCCCGTATTCACCCGGGACGGGCAGTTCAATATTCAAGGGTTTTAAAACTTTCACAAAAAACTCGTGAGGAATCTGTGTTAATACGCCTGCACCGTCGCCGGTTTTAGGGTCAGCACCGATTGCCCCTCTATGCTCCATGTGAACTAAAACTTCCAAAGCTTCTTTTAAAATTTGATGTGATTTTCGCCCTGATATATCCGCCACAAAACCCATGCCGCAAGCATCGTGTTCGGTTTCGGGTATGTACATGCCTTTGTTTTGAAATTCTTTATTCGTTGTGATTCCCATTATAAGAACTCCTGAGTTTACGTGTAATAATCGTTCGGTTAATTTTTATAAGTTATTTCCAAATACCGATTTAAAAAGTTTCAAATATTACTAAGCTTCAAATTATAAGTCAAATTTTTACTTTAGAAATGTAAAGGCGGTTTTTTCAAAAAAAATATATTATTCAATAAATACCGCTATTTTTTGATAAAATTGTTCAAATATCAACATTTTTTCATTGTGGGCATAAAAATTGCTCAAAATCCAACAATCTATAATTCCGTTTTTTTTAATTTTTTTTAAAATATTTACTTTAAGTAAATCAGGGGCTAAAATTAATATTAGAAAATATATTTGTTTAGTTTAGGAGATCAATTGGAAGAGTTTAAAGACTTAAATGACCTTGTAAATGCGGCGGAAAAATGGATTGAGAATTTATTCGGTGAAACCGGCTTATTCGGCAATTTGAAAGAACAATTTTCCGATGCTTTCGGCGAAAATTTTGACGATAAATTCTCGGGTAAATCAAACAAAGACAACGCGTTTTCATCCCAAGACGAAATAACCCCGAAAATTTTGTGGGACGAATTACCTCTTGCGCAAAAGGACCTAGTTGAAGAAGCGGTTTTATGGCCTATTGTAAAAAAAGAACTTGCACGGGAATACGGAATTAAACC
>CAYUYT010000167.1:0-8111 GCA_964449345.1 uncultured Spirochaetia bacterium | reverse complement strand
TTGCGTTTGAAAGAGTATAGAAACAAACGCTTAAAGAATAATTCAAATTTCACATTTCATAAAATCGATATCGAAAATTATAAAGCACTCGAAAGCGTTTTTAGAGAAAATAAGATAGACGTTGTTATTAATTTAGCTGCGCGGGCAGGTGTAAGATACAGTATTGAAAATCCGCACGTCTATATGACAACGAATGCAAACGGAACGCTTAATCTTTTAGAGTTAATGCGAAAATATAACGTAAAAAAGTTTGTGCTCGCTTCCACTTCTTCTCTTTATGCAGGGCTTCCCCTGCCTTTTAAAGAAACTCTCGCAGTGAATACGCCAATTTCTCCTTATGCAGCGTCTAAAAAAGCCGCAGAGGTTATGGCATATACTTATCATCATTTATTCGGTTTGGATATTAGTATAGTGCGTTATTTTACTGTTTATGGTCCTGCGGGCAGGCCTGATATGAGTTATTTCCGTTTTATTAAATGGATTGATGATGGTATGCCTATTGAACTTTTCGGAGACGGAACGCAGTCCCGTGATTTTACTTATATTGACGATATTGCAAAAGGCACAATCGCCTCTATGAAAACTTTAGGTTATGAGATTATCAATCTGGGAGGCGGTAACAATCCCGTTTCAATAAATTATATGATACAAAGCATTGAAAGATTACTCGGTAAAAATGCAGAAATAAACAATAAACCGTTTCATAAAGCTGATATGAAAACAACGTGGGCGGACATATCTAAGGCAAAAGAATTATTAGACTGGCATCCGGAAATTTCATTTGATAAGGGACTTGAATACACTGTTGAATGGTATTTGCAGAACAAAGATTGGCTTAAGGATATTAAATTATAAATAAAATAAATATTTTTAACTTTGAAATTTAATTTGTTGCGTAACACTAAATAAAGTGTTAGGAATAATAGTTTGAAAATAAGGTTGAAAGCATGAGGAAAATTTTACTGTTTTTATTTTTGGTTGTTTTAAGTACAACGGGTTTTACGGCAATGATTGACGGACCGGCTAATATTTTTTCGTCTCCTCGGGGTAAAAAAATTGGAGTGCTGAAAAATGGCGTTGAGGTTACTGTTGTAAAAAATCTAGGTTTCTGGAAATTAATCAGGATTAAAATTCCCTTAAAGAGCAAAAATATTATAAAGTCTTTGAAAAATCCAAAGGGCAGGGTGTCCCTTGCTGATAAAGGGTATATTAACGCAAGAGGCGCTAAGTTTAAAGTTAAAAGTAAATTTTTATATATTTATGCATACACTGCTAAACCTAATTTTAAAAGCCGCATTTTATATTTCCGTAATTTTAGCAAAAAAATTATTAATAAAACACACGTTAAAATTAAGCTATCATCGCCTATATCTGAACGCGTTTGTCAAAGGCTATTTAAACAACTCGGCGGGGGGGAATATGTAAACGAAAACAAGGGGAATTTGCCTCGGATTAACCGGAAATACGCGTTTGTTCAAGTAGCGTATTATAAAGGGAAACCGTCTTTATTAAAAGCGTATAAGTTTGTCTCAGAACCGGGAGGTACAGGGCGTAAAAAAATACAGATAGTTGAAAAACTCGTTGTGGGTGAAAACGGGAAACTAAGATTACGGATAAAAAATTACGGTGTTGATACGGAAATGTATACATACCGTTATTATAATAAAAACGCGTTTTGTGTTAGCCGCAGGGCGTTTAATATTTTTGCCCCGGCAGCTTATCATTTTGATAAAACGTACTTTATTGAAGCTCAGGGGAAACGTTATAAATTCGCATATTTAATAACGCAAAATAAAATCTACAAAACGTGTAAGATTAAAGTTAAAACCGAAAAGTATTTAGGTGACACGTTACTTTTTTCTAAAACGTATAAAACGAAAAAAATTCAAGAAGCATATTTGAAACTTAAATCGGATAGTATTTTTCAAAAAATGATGGCACGGGTTAAACCGAAAATTAATTTTTATAAGGAATATTTGAAACTTAAAAAAAGCCTTGTTTGTAAATAAAATCAATGTAGTGTTTAAGTAAACTTTAACTCAATAAGCTCTGTATTTTACTAATAATAACTTCAGCGTCAAACGGCTTTTTTATATACTCGTTAGCTCCAAGGGCGAGTCCTTTTTGCTTTTCCTGCTCGTTGTCTCTACCCGTAACGAATATGAAAGGCAAGGATTTTGTTTTATCCATAGCTTTAATATGCGTTATAAATTCATAACCGTCCATTTCAGGCATAATTACATCGCAAAGTATAATATCAGGCACATTGCCTTGCTTAATCATTTCAAGGGCTTTGTTGCCGTTTGTAGAAACAACGACTTTATAGTTGTCTTTTAATATCCGCGCAAGTGTTTTTACTACGGTAGGTGTATCATCAACGATTAAAACTTTCTTTCTGTGTTCCATATTAACTTTCCTCTTCAAGAAGTATACCGAGTTTTTCAGCAAGCTTTTTAACTAAATCTTCTGCGGTTTCAAACTCATATTCCCTGATTGACTCGTATAAAGAATAAAACAAATCTTTGTGTTCATGCTTTTCAAAATCCGGTTCTAATATTTCCATAACGTCTTCAGCTTCAATGCTGTGCTCAAGTATATATGAATATAATTCGTCTAAAAGCTTTTTTTTATCTCCACTACTTTGGGCAGATGTACTGCCGAATTCACTCGATAAAGTTTCATTCATTTTATCAAGGTATTCCTTGATTGATTTTATGACGTTTTCAAGTGCCTTTTCCGTTGAATCTATTAGTTTACTTAGGTTCTCTGCTTTTTTATCCTTAACAGCGAGTTCCAATTCTTTTGATTCTTTGAAAACTTCAATCGCACCGATATTGCCTGCAACGCCTTTTAAAGAATGCGATAACAGCCTTGCCGTTTCAAAATCTTCTTCATTAATAGCTTTTCTAATTTTATCCATAACGTTTAAATTACTGACCGGAAAATCTTTTAAAAGCTCATAAAATAGTTTTTTGTTTCCGCCTAAACGTTTAAGCGTTTCACGGGTTTCTATTCCCGGTATATTAAACATTATTTCGCTGCCCACAGGCATGCTTTCCATTTCAAACTGCTTCCTAAACCGCTTTTCAAGCTCGGGTCTCGGTCTCGGTGTAACGTATTTACTAAGCGTTGCAAATAAGGTGTCTGCGTTAATAGGTTTTGAAATGTAATCTGTCATACCTGCCTGTATACATTTTTCCCTATCCCCCTTCATAGCATTAGCAGTCATGGCAATAATAGGCAGATTTCTGTAATCTTTAAATTTGCGGATTTCTACCGTCGCCTCCATGCCGTCCATAACCGGCATTTGAATATCCATTAAAACAGCATCGTAATCGTTTTCTTTTATTGCTTCAACTGCTTCCTGCCCGTTATTAACGATTTCACAGAATATTCCCGCATCGGATAGAATTTCCCGCGCAACTTTTTGGTTAAATTGATTATCCTCAGCAACTAAAATATATCCGCCTTTAACGTGTTTTTTATTTATGCTTAACCGCGTTATTACGTTTGATTTACCCGGAAGCACAATTGATTCTGATTCAACGAATAAGTTTACAATGGTGTTAAAAAGTGTAGACTGTTTAATGGGTTTTAATATGAATGCAGAAACCCCTGCGGATTTTGCGTTGTCTAGCTCATGCTCGGTTTGATAAACCGTCATTAAAATAACGGGAATTTCCGTTAATTTGGGAACAGTGTATATTTTTTCAACGAATTCTAGGCCGTTCATCTCAGGCATTGACCAGTCAACGAGAATTAAATCATATAGTTTTTCTTGATTTGCGTTTTGTTTTAATATATTGAAAGCGTGTTCAGGAGAACAGGCTTCGTCAACTTCAAAAGTAAACGCGTTTAGCATGGTTTTTATATTATTGCGCGAAAAATCATTATCATCAAGCAAAAGCACTTTTAATCCTTCTATTGTTGAAGGGATTAAGAATTTGGGCTCATTTTCTTCCGGCTGTCTATTGAAGCTAATGACAAAGTGAAATTCGGTTCCAACGTCTTTTTCCGATTTAGCATATATTTCACCGCCCATTAATTCAACCAAACTTTTGCAAATTGTTAGGCCTAAGCCGGTACCTCCGAACTTACGCGTTGTTGAGCCGTCTTCCTGCGTGAACGGCTGGAATAATTTATCTATTTTTTCCTGTTCGATTCCGATTCCCGTATCAATAACGGAAAAATGAAGGGTAACTTCATTTTTTTCTTTATAAATTGTTTTGACCCGTGCAATTATTTCGCCTTGACTTGTAAATTTAACCGCGTTGCCCATTAAGTTTGTTAGAACCTGTCCTAAACGCAGGGGGTCGCCGTAAAGAGCAAGGGGAACGCCTTCTTCAATTTTTATAATTAATTCAACGTTTTTTTCGCTTGCTTTTTTACTGAATAGGTCGCCTAACTGTTCAAGTACGTTAGTTAGAATAAAATCAACGTCTTCAATATCGAGTTTGCCTGCTTCAATTTTTGAGAAATCCAGAATGTCGTTAATAATACCTAAAAGGTTTTTAGCCGATGCATCAACGACTTTCATGTATTCAAGTATTTTAGGTTCTGTTTCCTTTTGAATTGCAAGTTCGGTCATACCGATTATTGCGTTCATAGGCGTTCTTATTTCATGACTCATGTTGGCTAGAAACTCGCTTTTAGCCCTTGTCGCAGCTTCGGCCTCTTCTTTAGCGTATTTTAAAGCAATCTCACTATTCTTTCGCTCTGTAATATCTACAAAAGAAATTAAAACTTTGGATAAGTTGTTAGTATACCCCGAAGGAACGTTAAAGTAAGCGTTTACAACCTTTTTTTCACCGGAGAGTGTTTGTAATATTATTTCTGTGAAAAGATGTTCAGCGCCGTTTACAGTTTGTACAATGCTTTCTAACAATGCCTCATAAGAAATTGGTGAAAATATTTCATTTACACGGTCAAATATTTCAATTTTATTTTCCGCTCCGTATAGGTTTAGTAAAGCTTTGTTCACGTCTAAAACTTCTGTTAGCTCGATGCATTCGTTTAATTTATCTTTGTTATTTTGAAAATAATCAATAACGTCATAAATACCGTTTTCCTGAAGATTTATTATATACTTTCGTACATCTGAAAAATCAAGTTCTATTAAGGCAACGGGAGATGCGTAAAATAAAGTACGGTATCGGCTTTCCCTTTCCATTAAAGCTTGTTCGGCTTTTTTCCTGTCTGTGATATCTACGAGCGTTTCAATAAGGTGTTTCCTTCCTCCCAACATTACAGGGGAAACCGTTTTTAATACGGGAATTTTTTCACCTTTTACTGTGGTTAAAACTTTTTCTGCGTTATCTACTTTTTTGTTTAAATCGGTAATCGGGCATTGTCCCTTTTCCATGGTGCAAACAAAATCAAAACACTCACGCCCTACAATCTGGTCTTTGGTAGTGCCGATTAATTTTTCAGCTGTAGGGTTTGCATCTACAACGTGATGTGTATTTGCTTCAACAACGAGAATGCCTGCATTTACCGAGTTAATAATTTTTCTAACGCGTTCTTCGGCTTTCGTCCGCTCCGTAATATCAATCATTGAAGCAAGCACTTTCGACATACTTTTTTCATAACCTTTTGGCACGTTTATGCGCATTGATACGTTTTTTATATCCCCGTTTAACGTTTTAATTATTGCGTCCACTTGTTCGCGTGTTTTACCCTTAGATATGGAACTAAATAGTTTTGCAAAAGCAGGATAGGATACACGGGAAAAAACTTTATCAAGATTCATATATAAAGAAGATTCGTCTTCCGCTTTGAATAAATCAAGCGTTGCGTCATTGACGTTATTTATTCGCGCTAAGTTAATGTAGTCGAATATTAAGCGAGGGTCTTTATTTAAATATTCATCTATATCTTCAATGCCGTTTTGCTTTAATTTATCAAGCTCGGTATAAATTTCCGATAAATCAAGCTCCCATAATGAAATCGGGGAGTGGTCGAATAAGCTCCTGAACTGGCTTTGGTTAATTAATAATTCCTGTTCGGCTTTTTTTCTGTCAGTAATATCGAAAATTATGCCATCTAAAAATAAAATATCTCCGTTTTCATCTGTTACTCCTTTGCCCTTTTCATAAACCCATTTGATTTTTCCGTTTGCATCTATTAAACGGTATTCCATTACAAAGGGGGTAGATTCCGATAAATTATTTGCAACGGTTTTTTCGACATATTCAACGTCGTCTTGGAAAATTATATCTTTGAAACTTCTAAGGTTGTTATTAATGAAATCCGTAGCATCGTATCCTGTGAAGGTTGTTATCTGCCCGCTAATAAAATGCATTGTCCATTCATTATCAATATTGCAACGGTAAATTGCGCAAGGCAGGTTATCAACGAGACCGCGGAATTTTTCCTCGCTTGCTTTAAGCGCAAACTCGGCTTCTTTCCTTTCCGTTATATCGTCAATTACCCACAAAACACCTTTTTCAAGATAGGGCGGGTTAACTGCTTTACCGTAAAGTGAACACCAAATATGCGTTCCGTCTTTTTTCTTTAATTGATATTCAGCATATATGTCCTTACTCGCTAACTGAGAATAGTATTTTTTACCGAATTCTTCAAAGCTTTCTTTTGAAATATGGTAATCTTCAACACTAAAACCGACTTTCTCAAGGGCTTCCTTATTTTCATAGCCGAGTATTTCGCACATTTTTGAATTAACTTTTGCTATTTCTCTATAATTTTTCAATAACAAGATACCCACAAGAGAATTTTCAAATATAACTTCAAGCTGCATTAAAGTATCAATGAGTTTATTCTCTGTTAGTTTTAATTTCGTTATATCATGTACAATGCTTATAACGAGATATTGAGTTTTTGCTTGATTTTTTAAAGGCACTTTAGTAACGTGTAAATACTTCGTTTCTTCGTTAATTTCAACCGCGAATTGTTTATCGCTTTTTGTATGTTTTTCATCAGTTGTTTTTTGTAACAAACATTTTACTTGTGGGTATATTTTTTCGGGTTTTTTTTCCGATTCAAAAATTTCGGATTTTGAAATACCAAAAATTTGTTCCATTTCAGGATTCCATATTGTAATTTCACCTTGGTTTTGTAACTCCCTGACACAAATTCCAGCCGGTATATTATCGATAATTTTGGAAAGAAAATCTTTTTGCCGTGCAAGCTCATTTTCTATTTTTTTTCGCGTTGTCAAATCTTCATAAATACCTATTACTCCGGTAACATTACCGTTTATATCGTGAAGCGGTACTTTTAAAGTGTCAAGGTATAGTTCTTTGTGGTCTTCGGTAAATAGTTTTTTTATAGTTTTTCTAACGGGTTTATCTTTTTCAATTACTTCTTTATCCCACTTTGCAAAATAATCCGCCTGATTATCAGTCCAGCGATATTCATAATCATTTTTATTTTGAATTTCGTCTGTAGAATTTAATCCTATATCTTTAGCAAAAGCTTTGTTGCAACCAAGATAGTTTAAGTTTTTGTCTTTCCAAAAAACGCGTATAGGAATATTATCTAAAACGAGTTTTAAAATTTGATTGTAAGTAAAATCATACTGCATTTCACGGTTTTTTAAATAGAATTTTTCTAAACGTGAAACTAAGCTTTTTATAAATTCCTTATCATTTTTAGTAAAATTAATTTTTTCTTTTTTTACAGGATGAAATTCGAGAAAAAATCCGTTGTGTTCAAATATTATTATTTCTTGTTCTTTTTTGTTTTTTTTAAAATTATCAGAAAATAATTTGCCGTTCGGGTAAATTAAACGCAACGAAAATTTTTTCTCCTCCCAAAGACAAGTATCTAGTTTCGCAATTATGTTTTTGAATATCTCATCAAAATCCGTTGAGCAATTGCAAAATATTTCATTTAAGTCATTTCGATTTTTTTCTATTTCACAATTTTTTTTATTTGAAGAAATTTCGTCTTTAAGTTTTTCAATTTGGCTTTTAAATTGGCTGTTTTGTTTTAATAATTCTTGGTTGTTTTTTTGTATAAGTTTATTAATTTCATTTTTGTATTCGCTTTTTATTTTATCGAAATTTTTAGCCATTATTTTTCCTCAAGGAAATTTTGATTATTTATTTATTTTTAAAAATTATTATACACAAATGATTTTATTACAAAAG
>CAYUYT010000166.1:4517-8321 GCA_964449345.1 uncultured Spirochaetia bacterium | reverse complement strand
ATTGCTTCCCAAATTAATACTTTCCCACTTAAACCCGCGGTTGCCAAAATTGTTCCATTTATTGGGTCGAAACTCATTGTATCTGCTCCTTTATTATGAAAAAAATGTTTAATTTTTGCTCCTGTATAAAAATCCAGAATAACAACGTTTCCCCCTCTGTCAGAAAAGGCAACCAAATTTCCAACCGGTGAAAATTTTATACAAAGTATTTCACCTTTATTACTTTTAAAAGATTTTATCTTCTTAAAATTTTCTAAGGAATAAATAAAAAATTCGTTCCCACCGGAAACAGCAAAATATTTCCCGTCTTTGGAAACGTCAACAGCCCTGCCATATACAGACAATTTTTTAATTAATTTTTGTGTAAAGTTGCTCCATATTATAACACCGGTTTTATACCCAACTGTAATAACAAAATTACCGTCAGGACTAAAAACAGCATTTTGGATAAAATTACCCGGATTCAAGCTTGAGTAATAATGTGAAGTTAACGTTTCCCAAAACTCAACTTTGCCGTACTTGGATTGCATTAAAATTTCAAGCGAATTAGGACCATAAACAACGGGAGCGTATTTATTTTTGATAAATTCCATTAAAATCCTTTTTTTAATCCACCAGAATTTAACATACCCTCCCCCTGCTGATACCATAAAACGATTATATTTGGAATAATCGATTTTTTTAACCTTAAAACCGTGAATAAATTTCAAATACAATTCGCCGTTTTCGCTTCCCCAAAGTTTCACTAAACCATCGTCAGCTCCCGAGGCAATAATTTTACCGTCCCATGAAAAAACAATAGAATTAACGCGTTTTTTATGCGCGTTAATTAATTTTAAAAGTCCGGGAATATTATATCTTTTCGTTGGATATGGATACGTTATATTTATAACGAATAGAAATATAATTACAAATTTTTTCATACTTAAAGTTTAATATAATTACAATATTAACGCGAAATTCGATTTGTTTTTAATTTCAATAAAACTGCCTTTTTTACTTTATTTAGAAACAGCATTGGACAATGCCGCTCCTGTAACTGATAATGTTGTTTATATAGAATCAAATTAATCAATAACCTATATATTTCAGAATTCACTTTATAATGAAAATTTATTCGAGTCCATTTTTGCCTAAGCAACACAGATTTACCAAATTTCAAACTTGCACTAAAAACTCTAGAACGAGAGTGAGGGGTGTGTACGGCGCAGTTATGAAAAGTAAAAATAGATTCAGTATATATTTTCAAATTTATACTCAAATTTTAATACGTTATTGACAAAGAGCGATGCAATATACTATAGTATAGTAAAACATTTCAAATGGAAAAATTATGACAGAAATTGATTTGAATTTAAAAAACGGTTTATATATTTGTAAAATAAAAGATTCTCATATAGAATTTGATAACGTATTCAATTTAAATGAAAATTTAGAAAAAATTTTTGAAAAGACCGGTAACAAACCTCCGCTAATTATTCTCGACCTTGACAATTTAAAAACAATAGATTCAAGCGGAATTGCTTTTTTAATGTTGCTGAAAAATAAAATTGAAGATTCCAAAGGTTTATTAAGTATTATAAATGTTTCTGATTTTTTAAAAAAAACTTTTAGTTATATTGATATCAATAAATATTTTAATATTTTTAATGATGAAGAAGAAGCTACCGTTTTTTTAAAAGGTAAAGATTTGGAATAGGAGGAAGTAATGATTGAAGCGCGATACAGTAACGGAGTATGTGTACTTCTGCTTAAAAACGAACTTATGAAAGAAGCGCAATATGCAAATATTCAACAAATAGAAAAAATGATGGGTGAAAATTTCGGTTGTCCCGAAATGGAAGGCACGCCAAGCATAATAGTTGACCTGCGCGAACTGGATTTCATTCAAAGCAGTGCAATCGGAGTTCTCTTAATTTTGAGAAAAAAAATAAAAAAACTCGGCGGAGATTCCGTTTTAATAAACGTAAAGGAAAGCATCGAAGAAGCTCTTGAATTAGCAGGCTTACTTGATTTTTTTTACATATTTAATTCTGAAGAAAAAGCTGTTGATTATTTTAAAAATAAATAATTTTCTAAAAATTATATTATCATTTCTTAAAGTTTTGTATATTATTTATCTAGTATTTTTATTTACACTAAAAATAATGAGGAAAATATGAATGTTACGGAACGTAAAAATTCGGGTATAACGGTAATTGAAATTCACGGTAGTTTTGAATTAATGGAAGCGGAAAAAGTAAAAAAATATATCAAAGAACACATAGAAAGTAATAATGAAAACAAGCTAATTTTTGATTTTCGCGGCACAAGTTACGTTGATAGCTCTGCTGTAGGTTTGATTGTACGCACTACGAGACAAATTTTAGGAAAAAACGGCAATGTTGCTGTTATAAATCTACAGGATAACATTAAAGGTATATTGGAAACCATGAACCTTTTGAGTATAATAAATGTTTTTGATGACGAAAAAAAAGCTATTGATTTTCTAAAAAGTTAATACCATTTTATTTTTTTGCTTACTAAAATTAATACTTTTTTTAATAATTCATTATTATATTCAAAACAAGAGTTATATTGAGGAATAAATGGATATTAATCAAAAGGAAATTAAAGGCATACCGGTTTTAGAGATTAAAGGAGAATTAAATTTAATTTCTTCCGAAACAGTAAAAAGAGTTTTTGATGATTTTACTAATAGAAATATTAATAAAGTTATTATTAACCTTTCCTCCACAGATTTTATTGACTCAACCGGAATCGGATTAATTATTGAAATGTCTAATAAATTCAGACACTCTGGCGGCAATCTCGTTATTAGTAGCATGAATAAAGAAATTAAAAATTTATTCAGCATAGCAAATTTGTTAGATATATTAATTAATTTTGAAAACGATGACCAAGCAATTGATTTTTTAAACAAATAAAAACAATTATAAAGTAACCTCTAAAAAATAGCTTTTTGGGGTGTTCTTATCTCTTCAAACCGAATTTTAAGTATTTATTCATTTTTATTTAAAATTTTTCTTGGTTATATATAAGATTAACGCGTTCTAGTGTTGCCTTAGCTCTTTTGATACCTATCGTTCTAATCATTTTACTTTTCATAACTGTTTGCGCATCAACGCAAAATCCGCGTTTTAGGCTAGGTAAATCTATCAATAAAATCCACTTGCAATTTGTTTTTAAAATAAATCATGGGAATGCGCGGCGGCTAGATTTTAAAAATAAATTTTTCGTTATAATTACAGGTTTAGTCTCTTTACGTTATTTGTAGCAAAACAGTAAACCCTCAAATTCAAATAATATTGTCTATTTTTCGTTTTTATAGCAGTTCGCAAAAATCAAATTTTCATCTTTATGCTCCCTGAGTTTTTGGAGATTCCTTTAAATGAATATTTTACCGAAAAATAAATTTATACTACATCTATTATTGAATAGTTGTTTCAATTTTATTACTTTTTATTTAGATTAAGGGGTGGTTTCTACAAAATTAAAACGGGGTTTAAAACAATGGCTATTAATATTAACAACATAGACGGAGTTCCTGTAATTGAAATTAGCGAAACTTTTGACATCACCACTTCCGGTGAAGTGCGAGACAGTTTGAATTCGTTTTTAGATTCTGAAAATAATAATAATAAAGGAATAATACTTGACTTATCCGGCATTAATTTCATTGATAGCACTGCCATAGGCGTTATTGTTAAATCCGCAGTAACTTTTCGTGAAATTCAAAAAAAAATGGTTGTGATTAATAAATCTCCAAATATAAAAAAACTGTTTACAATGGCTAACCTGAAC
>CAYUYT010000166.1:0-4507 GCA_964449345.1 uncultured Spirochaetia bacterium | reverse complement strand
TATTATTGACATAGTAGAAGACATAGACAACGCAAAATTATTAATAAACAATTAATTAATTAAAATATAAAAAAATATTGTTAAATATTAATACATAATTGCAATGCTTATCTTATTTTGATATAATTAAAAGATAATAAAATTTGGATAGGACAATTAATGTGCCCAAAAAATGACAATATAATTCTACCGATTTTGAATGTTCAAACAAAATTTTTATTAACCGACTTAGGGGAAAATTATTTTATTAATAAAAATATTCCCATGCGTGATATTGTTACAATAGAAGGTAATAGAGGAAGCGGTTTTATTTGGGGGAATTATAAATCAAAATTAATTGAAAAATTCATTGTAGGGCGTTTAATCGATGAAATTGATATAGAACGCTCGGAAATTCTAACTAAAATCAAAGATATTTGTGAACTTTCAAAACTCGTTTATTTTAGTATGCTTTATAAAAAATTCAGACCGGAATTAATTGACGTTTTATATAATTCGGAAATGATGGAAACAATCAAACAAGAAAATCCTCAAATAAAAATAACGAAAAATCTTAAATTCAATTCAGAAATTGTTAAAAAGTTTTTAGAAAGTAATTCAGATGCAATTTCCGCAGCCAAAGAAGTTCTCGCTGTGGACGCTTTTGCAATAATTGATAATGATAAAGAAATTACGGAAAAGGAATCTAAAAAGAGAATTATTACTAGTTTTATAGGACAAATTGATCAAAATATGTGGTTTCTGTTCCACTTTTTAAGTAAAACAGGCGGAGCTTTTGAACTAATGAAAGCTATGAACGAAATACTCATTAATTATACTATGAAAACGAAAATTGTTGACAAATTAAATCCAATGCTCATGGATATGTTAAAGATTGCAGAAAAAGCTCATTTTTCCAGATTAGCACGTTTAAAACAAACCGCAATACCCGAAATAACACCTGATAACATAGATACCCAATTTGAAAAGCCGGAAATCAAGCAAAAACTTATGGAGTATGCAAAGAACACAAAAACATTTATTAATTTTTTCATAAAATTTCCTCAGGAAGGAATATCCACAAATAACCGGTTACGGCTTTCTTATAATCTATCTTTACGCGGGGATATTGATAAAATTATGCGCAGAATGAAACCTGAAAACGAAAAAAAACAAGAAGATGAAAAAGAAAATCAAGCTCTTCAGGAAATGCAGGCAATAAAAAACGATATAGCCGGTAACAATTCAAAATCAAAATCAACAAAGCAGAAGAATAGAGCGGGGAACACAATACTTGAAAATCATTTTAACTCGTTGCAAAGCGAATGTGCTCAAGAAAAAATAAAATTTGTAGCAAATATGGATTCAGATGAAAAAAAAGAAGAATCATACGTTGTTATTACGCTACAAATATAAAATTTGATTTAAAATTCTTACTATAAACTTTTTAATTCAAAAAGAGGCGCAAATATGATTAATTTAATTATTGACCAAATTAAAACATGGACAGAACTTTTCACAAATAAAAAAAATATACAATCGATGAATGAATATATAAACTTAATGACTAGCGGGCATGTACCCTTATTGCACGCGCTAGAAAGTTACTACAAGAAAATATTCAGTACCTTCGGACATATTATCGGTTACCCGGATTCTTTTGATACTTTTAGGCGCTTTGTTATGGAACATGGATTAATTCCCAATGATTCAAAACATAGCAAATGAAATGTTTTTTTAATAAGAAATTAAGATTTAATTAGCATTTTTTTTATTTTATTTAAACTTTATCAACAATGATTTTCTTAGCCCAAATCTATTTTTTGTTTATATTATCAAAGAAGATTAAAACTTCCAGAGGCGACTAATGAATAAAAAAGACGATAACAAGCTTGCAAAACAACTTTTAAAAGCAACGAAAAAAGGTGATATTAATAAAATCAAAAAGTTATTAAAAAAAGGCGCTGATATAAACACAACGGATAAAAAAGGGAAAACACCACTTATTTGGGCAGCTAAAAAAAACGAACTCGAAAAATTAAAAAGTTTGATAAAAAAGGGCGCTGATTTAAACGCCAGGGATAATAAGGGCAATACTGCGCTAATTATTGCTTCCCAAAAAGGCCATTTAAAAATTGTAAAAACTTTAATTAAAAATGGCGCAGATATTAACATTAAGAATAAAAAATCAAGAGAACCGGGAACAAAGGACTCAATGTCATCAGTTGTTGGATTTTCGGATTATGAAAAATTTATAAAAAAGTATGAAGAGGGCAATACGGCATTAATGTGGGCAACGTATCACGGACATGCCTCTGTTGTAAAATCTCTATTAAAGGCAGGAGTCAATATTAACGAAAAAAACTCTTCGGGTGCAACCGCATTAATGTTTGCCGCAATCGGAGGAGCTGGGGATATGGTTAAGCTCTTACTAAAGAATAATATGGATGTTAATATCGCAGATAACGACGGGTGGACACCTCTAATGGAAGCCGCAGTTGAAGGCCACACAGAAACAGTAAATATTCTAATTAAAAAAAACGCAGATGTTAATAAAGCAAATAAAATAGGCTGGACACCACTTATGTGGGCAGCGTATAAAGGACACGCAGACTCGGCGTTACTTCTGTTAGAAAAAAACGCAGACGTTAACGCAACGGATCAAACAGGTAATACAGCTTTAATGAAATCGGCTTCAAACGGATATTACGTTATATCTAAATTATTAATAGAACACGGAGCGGAAATAAACGCACAAAACAATCAAGGACTTACACCGTTAATGCTTGCGGCAACAAAGGGTAAATTCACGCTTAAAATGGATTTACGAAACAGGGGCAAAAGTCATGAAAAAATAACGAGGTTTTTGCTTGAAAATGGTGCGGATACAGAAATTAAAGATAAAAACGGCAATACTGCCCTTGATATGGCAAAAGATGAAAACAACGCAGATATATTTAACGCAATTCAGGAATACCGCAAAAAAATTAAATAAAATTATTCACTTTTAAAAGGCAAAGTAAAGTAGAAATCACTTCCTTTTTCATATTCACTTTCAACCCTAATCTCTCCGCCATGCAATTCAATTATATTTTTACAAATAGTAAGGCCTAATCCCGTTCCTGACTCTCCTTTTGTTCCCCCGCTATCTTTTTTTTCAAATAAATTAAAAATACCTTTTATTTTTCCGGTAGGAATGCCTATCCCGTTGTCAATAATATGAATTTCAAGCAAATTGTTTTTTTTCTTCATATAAATTTCAATTTTTCCGCCTATTCTAGTGAACTTTAAAGCATTAGAAAGTAAATTATTGAAAACCTGAGTAATTTTCTCCCTGTCTGCTTTAATTATAACAGGGTATTCGCAGCCTTGCGTAATTGTAATTGTAATATTTTTCTGCGTTGCTAAAACTTCAATCTCTAATATTAAATTTTTAATAATATTACAAATATCAAATTCGCTTAAATATAATTTTATTTCATCCCTTCCGAATTTAATTGCCTGCAATAAACCGTTAACATAATTCAATTGTGTTTGAGCACTATTTCTAATAAGTTTAACATACCTCTCCTGCGTTTTATTTAAATTTTCCTGTAACAACAATTCTGTAAATCCCATAATGCTTGTAAACGGAGCGCGCAAATCATGGCTTGCAAAAGCGAGTAAATCTTCCTTTCTTTCAGACTTTTTTTTCAACTCTTCATTTGAATCCTGCAATTTTTTAACATGCTCATTTCTTTGTTTTTGAAAAAAATAAAAATCTGAAACATTTTTTAAGGAATAAACAATAATTTTATTATTGGATACGTTAATAAAATCACCGGCAAAAAGAACGGGAACGGTCTTACCGCTTTTATGAAAAATATCAAGTTTTTCATCAACATGGCCTTTTCTGACAATCTCTTCAAAAACCCTTTTACTATGGTTTTTATCAATAATATCATCCAAATTTAAATGGATAATTTCATCTTTTGAATACCCTGTTAAAGCGCTTGCCTGTGTATTTACTTCAATAATTTTTCCCGGTTCGTTAAGTTGTGTGATGTGTTGAATAATGACCGCCTCATTTCTATTGTTGAAAATTATTTTCCAACTCAGTTCGCTTTGTTTCAATAACGCGTTTTCTGTTTTTAGTTTACTGTATAAAAATAAAGTAGATAACGTTAACAAAGAAATTATTGAAATAAATACAATAACTAAATTTTTAACTATTGATGCTTCTTTAGTTAAAATTAACGCAATAAGAAATAAAACAGTGATTAATATAAAGATTGATAACATATAAATTTTTTTACTACGTCTAATATTCATTTAAATCCACCGGGCTAAAATCAAGAAAGTTAAAATTATCATTTTTATTACCACATTAATATTATAGTACAATTTTCATTAAAAATAAATTTTTATTTATTTTACAAAATACGTCAATAGAATAATGAATATTACATACCGTATTAAAGTATTATATACTAAAGTGATTTTAAAATCAAAGTATTGTATATTGTAATTGTTTTTCAACCAACACTTT
>CAYUYT010000165.1:0-8328 GCA_964449345.1 uncultured Spirochaetia bacterium | reverse complement strand
TGTTTAAACATTTAAAAAAAACATATTTATTTGAATATGGGTAAAACCTACATCTAAAATGTATAGCAAATTAGGTTTTAATAAAATTTATAAATCGAAATTCACATGAATAATTGATTATTGTAAAATTTCATAGGGAGTACACATGTGTTCCTCAAAAATGAAATATTAAAATCCGCTGACATATTTAAATAACACCGTCTTTTTAGTACGTTTATATAAATTAAATTTTGTGCTATAATTTTGTTAAAAATATTTTTACGTTTATTTTACAGAAACTTTATTATATTTTGGGTTATGAGATATTTATACGTTAAAAACGCATTAAAAAAAATGATTGTTTTATTATACTTTGCATTAGCTTTATTTTCGTGTAAAACAGTTGATGAAAATCGTATATATAAAACAATTACACCTGAACTTATTGAAATTATTGATAAATTCGAACCTGATAAAAGTTATTCTTCGGTCTTTATACGGAATTATAAAAACTGGCATGATTCGTCTATGTTGCTGGTTGAGTTGGGAGACAAAAAAACGCCTTCGATTGATAAAATTATTCAGATGAATTATAACGTTGTAATTCTGTCCCTGCCTTTTGAAAGCAAACATAAATACACCATTGACAGCTTTATGAACGCGAATAGGGTTATGGCTTTATCAGAAAAAGATTTTTATTCATGGCTGGATTTGGCAAAAAGTTTTTCAGCGCGTTTAAATAAACTTGGAATAAAAGTATTTTTAGCTGCTAATCTCGATGTAATTCGTTTTAATTACCGTATGAATATCCCTCTTTTTTATTCGGAAAATTATTCGAAATTAACAGACTCGGGCAAAGACAATTTTAAGGAGTATTTAATCGTTTTCCATAAGTATCTAATTGAAAAATTAAAATTATCCGGCATCTTGCTTCAAAATACAAATTTTTTAACAAGAATATATTTAAAGAAATATTTAAAAGAAATAAAATCTTTTGCCGGGAAAGGATTTTTCACGGGTATATTTTCAAAAGGAGACAATTACGTTAACGAACGATTATTAAGCTATGGCTTTGATGCAATTCTTGATTACAATTATTCCGTTTTGCTTGCTAAAACCATTAATGACGATTATTCGTTTGCAAAACTTTCACGGTTTTTAGGTATAGATTCATTATATAAATTTCCTAAGAAACATTTAATATTTTACAGCGGTCAAAATACAAATGAAAAGGAAAAGGCGAATCCATTAGACGGCGCTGTTTATGTCAATACAATGCAAAGAACGGGAGTTTTTCACGCGGATGCTTCATTTTTCGAAAAAAATAATACTTTAATATCATGGATTAACGTTTTTAAAAAAAGATATTTAAAAAATCCCGTTGTTATAGAATTATTTAAGAATGACAAGGTTTATTGTTATTTATTAACCACAGGCAAAAACGAACTATTAATTATTATTAACAAATCCCGGGTGAAATTTAATAAGGTTTTATATTTACAAATTAATAAAAAAATTCCAGCCGATTACAGGTTTAAGGATTTTTTAGGGGGTCCTGATATAGACGCTACAACGGGAAAAACAAAAATAACAGTAAACCCACATACAACTAAAGCGTATTCATATAAAGGCAAAAAAGTCTTTAGAGATTTAAAACGTATAAATAAAATTGCAATTTCATATTCTGAAGAAGAAAAGGATATAAAAATTATTCGTTTTAGATATTATCCGAATAAAAAAGTAGATACAGTGCACTTAGTCGGTGATTTTAATAACTGGAACAGGACATCGCTTCCTATGATTGATAAAAACCATAACGGTTGGTACGTTGTCGATGTACCTCTACCACCCGGAAAATATACTTACAAAATACTTATTGACCGAAAATACCTCGTTGCCGATTATAAAGCGTCTTTATTCATAGACGATGGCAACAGAGGGAAAAAATCTGTTATTATTGTTAAATAAATAAAAATAAAGAAATTTATTATTAAATCGATTTAACTTATGTTGCATTTTTTTGTCTAAAAATTTATAATATAATAAGGTAAATTTATAAATGAAAAAAATTGTTTTTATTACATACATTCTTGCAGTGATAATTTTTAATTCATGTACAATAGAAGCGCCTACTCCTAAGTTAAATCCTCCAATGGGTTTAAGAATCTTAACTTCTACTGACATTGCATCAATAACGGCTTCACCTTTTAATATGGATGGAGGTAAACAAACGGATATAGACAATTACGATTCAGCTATTAATCCGTATTATGCAGGGGATGGTTATACAACGCCTTCAGGCATGACCGGATGTGTAGCAATCGAGTTTTACGCTTATAACACAGAGCAGTATTTTAACGGATATAATGTTTACGTTGTTACCGACGGAGGATGGGGCGATGCCCAAACAGCGAGAAGTTCAATATTGGCTGATTTAAAGCTGTATCAAATAGGGCAAAATGATAACGACATTGGAACGGGTAGTGCAAATAAACCCGTTGAACCGGGAAATATTGCTAATCCTTATGCGGCAACCATAAGCAACGTGTATTTTTCAGGCGGTGTAACACGTTTTGTCGTTGTTATTAATCAGGAATGCGATAACGGCACAAAAATTTTATCTCACCCCCTAAATATAAATTCATGGATTGTAGTAACAGCAGTGAGTTTAACTTCGGATAGTTTAAATGAAAGTGAACCAAGTAATGCTGTTCAAATACCTTAATTATGGATAAAATGAAGAAAACGTATTTATATTTCGTTATTATATTTATTTCTTATGTTTTAAGTTGCGGCATACCTACACCGGATTCCGTAACTACTTTTAACACCCCGGTAATTTTAACAGGTACCAAATCACATGTAAGCGGTTCTTATTATAGTTATTCAAAAATTATAAAAAGCTTTTCACCTAAATATATACAAATATCTATTCAGGCGTACCAACCCGAAGGCGATTTTAATGGTTTTAACATTTATATTCGCAACTCCGTTGACCACCCTACGAAAACATTGCAGGTTGCAGCTCAGGAGCATTATCAGTTTGATTCTTCTACCGGCAATTATCCGTATAAAACTAGCACGGAAGGCACATACATTGTTAGTGAGGGTAGCAGGACATCCGGCTTATATCCGTCAATTTCTTTAAATTATTTAGCTAGTGTAGGTGTTTATCCTGCTTTGCAGAGCTATCCCGTTGAATTTACTTTTAAAATCGAATGGGACGGTCAGGCACAGGAACTTACATCTGGCGGTTTAAAAACGTATTTTATAGGAGTAACGTCTGTTGACTCTGCCGGATTCAACGAATCGAAAATAAGTAACATTATTCAGGTATATTATGACAATACTGCGCCGGGGGATCCGGATTTTTAAAAAATTTATTATTATAAACTTGACGTTTTTTTAATAATGCATTTTTATATTTGTACGAAACTTTATAAGTTAGGTTTTAAAAAAAAAATGATTTGTCCGGAGGAATTTATATAAAATGCAACACGTTATAAGTATATCAATATATTTGGCAATAGGAGTCGGCGTCGGTCTTTTTTATTACTACGTATTAAAACGGCATATTCTTGGTGAAATTTTCGGCGCTTGTATAGTGGGTTTTATCGGTGCGGTTTTAGGCGGGAAAATTTTAGACAAAGTTTTTGAATATCTTCGAAACGTAGGTAATGTAAACATAGGAACAGCTATTATAGGATCAATAATTCTTGTTTGGCTTTACGTTTTGGTCAGTCCCCAAAGTCATAAAGACAGTTGATTGACAATGATATTAAAGGTCATTTCCGTTGGAAAACCGGATAAATATTTTTGGGCAATTATTAATAAATACGCCCACAAATGTAATAAGTACTACAAACTTGAACACGATTTTTTACGCGATACCAAGATTAAAGATGAAAAAACCCGGCTTAAAAAAGAAGAAGAGCAGATTAACGGCGTAATTAATCAAGCCAAAAAGCCTCATTTTATCTGCGCAATGGATGAAAAGGGAAAGCAATTTACTACGGAATCATTTTCAAAGTTTATCAAAAAGAGAATATTAAGTGCTGTTGATTTATATTTTATTATAGGCGGAGCCGGGGGCTTGCCTGAAAATATAAAAAAATCTGCTGATTTAAACATACGCCTTTCGGATTTAACCCTTCAGCACGACGTTGCGCTTACCGTACTATTTGAACAAATATACCGTGCTTTTACTATTTTAAAACGCGTTCCTTATCATAAATAATTATTCACGCGAATTTCGAAATAAAAATAGCTTGTTAATTTACAAAAATAGTTATTAAAAAAGAGTCCACTATGGCAATTGCCTCTTCTATGAGAGTATATTTTTGTTGCGATTTTAAATAAATCGAATTTTGCGTTATTCCTTTTTAATACGCTCTCTGAAATATTCCCGTGCTTTATTAGCGAAGTTTATAAAATCTTTTTGAATATAATCTGCATGAGAGTAATAAAGACCGGTGAAACTATTTTTTTTATATTCAAGTTGAACTTCGGCATAAATACCTTTGGCTATGTATATTCTATGCGAACGGTTTTTCGTTGTAAATAAAACGAATTTAGCTTGTGTAATGTAGCCGGGGTCCAAGTTTACGTATCTTTCATTATTAGGAGAAATTCGATTTTCAAAACCGTTGGTTAAAATTTTGTATTCGTGAAAATTCTCCGCATTCATAATTTTTTCAAAAAAAAAGTAAATTTTTTTTAAATTTTCTCCCATTTCTTTTTCATAGTAACGGGTAAAACCGCTAAAATTAACCGGTCCGTAACTGAAAACAATTTGGGAGAAACTTTTTTCAATAAATTTTTTTGCATCTTTCAATATTTGATTATGCGAATAAATCATTGAACAAAAGGGTAATACTAAGGGAGCGGGTTTAACTAAAGCCATATATGGGAAACGTTAAATTAACTTCAAAAGATTGGCTAGGAGTTTTGAAACTTTATTATATTCGTCAGCGCTTGATAGCCACATTCGGGTAAAATTTACAATATTGTCGTAAGTTTCCATTACTTTTTCTTGGTCAACCTTAAATGCATCTTGATTGATTTTTCTAAGCTGGAGAATGTGGTTAACCCATTCTTCGTATGCTTCGAGAACTTTTGTTATATCAAAATAATTTTTTATGAATTCCATTATTTAATCCTATAGTATATTTTTAATTAGTATAGTATAAATATATAATCAAATGTAAAAAAATTAGCAAATATTTTTAAGAATCGCACAAAACAATAGTAAAAAAAGTTTATTTAATAATGAAAAATCCGTTTTATATAAATATTTAGATGAAATTTAAATTGAAAACAGAAAAATAGTGCGATAATGACCATTGTCGCCTCTATTGCTAATAAAAACGTAAAAAATTTGTGATAAATATATATTTAGAAATTTGCGTTAAAATATTTTTTTTGTATTGCATGACTTTTTTAAAAAATGGTATCATAATTTGTATAGTTAATAGAATATAAATTCAAAATCAACTGAAAATTTTAATATTCAGTTGAACATATATTTGGAAGTTAGTTTTAAAAGTTTTTTTAGTATAACAAAACGCATTAATGTAACTATACGGAGGGTATTTTGCAAATTATCCGTTTTCGAAATGACCGTAACGTAAAGATGTACGGCTTTTTATATGAAAAAAGAATTCGCGCATTACAAGGCGATATATTTAATATCTTTTCAGATACCGGAATTGATATAAAAGCTGATAAAGTAAAGATTTTAGCTCCGGTCCCGCATCCTAATAAAATAATTGGAATAGGGCTAAACTATAAAAAACACGTTAAGGAATGGGCAGAACTTAATAATAAAAAGTATGAGGATTGTATCCCCAAAGTACCGCTCATGTTTTTAAAACCTCCTACAGCGCGAATCGGGCAAAACGGCGAGATAGAAATCCCCGCCCAAAGTCAAAGCGTAGAATATGAGGGAGAATTAGCAGTAGTGATGGGAAAACAAGGGCGAAACATACCTAAAAGCAAAGCTTTTGAACACATCTTTGGCTATACTTGCGCGAACGATGTTACGGCAAGGGATATTCAAATTAAAGAAGGACAATGGACAAGGGCAAAGGGTTTTGATTCGTTCTGCCCACTTGGACCCGGAATTGTTTTGCAAAAAGGTTTTAAATTAGCTTCTGGAAATAGGGAATTTATTAAAAAGTCTACGAAAATCATTGACAATCCTGATAACCTTTCTGTTAAAACATATTTAAACGGAAAAATTGTACAGGATTTTAATACAAATGATATGATTTTTTCTGTAAGCCAACTCGTTGAAGCGGTATCCGAAGTTATGACACTTTTCCCCGGTGATGTAATACTAACGGGAACTTCACTCGGAGTAGGTAAATTAAACCAAAAAGACGTTGTGGAAGTTGAAATAGAGAAAATAGGCAGACTTGTGAATAAAGTTATAAAGTCTTAAATTATTATTTATTACGTATTGTTTGAAAATCATCTGAAAAAGGAATTTCAATTCTCGATGTTGTTAATTTATTAATAATGCCAACGCGAAATAAACCAGGGTCCATGCCTTCGCCTTTCAAAAGTAAAACGACTAAAGCAATACCAATGCCTTCACCCTCAGTAGCATCCGCATTGTTCATATAAAATTCCGCAATGTTATCGTATTGCATAGCTTGTGCAAGCTTCTGCCTTATGCGTTTTTCATCAACGGGTAGTATCTGAACATTATTCGTTATTTCTACACGCATTCCGTATTCATCGTAGAAAAATTTAATTTTTACAAAATATCCCGCTTCTTTTGCTTTTCTGCCGTATTCGTAAAGCCAGTCCTCGCTAAAATGCTCTTTGAATAACTTAATACCCCTGTCATAGTCCTCTGTGTCCTCTTCATCAATACCAAGTTCGTCAAAGTAAATTTTTTTAATATTGGCTTTTGTTCCGTTTATTGCAAGCTCTTTGATACACGTGTAAACCGTGCTTTTTAAATCCGTCCGGTTAAAACGCGCTAAAATATTTTCTATAACACTTTCAAGCTTTTGCTCCATGTCTTCGCTTAAGGCATAAGAAATGAGGTTTATTTGGCGATTACTCGCAACGGCAACCTGAATATCATTTTCAATCTCAAAGAAGCTTTTAGACATAGTAAAACCTTTAATAAGTTATAATGTGATTATATAAAAAATTAAATAAAAATCAAGATTTTTTATTAAACCTAAATAAAAATATTAATAAAAAAATGTTACGGCAAATATAAATAAAAAAACTTAATCTGAAAAGTTGATAAATTTTGATAAAAAAATTAAATTTCCTTGAATTCCATATAAAATGTTGTGTATAATATATTAAGGGAAATTATAAATTATGCGAAAAAAATTTTTAATTCTATTTATATTTATAAGTTTTATTTTAAAATCGTGCACCTCAGAAACGCTTTTTAATAATGATACTCCAACTATCATTTTGCCCGAGAGTATTCCCGTTACAAATCCGTTTACAGAAGCGGTAACGTATTTTGCTATTCATAATAATCAATTATATTCCGGTACAAAAGTATCCGGCGGAGGCGCTGAAGTTTACCGTTTTAACGGTTCAAACATGGAACTTGTTTTTGAAGAAACGGATACTAATTATAAATTCATATCCGCTATGTACTCGTTTGACGGCAGGCTTTATATCGGTTTGTTTAACCCCGTTACAGGAGGGGAAGTAAGGCGCACACTAAACGATTCCGTTGTGCCGCACACGTGGGAAACTGTATATACTGATGGGGGCAATTATCACAGCGTGGGCGCTATTATTGAATATCAAGGGAACGTTGTCATAGGAACGAGTTCTTATGATAGCGGTGGCAGCGATAGAGTTACGGTATATTATTCGATTACAGGCGCGAATGGGACTTTCATAGATTTTTCAACCGTTGCACCTGATATGTGGGGTTTACATAACAACGAATGCGCTAATTTTTATATTTACAGCAATGAATTGTACGTTGCAACGATAAAAGATAAAGTTGCTTTCGGTGACGGTGCCGAGCTTTATAAATATACCGGAGTGCCGGGAAGCGGAACGTGGAGAGGCCTTGTTGATACCCATGCGAACACACCTATTAGATTCGGCGGTTTCGGGCCTATAGGTACGGATTATCCTAATAACATGGGGTTCCCTTCCTTTACTGAACATGGTGCGTATTTTTATACGGGGGTTAAAAACGTTGATTCGGACGGTACAGGAGTTACTCCTAATACCGGTTGTAAAATTTGGCGTTCAAACGACCTTTTAACTACCGGTTCTTATGAAGAGGTCGTTTCTGACGGTTTCGGTGATATTAATAATATATCCGTTGATTCTATGATTGTTTACGGCGGA
>CAYUYT010000164.1:0-8340 GCA_964449345.1 uncultured Spirochaetia bacterium | reverse complement strand
ATAACTATATCGCAATCACCCCTTTGAATAGCGTGGGCAGCTTCAATTATACTATGCGTTGCAGTTGCGCACGCTGTTGATATTGAATAATTTGCGCCGCGGAAACCGTATTTTATTGCAATTTGCGCCGGTGCCATATTCGTTATCAAGCTTGGTATGAAAAAAGGAGAAACTTTTTTATAAGGGTCTTTCTCAATTGCAACTGAAGTATTATAAAATGATTCTACTCCGCCTATACCGCTACCAAAAATAACCCCGACTTTATTTTTATCATAATTATCAGCATTATTTAAACCCGCATCCTCAATAGCCTGATCAGCAGCTGGAAGCGCATAATGGATAAACCTATCCACACGTTTTACAAGTTTTCTATCAATAAAATCAGCCGGGTCAAAATTTACAATTTCTCCCCCTATCTGAGAGGCTAACCCGTCTGCATTAAAACTTTCAATTTTTTTTATACCGGATTTACCCGATAAAATATTATCCCAAAATTTATCCACGGATAAACCCAAACAGGAAATTATTCCTAATCCGGTAATTACTACCTTCCTATTTGACATTTTCATCTCCCAAAAAATGATTTACATAACCATTCCGCCATCAACAACGAGTACTTGCCCGGTTATATAAGAACTTGCTTCGCTGCTTAAAAATAATGCAGCGTTTGCAATATCTTCTGGGTCGCCTAATCGCGCCAATGGTATGCTACTTTTAAACTTTTCTTTAATATCATCCGGCATTGCCGCGGTCATTTCAGAATTTATAAAACCCGGGGCTATAGCGTTAACTCTAACATTACGCCTTGAAAATTCCTTCGCCCATGTTTTTGTCATTGCTATTACCCCGCCTTTTGTTGCCGAATAATTTGTCTGACCTATGTTACCGATTATACCTACGATACTAGCCATATTTATTATACATCCGTTTTTTTGTTTCATCATTACTTTATACGCTGCTTTACCGCATAAAAAAACGCCCTTTAAATTCACATTAATTACTGCATCCCATTGTTCCTCAGTCATTTTCATGCAAAGAGTGTCTTTAGTTATGCCAGCGTTATTTACAATTATATCTAAACTGCCGTATTCTTGAGTACACTTAGAAATCATGGCATCTACATCCGATGCATTGGTTACATCGGTTTTAATTCCAACAGCTTTTCCACCGTTTTTATTTATTTCATCAACTACTAAATTTACGTTATTTTCATCAATATCACAAACAACAACCGAAGCTCCGTTTTCTGCAAATGTTTTTGCTATACCAGCTCCGATGCCTCTTCCGCTACCCGTAATTATCGCAGATTTTCCTTCTAATGTAAACATTTTACTCTCCTAAAAAAATTATTTTAGTTTTTCAAGCGCTTTTTCCAATGACGAAGAATCACCTGCGCTTAATACATTAAGTTTGCGGTTAATTTTTTTTATCAAACCGCGTAGAATTTTTCCTGACCCGGTTTCAATAAAATCAATTGCGCCCATTTCCACCATTTTATTAATGGAAGCAACCCATCTAACGCTTGAAGTCATTTGACGGATAAGAGAATCCTTTATTTCAGAAACATCTACAGGAGATGCACTTACATTCGTTATTACCGGACATTTGCCCTTTTTAATATCCAAAGTATCAATCGCGTTCCTGAATTTATCTAAAGCGCCTTCCATCAAAGGACTATGAAACGCGCCGGAAACAACGAGTTCCTTTGCTAAAGTTGCTTCTTTTTCTTCCGCAAGTTCAATAGCTTTTAAAATGCCCTGCTTTTCCCCCGATACAACAATCTGGTTAGGAGTGTTAAAATTAGCAGCCACCACAACACCTTGCTTTGATGCCTCTTTACAAATTTCTTCAACAACATCAGCATCAAGTCCGATGATTGCCGCCATACTTCCTTTATTATCAGGGTCAGCCCCTGCCATAGCAAGACCTCTCTCTCGCACTGCTTTCAATCCATCCTCAAAAGAAAGATATTCTGCCGCAACGTAAGCGGAATATTCTCCTAACGAATGGCCAGCCGTCATATCCGGCGTAATACCGTTTTTTTCAAGCAAAGTATGAGCCGCAATACTCGTTGTAAGTATAGCAGGTTGCGCGATTTCCGTTTTTGTCAATTCTTCAATAGGACCTTCAAAACATAATTTTATTAAATCAATATCTAAAATTTCACAAGCTTTTTCATAAATTTCTTTAGCTTCTTTATAGTTATCGTATAAATCCTTTCCCATTCCAACGTTTTGAGAACCCTGTCCGGGAAAAACAAATGCTGTTTTACTCATAATTAAATACCACCTAATACTTAAATATTGTTGCGCCCCATGTAGCACCGGCGCCAAAAGCAACGAATAATACGTTGTCTCCTCTTTTTATCTTACCCTGTTCTTTATAATCACCGAACGCAACCGGAATTGTGGTTGCAGATGTGTTGCCGTATTTTTGTATTGTTTTAACAACTCTATCAACAGGAACTTTAAGCCGTTTTGCAACGGAATCCATTATCCTTATATTTGCCTGATGCGGAATTATCCAGTCAATATCTTCCGGTTTAATACCCGAATCTGAAAGCACTTTTTTAGCTGAATTGGTCATTGCCGTTACAGCGAGTTTGAAAGTATTTTGTCCTGACATATGGAGATAAATTAAACCCTCGTCTATTGCCTCATAAGTGGGCGGCATTCTACTGCCGGAACATGGTTGTGTAATAAAATCCGAATAAGCGCCGTCCCCGTCAAGGTAAAAAGATTTGAAATTATCCTCTTCACTTTCGGTTAATACAAAAGCTCCTGCACCGTCACCGAATAAAACACACGTTCCTCTGTCTTTATAATTAGTTACTCTAGTAAGAGCATCGCCGGCAATAACGAGAATGTTTTTATACATCCCTGCTTTTATGTAAGCATATCCGATAGACAAAGAATAAATAAACCCCGTACATCCGGCGGAATTATCCATTGTCCCTGCATTTTTAATACCCAAAGCATTCTGAACCAGACAACTTGTAGCCGGGTATATCATATCCGGGGTAACGGAATGATGGATAACAAAATCAATGTCATCAGGAGAGATTCCTGCATCGTTTAAGGCGTTTTTTGCCGCAATTATACTTAAATCGCTAGTTGCCTGCTCGGGTGCAGCCATCCTTCGCTCTTTGATACCCGTCCGGGTCATGATCCATTCATCGCTTGTATCAACAATTTCTTCAAAATATTTATTATCAAGAATTTTTTCCGGAACGTAATATCCTACTCCGGCAACCCTTACACCTTTACTCATTTTTTTTGCCTTTCATGTGCTCAAAATGCTTTTTCTTTATAAAACGCTTTTCAAGCTGCTCATGTATTTTAGTTTCTATAAATAAACGCGTTAGATGTAACCCGTTTTCAAACTCTTTTTCATCACTTGAACCGTGCCCAATCATAACCGTTCCCCGAACGCCAAGCAACGGAGCACCGTTAAGGCGTGAAACGTTTTTGATATTCGACCCGGGAATTTTTTTATAAAACTTCTTTAAATTTTTCACAGGGTTATTTTTTACGAAAGAATTAAATAACCCTTCGCTATATTTTAATAAAACATTACCGATAAAACCGTCACAAATTACTACATCCACATTTCCGTTAACAATATCATTACCTTCTATATACCCTGCATAATTCAAATCCGATCTTTTTAATAGATAATTTGCTCTCTGTATTTTAAATTTTCCTTTCCCCTCTTCTCTGGCAATATTGATAAGACCAATTGCAGGGTCTTTTTTACCAAAAAAAACACGAGCAAGAATATCTCCCATTTCAGCGAATTGGGAAAGGTTGTCTCCCGTACACCTGATACTTGCTCCCGAATCAATTAAAATTGCAAATCCGTCCGTTTTAGGCAAAACCGAACATAAAGCAGCTTTTTTTACTCCTTTAAGTTTTCGTAAAACTATATTCGACCATGAAATAGCCGCCGCAGTATTTCCAACAGTGAATAAGCCGTGGCAATATTCGGATTTAACTAACCGCGCCGCAATACTTATGGAAGCTAGTTTTTTTCGGCGTAAAACGTTTGAGATTTTATCATCCATATTCACAAATTGCGTTGTATGAGCAATCTCAATTTTATCAAGTATGTCCTTTTCACTTCCGATTATGTTTTCAATAATTTTTTCATCGCCAACAATTACTATATTAATACCAGTATTGCGAACAAAATTTAAACATCCTTTAACGAGCGGCTCGGGGCCAAAGTCCCCGCCCATCACGTCAACCGCAATTTTCATCGTTTCGACCAAAAGATTAATTAATCTTTATAAAATTTTACAATTTTATTTTTATAGAAACCGCACTGGGGACAAACCCTGTGTGGCAATTTTTTTGTTCCACAATTTGTACATTCTATCAAATTCGGCAACGAGACTCTTGTATTTATTGACCTTCTCGCTCTGGTTTTACTTTTGCCTTTTCGTTTCTTAGGTACTGCCATTTTATTTTCCTTGTTTATAAACTACATCATAATCCAAAATTAGACTTTAAGGATACACAAATTTAATTTAATCAATTTCTTTTGTCAAGAAAATATATGTAAAGGAGTGCAAATTTCTCAATTGGTAAAAATTCTTTTTTTTTATTTTAATAACGAAAAAAAAGGCCGTTTTTATAAAAATATCATTTGTCTAGTTAAATTGAAGCATACATAATATTAACAATTTTTTATGTTTGATTCTGATTTTATCTTATTGCGAAAGGTAACTTAAATAAAAATAAAATTTGTTTTAGCCAAAAATTCGATATTTAAAAGTATTTTAATAAAACTTTAACAATAAACAAAAATAACGAAACGGGAATTATCATTGACAAATTTTTTACTAATAAAAACGGAAAATATTTTTGATAAATATATATTTCCTAACTCTTGTTTTGAAAAAAATTTAATTTAAATAACTTTACCAAAATTATTCTTTATTTTTATATTATCCTGTAGATATGGCAAAAAAAATAAATATTTTTCTATTTTCTTCCTTAATTATTTTTGCATCTGTGTTTTTTATTCCATTAATCTTTTCTTTAACTTACATTTTCATCAAACGTATTAAAGTAAAAAATTATAAAGCAGAACTTGCCGTTGTTTTCGGAGCAAAAGTAAAACCAGCAGGGCCTTCTTATACTTTGCTAAACAGAACCAAACACGCGGCAAATTTGTACAAAAATAAACTCGTTGACTATATAATGGTATCGGGAAACGGCAACGAAAATGAACCCGCTGAAATGAAAAAAATCTTGCTTAATTGCGGGGTCGAAGAAAAAGCTGTTATTTTGCACAATCAAGGTTATAATTCACGCAAAACCATACGAAGAGCATTGGCTTTATGTTTGCAAAATAACTGGAAAAATACAATTATGGTATCGAGCAAATATCACCTTGCCCGAATTCATCTATTATCAAAAAAAGAAAAACTCAAAATACAAATATCAGCACCCGATACTATCTACTTCAAAAAATTGATATATTTTTATTTTAGAGAAGCCATTGCCATTCTATATTACTTGCTTTTTTAATCAGAAAAGGATAAAATATTAACATGAAAATAAAATCAGTTATAATTTTAACATTAATCTTTTTGAGCACATTTCAATATAATTCCCACGCAAGATATATTTATGGCGCAAGAAAAAAAGAGTACATAAACTACGCCAACAAAGGAATTAAGCTTCTAAGAAAAAAGAATTACCAAAGGGCAATGAGATATTTTTACTTTGCAGCAAAATATTTTCCCACTAAACACGGAAAAATCACAAAGGGTAATATTTATTACTTAATCGGTTACTGTTACTATAAATTAAGCGAATATGACAAAGCTTTAAAATGGTTTAAAAAAAGTCTTAATTTTAATCCCAAATCTCTTTCCACATATAGAGAAATTATACGCACTTTACGAAAAAAAAACGATATAAAAAAAGCAAGGCAAATGGCATATCAAATAGAAATGTATGAGTTTAAAAGCAAAAAAGTAATTTTACACGTTGCTTATTTATTTCAGCTTGCAAAAATTTACAACAGGGCATTAAGTTATTATCAACACGTTTTACTTAACGATAATACTAATTTATACGCTTTAAAACAAAGCGCAAACTGTTATATCGAACTAGAAAAATTTCAAAAAGCCATTGATATTTTAAAACGCGTTTTAATTAAAACGCCTGAAAACAATTCAGCTATAACGCTTTTAGCTATTGCTTATTTTAAAACGGGAATGCACAAAAAAGCAGAAACGCTTTTTGTGAAACTATTGCAGCAAAACAGCAAGAATTACGTTGCTTACTACAACCTTGCATGCATTTATGCTCAAAAACAGGATAATGAAAGAGCGTTAAAACTCCTTGAACGCGCTTTGCAATTAGGTTACGCTAATTTTAGAGACTTGAAAAACGATACTGATTTTGGTAACTTGCGCTCTACTGAAAAATTCAAAAGCCTTGTAAACAAATACCAAGATAAAGTTAAAAAACGTAACACGGGCAAACTCATTAAAAAACCCTTCAAAAACGCAAAATAATCGTATATTTTTTTTGTAATATTTATTAAGAAATTGTTATATCTGCTTTGTTTTTAATGCTGTTTTGCTTATTATTATTCACCACAAAGAAAAGTAACTAATTGGATTAAGCGAGGATTTTATGGCATCTGAATTGGCTGACAGCGTAAAAAACGAATATAGGGAAGTTCTCTTGCAAAGGTTAGGCGAGAGTTATAATAAATTAGGAACGGCTTTTTCTTACATTGAAAGAGAAAGCACGGAATTTAAAACAGAAATCAGGGACGTTCAAAAACGTCTTAAAAAACTCATTGATGATATACAGTAATAATTTTATTTAAATTCAGAATTTAGTTAAATATAGTTTGACGATTATCCGAAAAATAATTATTAATTATAGACGTTTTTGGAAAGGGTTTTGAAAACGTTTGCCGGAAAGCTATTTTCGCTGGTGTAGCTCAATGGTAGAGCAGTTGATTTGTAATCAACCGGTTGCGGGTTCGATTCCCATCACCAGCTATTAAGGGTGGGTTCCCGAGTGGCCAAAGGGAGCAGACTGTAAATCTGTTGGCGTGAGCCTTCGTAGGTTCAAATCCTACCCCGCCCAAATAAAAATAAGCCTTACCGATAAAACGGTAGGGCTTTTTTCGTTTTAAAATAATAATTGACAAATGCGACTTTTGAGCACTATTCAATAATTAGAGGATTTTAAAAATAGAATTACCTTAAAATTAATTATTGGTGTAGAGAGAAAAGGATGATCAATATTTTTAAATAAAATAATATTAAACTAATATACCGATTTCGATTTTTCAATAGTTGATGGTTTGATTAAAACTTTAAACAGTTCATCATTATTATTCTTAATATCTTTTAAAATAGCATTAAACTCACTAATTCTATCTTTTATTTTTTCAACTGTAGTTGTAGAAACACTAGTCCTAATATCTAATAATAAATTTTTCAATGAATGAATATGATTTCTAATATTATTTTTATTTTTATCAGTCAATAATTTATTTTCTTCAAGATGACATTTAATTCTTTTTATAAATACATATGCAATATGAACAATAGTATCTTTAAGTCCTCTAAATAAATGCTCTTTTAATGCATAACAATTACCATAAATTTTTTTATCGTCGTTCACATCGCTTTCATATATTCTAATATAATGATTCAATGCGTCACGAAAGTTGACATATGGTGAAGCATTCTGTTTCATTTTATAAGAAGTTAAAAGTGTACCCAGTATTATAAAAGTATCAATATAATTATCTATATATTGAATACTTTCGTCTAGTTCTATAATTTTCTCTTCTTCAGTCATTTATAACTCGTAATTAAGAAATCAATTCTTTAATAGCTTCATCAAGCGCATTTGAAGAATCTAAGTTAGATTCAGCTAGTGGTATTTTCCCTAAATGCTCTGAAAAATGAATCATTGGTTCTTCAAGTTTCATTTTTTTAAAATCGTTACGAATTTCTGAAAGATCAATTTTTTTATCTAATAAAATTTCAACTAATTTTTTTGTTTCAGTAATAATATCTTTAGTCATAGAATAACTCCTATTTAATTTAAATATTCTTCTTCTAATTTTCTTAATGTTTTTATAAATTCGATTTTAAGTTGTTCATTATCCTTGAATTTTGTTAATTCATCTCGAATAGAATCGTATTGATTTTGATCAATTCTTTTATCACTATGATAGTTCATAATACTAGAATTAAAAATTTTATCATACTCAGCTTTTGTATTTTTTTTTGAAGCTGCTGACAAAATTTTTATTAAATTACTATCAAAATCTGTTTCTAAATCACGAATTTTT
>CAYUYT010000163.1:0-8363 GCA_964449345.1 uncultured Spirochaetia bacterium | reverse complement strand
AAAATTTGCTAATGTTCACATTGATGTGGATGCTGTTTTGCTCGGTGAAATTGCATTCGCGCCTCTTGACCGTTTGCGCGTTTTCGCTACGGATATAGGTCCTAAAAGCATTTATAGTAACGGAGCCGTTTTAATTATCAATACTTTATTTCTCATTTTACTTTTCAAAGAACTAAAACTTTCAACTTTTGACGCCGATTTATCATACGCGTTAGGTTTCTCCCCCGTTCTTTTAAATTATTTATTAATGGCAGACGTTTCTATTACCGTTGTAACGGCTTTTGACGCAGTAGGGTCTGTACTTGTGGTTGCTTTAATAATTGCTCCGCCCGCAGCAGGATATTTAATAACCGAGGATTTAAAATATACAATAATCTGGAGTTTAATTTTCAGCGTTATTAGCGCACTTGCCGGATATTGGCTTGCGCGTTTTCTTGATGTAAATATAGCGGGAATGATGGCAAGTATTGCCGGATTGCTTTTTGCTTTTGTTTTAATATTTGCGCCGGATAAAGGCATAATCAGTAAAATTTTAAAAAGAAACGCATTAAAAACGCGTTTTTATGAAACGCTTATGATTGTACATATATCACACCATATTAAATCTATTGATTACGAAGAAGAATGTGATGCAAAAAATATACATACACATCTCGGTTGGGATAGAGAAACAACGGATAAATCAATTAAAGGGCTTACTAAAAAAGGTTTAATTACAAAAGATGAGGGTATTTTATATTTGACAAATCAGGGAAAAGAATACGCGATTGAATCAATGCTCGAAGATAATTTTTTAAAAACCAAACCTGCGGGTTAATGTTTTATTAAACCGTTTTCGTTACTATTACTTCAGTCCCGGAGATTTCATTGTTTTGAATAACGTTATTAAATTCAACAGTATCAAAAGTTTTTTTAACGTGCAACAAACCTAATCCTCCCGTTGCTTCCGGCGTATCAAGTTGCCTGAAAGTATAAAAATCCGTATAATACTCATTCATGAATAATTTTGATTTTCTAATTAAGTTATTAAAACCTTTATCGTTGTTTAAATTATTTTCTTTGGAGAATTTTTTTAATGCATCTATAATATCTAACATTGACCTTCTTGCCCTTGCAAAAGCAGAGTGGGATTTTACATCCATACCCTCGCCACAATCAATTATTTTGAAAATGAGTTTGTTTTTATTTTCATCTGTTTTTTGCCATGAGAATTTAATAGTAACGTGTTTTTCTGTATTATATTTATTGCCGTGAACAATAGCATTTCTCACAAGTTCGCACAAACCATAATCAATAATGTGAAAAGTATCATCCATGAGATTAAAAGTTTTAACCTGGTCCATAACTTTGCCTACTATGATGTTTTCAAAATGCACATTGCTTGGAATAATCCAAATTTTTTCGTTGCCCTCTTCTAAAAACTGAATGTCTTTTTCGTTAATCTGATAAATCAAATCCGCTTTATCAATTAACTCCAAAAATTTTTCTGTTAAACCCGGGTCAAGAGCTTTATTTTTCTGACTTTTTAATTCAGTTTTTATTTTTGCATCACGGTCGATATACATAAATTTTCTTTTCTTTGAAATATCCACAAAATACGAAACAACGCCTAAAATTCGAGCCCCAATATCAATTTCCTCACCCTTTAGCCCAGAAGGATAACCGCTTCCGTCAAAGTGTTCATGGTGTTGTAAAATAATGCGTTTAACATCTTCAATATTTTGAAGTGTTTGTATTATTTCCACACTTTTCTGCGGATGGCTGTGGACAAACTCTTTTTCATCGTTTGTTATTTCTTTCTTTTCATAAATAATTTTTTCACGCATTCCTATCATACCGAGATCGTGTAGCATTGCGGAAATTCTTATATTGTCTTTTAACTGCTTATCCAGACCGAGAAAATCCGAAAACATTACGCAAAGTGTAGTAATTTCTTTGGTACGCTCATATAAACGCGATGAAGTTTTAGCAATTAAAGAATAAATTATTTCAATAGAATCTGAAAATTGCTTTGCGATTTTTTCTCTGTTTTGCCTTACTAAATTTAGAGCATTTTCCAGATCCTGCGTTCGTTCTTTTACCCGTTCCTCTAAGCTAGCCCGTTCAATTTGAATCTGCCCGTATAATTTGGAATTTTTTATTATTATAGAAATCTGATTAACAAAACGCAAAATTGCAGAAATATCTTCTTCGCTTAAATCAATGTTAATTTTATGCCCGGTAAGTGTAAAAGCACCAATAATCTCATCGTCAACACTAACGGGAATTATTAGAATTGTTTTTATGTGTAAATCTTCAGCTGGTTTCCGGCTGACTTCATCATTAATTTTACAAGGATCTATATTTTGGAAATACCGTATTTTATTATTAACTATACTTTTAGATATGCCGCCTACTGATAAATCTAGAGGCATTGATATTTTTTCAATCTGTTTTTGAATTGTTTTATATTCATCAGGCAAAATTATTTTTTCAATAATATATTTTTCTTTCGTGCTATCAACCAAAGCTAACGAACATCCTTGAAAACCATACGTTTCAACGAGATAATTCATTATTGAATTAAAAACATCGTCAAAATTAAGAGAGCGGCTGATTTGCATGGATATTTCGTTTAAATGTTTTAATTCCTCCTTAGTTTCATTTAACGCGTTTTGTTGCTGGTCAGAAATACGTATCATTTTTTTTGTCTGCCGATTGAGCTTTTCATACTCCCGGGCAAGAAATTTATATTCTTCTGCCAACGCGTTATTTTCAAATTCAGGTGAGTTTATAGTTTCCCTAGTTTTATCAATAACTTTTTCTTCGTTTTTAAAAAGCCCATATAACTCGCTTATATTATCCGGCATTGTTTTTTATTTTTTCCTCTATAAAATTGAAAGGGGTTTCAATGTAATCCTGCAATTCTTCACCGATTTCATAAGCCATTTCATTTTGTTTATGATAACGCCAATTAACAACGGCTTTTTTGCCTTTTTTGTAAGCTTCATTTAAAATATCCAAAAGAATTAGAATGGCTTTAGAACTCGATGTATTTAAATATATAAGCGTTAAATCAAGTGTTACTGTATTATCAAGCTCCGTACTATTTAAAAACTCTTCAAATTTAAGAAAAATTTCTTTATAAAATTTAGCAGTATTCTCCGGATATGACTGCCCGCACATGATAAAACGGCTATTTTCAAAATCTAAACATACTGACGGTGTATATTTCGTTGCTTCTATTTTAAAATTTTGCATTTGTACCTCAATGGCAAATTACGCGAAACCATAACCCTCAAACAATTAGTTTTAAAAATTTTAATTACCTTTACTTTCTTGTATCATATATCATAAAAGTAAAATTATCAAATAAAATATTAACATTCTTATAAAATCTCATAAAATTACTAAACAACAAAACTAATAATGGCAATGTCATCTCTTTGCGCTTCACTGCCCCGATAACGCTCATAATCCGCAAGTATTTCATTTTTTTGATCACTCAAAGGCAAAGAACTTATCCTGCTAAGTAAATCTGAAAACCGGTTTTTACCGTAAGGAAAATCATTTTCCCCACCGTTCTGACTGACCAAACCGTCGGTTAATAAATAAAAAACCATACCCGGCTTTAAATCAATCTTATGATTTTCAAATTCAAAATCTTCTAAGGAAATTACATAACCAATGCTTTGTTTATCTCCTTTGATTAAATTAATTTGATTTTCATAAGAATAATACAAATCAATTTTAGCTCCCGCATAGGTTAAAACGTTTTTTGAAGCGTTATAAAAACATATCCCTATATCAAGTCCATCATCAGAAATCAAATCCGAGTTCTTAATATGCCCCCCGGGTTTATTCAATATTTCCTTAACAGTTCTATTTATTTCCTTTAAATACTTTGCCGGATTTTCATATACTGCATATGCCATTTTTTCCATTAATACAGCGCTTGATAGCATAGTCATTAAAGCGCCGGGAACTCCATGTCCGGTACAATCAATTATACATATTAAATACGTTTCTCCAAGTTTTTGAAAAAAATAAAAATCGCCCCCCACTATATCACGGGGTTTGTAAATAATAAAATGTTCTTTAAAAATTTTTTCACCTTGTACTTTATCCGGCAGTATGGAATTCTGTATTGTTTTGGCATATTTTATACTTTGCGTCATATTTTCATTTTTTTCTTCAAGTTCAGATGTCCTTTGCTTTACTTTTAAATCCAAATTATCACGCTCTTTTTTAAGTTTTATTTTATAGCAATTTATATCATCAGCCATTTTATTAAAAGTTGAGGCCAATTCTCCGATTTCATCACGCGATATATTTTTAATTCTTACGCTAAAATCACCGGATTTCATTTTACGCATTGTTTTCATAATTTTTTTAAGTGGTTTGGTTAAAGTATGAGCAGAAAAAATTATTATAGGAACAAAAATGATGATAAAAATAATGATTAAAACCATGAATATCTTTTTGATATAATTAATTTTTCCGGCAAGTTCGCTTTGCTTAAAATATACAACTAAACGCCAGCCGGTCATATTTGAAGTAAAATAATTTATATAATAATCTTCCCCTTTATACCTTTTCTTTATTAATTTACGCTGTTTATTTTTTAAAAATACTTCTTCTATGTCAAGATGTTTCATCGACTTAAATAACAATTTTGGAAATTTCGGGTGCGCAAGTATAATACCCTGCTTGTCGATTAAAACTATATATCCGGTTTTGCCGATTTTTATGCGTTTTATTAAATCCGTTAAACCTTTTAAACTAACATCAACGCCTTGTACACCGATTATTTTCCCCTTAGAATCCCGTACACTCTTTACCGTGCTTAAAATAACCACATCGTCAATACCGGAATAATAAGCACTTGTAAAATTAACCTTATCCGGATTTTGCAACGCTTTTTCATAATACGGACGTACACGAGGGTCATAAGGAATTTTTGTTTTTGTTTGCGGCCACTGAACATAACCTCCGTAACGCGTACCTAAATAAATGTACGCATATCCGGGATGATGTTTTCCAAACAACTTATACTTTTCATAAATTTGCTTTTCAACTCCCTTACTTTTTGAAGGTTTCATCAAGACACTTTTTTGGGAAGGAAATTTACGTTTTAAATAACGCGTTAAATTATTTCCAACGTTTCGTATAACACTATCTCTTGAAAGAAACATACAATTATCTTTTACCGTTTGAAAATACGTTGTAAATGCCCTGTCAACCTGAACCAGAGCAGTATCGGATGCATATTTAAAGCTATCAATTATATGACCTTTAATCGTATTATTAACGAATATACTTAGCAGAATAAGCACAATTAAGCTAACGGGAATAAAAGCCAAAATTAATTTTTTCTTTATACTAAAAAAATTGAAAATTTTACCCATATCTCTCACATTTAAAAATAATTCGGTATTATTAAATACTTATTATAATTTTATTAAAATATATGTTAAATTAAAATTTGATTCCAATTACGGTTATATCATCCCTTTGCGGTTTATCACCTTTATAATCATTCAAAGTTTTTATTATCTCATTTTTTTGCTCATTCATTGGCAAATCAAATACCCTTTTTAAAACTTTTATAAATCTTTTCTTTCCAAAAGAAAAATTTTTATGCCCCCCGTTTTGGTCTAAAAACCCGTCAGAAGTCATATACACATTAGTATTCGCAGACAAATTAATTTCATGGTTTTTATAAACATAATTTTCTTTACTCTCTCTATATCCAATACTTTGCTTATCACCTTTTATCCTCTTCATTTCACCCTCTTCATTATAAAATAAAGATATTTTAGCACCGGCAAAATTAAGTACATTTTCATTAGGATTATAAAAACACAAACCCATATCAAGCCCGTCGTCCGAATAAAGATCTTTTTTATCATCAACATCGTGTTTTAATAAAGCTCTAACTAAAACGTTAATTTCTTTCAAATATTCGGCAGGATTACTACGGTATTTTAAATCTATTCTATTAGATATTGCACTAACAAGCATAGTCATCATAGCGCCGGGAACGCCGTGTCCTGTACAATCAACTACTGCTATTAAAACAACATCCTCAACCTTCTGAAAAAAATAAAAATCTCCTCCTACCGAATCACGGGGCTGCCAGATAACGAAATAATCTCTGGTATATTTTCTTATCAAATCATGGTCGGGTAAGACTGAAGTCTGAATTCTTTTTGCATATTCAATACTGTTTAAGATTTTTTGGTTCATCTCAAAGAGTTCCTGCGTTCTTTCAATAACGCGAATTTCCAGTTTATTTTTTTCATTTTCAAGCGCGTTTAGCTCCGACTTGATTTCATCTGCAAGAATGTTAAAAGTTTGCGATAATTCCCCTATTTCGTCATGCGTATTAATATTAGCGCGAATTTCACGAACCCCGCCTTTAAACTCACGTATAACGTGTATCAAATGATTTAAAGGGCGAGTCATGCTAAAAGCAATAATTACTATTAAAGGAATAAGCAGAATAATAAAACCGCTTGTAATCATGAGAATACCGTTTCTCATTCTATAAACTCGGTTTAATAGTTCTGAATTTTTAATTAATGCTAAAAACCTAAAATCTAAAACTTTAGAATAGTAATACGTACAAATATAATCCACGCCTTTCAAGTTAATATTAAAATATCCGCTTGTGGTATTTTTAAAGTCTTTCTTATCAATTCCTATTGTTTTAAGAGTTTTTAATTTTTCGCCGGGGTTTTTTTTATAAGACACAATCCTGCCTGTTTTATCAACAGCAACAACTCTTCCCGTTTTCATTATTCTTATTTCGCTTAATATTTGATGAAAACGGATTAAAGACACATCAATGCCCTGAACCCCGATTATTTTGCCGTTTCTTTTTATTGGCGTAACAACGCTAATAATATGTATATTATCCGCCTCGAAATAATACGGTGTAGACATACTTACTTTATCTTTATTTTTCATAGCGTTTATATAATACGGTCTTTTGGTGGGATAATATTCTTTCATAATAGTTCCCGCAGGGTACTGAATATAGCCCTGATAATTCGTTGCCATATATACATAAGCATGATTTTTATGCGCTTCCCCGAATCTTTTATAAAGGGAATATATTTTGCGTTCTTTAATTGAATTTGCATAAGGTTTCATAACGCCCTGTTTTTTTAAATGAGTATAAGTGGTAATATTTTTACCGCAATTTTTTACCAAAGGATGATTTGCCAGATATTTACAGTTATCCATAACTGTTTTAAAATACATCTCAAAAGAACTGCTTATGTGTTTCAATGTTTTAGTAGAAGTTTTATAAAAATCCGAACGAATTTCACTTTGGGCAACAATTCCTAGAATAAAGCTAATTATTAACAAAGAAATCAATATCAAAGGAAGAAAAATCAAAATCAATTTATTGCGTATGCCTATTTTTCCAAAATCCATACTAGACCTATTTATAATATCCAAAATCGCGTTACTATGAATTAATATACTAAGGTGATTTAAAAATCAAACTAAAGCTAAATTTTTATACATTTTCAAATGAAAATTCAAATATTCAATGTTTTAAATCTATAATCTATTTAGTATATATTTAAATAAAATATCTACCCTGATACGTTTTAATGTATCATGGTAGATACATAACCTCTTAGAATTACTTAAAAAAACTAATAAAGTATTCTGCAAACTTATCCGGTGCTTCAACATTTAAAGAATGCCCTACCCCGGATACTATCTCAAGTTTTGCATTAGGTTGCTTTTCTGCCATTTCTTCAACATCGGGTTTGGGTATCCATAAATCCTGCTCACCCCATAAAATAAAATGCTCGTGTTTTATTTCAGGCATTTTTGCTGCAAGCTCACCTGAATTGAACTCTTTCTCTAAATTTGCCGGTGTACCGAACCAAATCCCGTCTGATAAAGCCTGTGTTTTGTCAACGAGTAAATTAAACAAATCTTTTTGTTCACTCGTTGCGTTATTATTAAAACGAACGACAATTTCCCTTTAATTAAATCTCGCCCAGTACTCGCCCGCGCGAAGCAATATTCGACTCGATCCAACTGTTAGAATTACTGAAACATCGAATGCGTCCGAAAGAAAGCTACAGGCAGACCGACTGACAGACCGACGACAAAGGCCCAACCTATGCATTGCATCGGTTGGGCCAAAAACTGTACGGCACATTAACAATACAACAGTATTTATAGTTCTAAGTAGGTAAAAACAAATTTTAAGAGACCTAAGATATATAGGTAGGCCGAAAAAAAATGAACTAGTGAAAACAGAATCAGGGGAGATTGAGAGTGAAAAAGGTATGCTTTGGGACATTTGTGGAAGACAGGTGAAGACTGAGACAATGGAGAAGACTCGTCAGTAG
>CAYUYT010000162.1:0-8424 GCA_964449345.1 uncultured Spirochaetia bacterium | reverse complement strand
GGTATAAATTTCCAAAATCTTAGGGTTTTTGTTCGGAAAAAAAATAATTTTTCATTTACAGGGCTTTCTATGTCCGGTTTAAAAAAATCTAAAGGCAAAATTCACCGCGCATATATTTACGGAGATAAGCCCCTATATCGACCTGGAGACGTTGTTAATTTTAAAGCAGTAGTCCGAAAAATTCAAGACGGCGAGTTAAGTATTCCCGGTCAAAAAAAATATACGGTTAGTTTTTATTCACCTTCGGGGAATAAACTTTTCAGCGAAAAATATGAAATCTCGCAAAATGGCACGCTTTACGGTAAAATAAAGCTTAACAGCGCGATAAGTGCGGGAAACGCTAGATTAAGCATAATTTCAGATGATGAAAAAATATCATTCAACCGGGATTTTAAAATTCGTAAATACACACCACCTAAAAAAAATATAGAAATAATTACAGAGCGCGAAGCTTATTTTCCCGGAGATAAAATTAAATTCACTGTTAACGTAAAGCACTTTTTCGGAGTTCCTTATTCAAGACGCGTAATTATCTATAAAGAAATGAACGGTAAAAATAAAAAAATTAAAACAGATTCAAAAGGAACGGCAACGATAATAAGCCATACCTCAAAATCCGGCTCGAGTAAGTTTTTTTGGATTCGGATAACATTGCCGGACGGGACTTCAAAAACTAAAAAAATTAATTTTAAAATTCACGATTTCAAATTAAACGTAGATTCACCGAGAAAACTATTTATTATAGAAGAAAACGTAGTGTTTAATATAAAAACCACTAATTTAAAAGATAATCTCATTAGCAAAAAAGTTAAATGCGTTTTATATAGAAATGAAAGCGGTATTAATTCAAAAGTTTCGCAAAAAATAATAACAACGCGAAAAGGAAAAGCAAAAGTATATTTTAAACCGAAAAAAGGCGGAAAGCATATTTTATATGTAACATCCCAAGGAAAAAACGGCGTTATGCTTTCAGTAAGTTATAAAATTAACGTATCGGGGAAAGATGATAAAAATAAGGTTTTTGTTTTGAATAATATAACAAAGATAAACGCCGGCACAAACTTAAAATTACGCGTTTTTTCTAGGGCAGATACAACGAAAGCTTTATTAGTTGTTGCGGGCTCAAAAATTTACAAAACACAAGCAATAAGTATAAAAACAGGCATGAACTTAATCAATATTCCTATGTTAAGCAAATATGCGCCGGATATTTCCGCTAACGTATTTTTGGTAAACAATAAGGGCAGTTATTTTGCTTCGAAAAAGTTTACAATAGATAACGCGTTAAGAATAAACGTTGCTTTTAATAAAAAAGTTTATAATCCGGGGGAACGCGTTAACGCTAATGTTACGTTAAAAAATATAAACAATAAGAGTGTTAACGGCGAGGTATCTTTTGCCGTTGTTGATGAAGCTGTTTATGCACTAATAAAATCAAAATTAAAAAAGATCAATAAACACTTTTACATAAGCAGGAAGCTTGACAACGTAAAATACTCGGGCGCAATGCCTTATAAATACAAAGGCATAACGAAAACACGGAATAAGGAAATTTTAGCAGAGTCTAAAATTCGCAAACTTGAAGAAAATATTGCTATCCGCCGAAGTAAACCGAAATATGAAAGGCGGCGCAAATACGGAGTCAATCAATTCCCCGGACGTTTTAGCAGAGGAGGCGCCGGTGGCGCCGGTCAAAGCGCTAATAAGGAACAAGACAATAGGCCACAAGCAGTTAACAGACCACCTTTTGAAACAAAAGCTCGCGATGAGTCCGACACAAATGGTTTTGAAAAAGAGCAAATAAGGCAAATATTTAAAGATAGTGCATATTTTAATCCCGTTGTTAAAGTAAAAGGTAACGCAAAATTATCATTTAAATTACCCGGTAATCTTACCCGCTGGCGAGTCGTTTTAATTGCGGTTTCGGGAAAAAATTTATTCGGTAGCAAAGTTAGCGGATTTTTAACTAAAAAACGCGTTATGGTTCAGGCAAACACCCCGGCAGTTTTGATGCAGGGAGATAAAATCAAGTTTAGCCCGGAAATTTTCAATACAACGGATAAAAACGTTGCTTCCCGGCTTAGGATGTTAATTTCTCAGGGAAAAGATAGGTTTAGAGTGAATAAACGCTTTGTTCTTAAAAATAAGCAATACAAAAGCTTAACAATGAATAAGGATTTTGAAGTAAAATCGGGAAAAAACATTGATATTGATATTAACGCAGGGTTTGACAGAGTAAAATTATCCGTTCCCGTAAAAAAATGGGCGCAAATTAAGAAAAAAGGCGTTTCAGGGTTTACAAACAGGACTATAACGAGAAACATCAAGATTCCACAGGGCAATGAAAAAGTAAAACTTAAGTTTAGAATTTTCCCGCACAATATTGGTTTGATTGAAAAGTTAAGAACGCGGAGAAATTATTTTTTCTATCCCTTAACAGCACAAGCATCTGCTAGCTTATTAACCGACATTTCCCTGTATAATGTTTTAGGAGAAAACGGTAGAAATAAAATGCGTAAATTAGAGTTAGCCAGAATAATCCGCAGAAAAATTTTGCTAATTCAAGCATATATGCGTTCTGACGGTTCATTCAACCTAATAAAATTCAGGCAAAGTCAGGATATAAATACTACTGTTTTTAACTATTTCGTTTTAAGCATTGCAAAAAGAAACGGTTTTAAATTAGATAAAAAGAAATTTGAAAAAACAAAATCTTATTTAAAACGCGTTTACCATAAAGCAATGACTCTTGAACGAAAAACTTTGATTTTATGGGCTTTATCCTATAGCGGGAATGTTGATTTTTCATATCTCAATCGAATTTACAGATTGCGTTCAAAATTATCACCTCGTTCACTTGCAATGCTTGTACAGATTTTAATAAACGAAAAAAGGCCATTGCAAAGTAATAGAACTCTGTCAATGTTAGTTGAAAAAATGCGTAAGTACGCGTGGAGAATGAATAAAAGCGCTGTAGATTTTTTAAATACCAAACATGAGATGGCAACGTTAGGGCTTTTAACTTTAATTAAATCAGGTTATGATAAAACAACGGTTGATAAAGTTTTGAGAAAACTCGTTGTCAATTTAGAGCAAAGCGAAAGACCAACTGATTATTTTCAAGCCCTTTTTGCATATACATATCATTTGTATATGGCAAAAAATGCTTCTTTGCAATCGGATTACACGTTAACGTTAAAATTAAACGGCAAAACCATGATTAATAAAAAAATAACCCCGGATAATTACAATTATTCCAAAATAATTGCCGGTAGTTTGCTAAGTAATGATAACACTCTGGAAATTGGAGTAAGCGGCAACGCAAAACTATCATATTCTGCTGTTATTTATTATTACAAACCCGGAGTTATTCAGCAGGATTATAAACGTTATGGAAAAATGTCAAAATCTTATTCTTATCCTGATTATACTATCAACGGAAAAACAATAAAGCGCGGCAACGCCATAGTTTACGACAGGATTAAAGATGACAGAAAAGAGCAAAATTTAAAAACCGTAGCAAAGGGTAAAGTATTTGACGTTATGCTTAAAATAATACCTAAGGCGTATAAGGATAAATATTTCGTTGTGAGGGATTACGTTCCTGCGGGTTGTGCGTTAGTGCGGAAAAGCGTAAAAACTAACGCAGTTTACTATCAAAAATCCGGCAATGAAATTATATTTTATTTCAAACGCTACAGGAAAAGAAGTTTTTATGCCCGTTACTCCCTAATGGCAGTTCACGAAGGTAAATTTAGGGTATTGCCTGCTATTTTTTATCCTTTTAACAATATGGATAAAACCATTATAGGCAAAATTAAGAATATTGAAATAAAAAATCATAATTACGATACTTTTTCAAATTATGCGTTTACCCCGGATGAACTTTTTGAAATTGCAAAAAATAAATACAAAAATAAAAAATTTATGGATACAAAGAATATTTTAAAAAAACTTTTCGACAAATATAATTTGCGCCCCGAATATTTTAAAGAAAGCGCAAAAATGCTGCTTACATCGGGGATTAAATTAAATAACCACAAGGACGTTGTAAAATATTTCGATATTCTTAGAGAACGCTTTCCTGACATTGACCTTGATTTGTCTGAAGTTTTAACTATATCAGAAAGCTATTCCAACATTGGCGAGTTTGAACGCGCTTTTCTTTTGTTACGCGATATTTTACAAGCTTATTTTACTCAAGAAACCCAGCTAGGCGGGGATTTGGTAAAACTTGAAAAATATGATAGCTCTGTAAAAATTATGCGCAAACTAATAAACTCATATCCTGATACAAACAACGTAAAAATGATTTATTACTCTTTCGGGCAGGAATTATATAACGCGTTTACAGGATTAGGCGAAATAAAACAGAAAACGGATAAAGGCATTAGTTTGTATAACAATGCGAAAAGCGTTATTCTTAATTTTCTCACCGAGTATCCCGGTTATGAAAATGCTGATGAAGTATCGTTTACTTATTTAAATTTACTCGTTGATAGAAAACGTTACGAAAATATATTTAAGTATAGCGAATTATTCGCAGAACGGTATAAATCAAGCAAATATACAGCGGATTACAAATATTTAAGCGCTTATTCTTTATATGAATTAGGACAGTTTAAAAAAGCTATTGATTTCGCTAAAAGCGTTGCTTATGAGAAATTTAAATACAATAATTTTGGTTTACAATACAGTAAGAACCGCTATTTTGCAATTCATATGCTTGCGAAGATTTATCATGCAAGCGGTGATTTGGAAGAAGCTATTAACGAATATCGTAAAATTTCATCAAGGTTTGCTGATGCGCAACATTCGATTGACTTTTTAAAGCGCAAAAATATTTACATACCCGAGGTCGAGCGGTTTAAGCCGGGCAATAATCCCGAAATAAAAGTGCGGTTGAACGGCATAAATAACTTTGAAATGAAAATTTATAAGGTTGATTTCGTTATTCTTTGTTTAAGCAGAAACAATCTTTCTAATATTCGAAACGTGAATTTAACGGGTATTAAACCTGGTTTTATGAAATCCATTAAACTTAAACCGGGTGAAAATATTAAATCTGTCAAATTAAAAATACCGGTTAAGAAAAAAGGCGCGTATCTCGTTGTTATTAAATCAGGCGAACTTGAAAGGTCCGGCATAATTTTGCTTACAAACTTGGAAATGGAAACGCAGTCCTATGAAACAGGGCGGGTTCGCGTTCTTGTTAAAGAAAAGTCGGGCAAAAGCATAAACGGTGCAAAAATATTTTTTAAGGGAAGTAACGCAAAAAAATTAGTACGTTTGCAATCTGATATTCGAGGCATTGCAGAGGCCCAAAGCATAAACGGCTTGCCGTTTGTTTTTGGCGAGTATAAAGGCAACTACGTTTTCTTCAGAGGGAACAAATATATCGGTAGCGGCAAAAAGGCGCGATCCAATCGTATTCAACATAGACGCAAAAAGAAAATGGATGTGCTTAAAAATATTTATAAAAAACGCCGCTCAATTCAAATTCAGAAATCTCGGGAATTTCAAAATAATACCCAAAGACGTATTAGAAAATATAAATTAAAAGAACTGATGCACTAATTTTTTAAAATCCGATTGTTTAAACACACAATCGGATTTTTTTCCGTTTTTTGTATTATTCTTTCCGAAAATATAAATGATAATTGCGTATATTGTTTTATAATATTACACTTTTTAAATGAATTAGTATTTTTCAATGAGAGCGCCCATGAGTAAAAATGATAAAAATTTTATATATGACAAAAACCGTCAGACTTTTGTATATAATGACGGTGTAACGGCTGATAAAGAAAATATAATTGATAATTTTTACCTCTACTACGGCTGGGTTTGCGAAAAAGTTGATAATCCGAACGCGACGTATACACAATGGAAAGAAGCATTGGGTTTTTTATCCATAGAAAAGTATAGGGCTTATGTTGAAAAAGATGAGCTAAGAATTCGGCTTCTTGAAATCGGAATGCTTATTTATATAACCCGTGCAATCGATACGGGGGATAAAAAAATTTGTATATTAGGTTTTCGTCAGGCAGTAAGATGGGGTTACGTTTCCGTTATTATGCACGGGAAAACCTTATTTAATGATGAAAATCGTTATCTTAGGTTTTTGTATAAAATTTCCAAAAGGTATTTTATTGAATCAACTATAAAAAGTAATAATCTTGAGGTTTTTTATAAGGTAAACCGTTTTGATGAATTCTTATTTTCTTTAATGGCAATTTCTCTTAATAAAAAAACAGACCTTATAAATTTCGGCACCGAATCTATGCGCACCGATAAAAAGTTATTATCAAAAGACAGTGAAGTCGAATGGGATTGGCTTATGAACGAACTTAAAAAAGCAAAAAATAAATCAGAATACAAAAAATTGCTAAACGTCTTGCATATAGCGTTAAACGATTATATTAATTTTGAACTTAATTTATCTTCCAAAGGCACTTTTAAGAGCTGGAAAATTATTTTGGCAGATATGGAAAAATCTGAAAAAGATTGGGTTAAGGAACTCGTTAAAGAAGAAAACGTGCTTTTTAAAAAGATGAAAAAAAAATACAAATCCATTACAGGCAGTAAATAAATATTATGCTAAAATATTCTTTCACATTAAAGCAATGAAAATTTAAATTAATTTGTAACTCACAATAAAAACGCAAAATTCGATTTATTTTTTATTCCAGAATTCAATAAAACTAAACTTTTTACTCTATTAAAAAACCACGACGATTCTGTTCTTAATTTTCTTATAAAAGTATAAAAGGTTACTTTAAACAGGAGTTGTTTTTGTAGAAAGATAGAAAAAATTGCCCTTTGGAGATGTTTATGATTTCAATATATTTCATTCCCATTGTTCAAGACTGCTGTTTTTTGCACAAAAAAAATTTTGTTGGCAATAAATAATTTGATAAAAAAAAAGCAATGTGTTAAACTCACGCTTAATATAATTGTAGAGGTGAGAATTATGATACAATGGAACAAAACCAACGATGCATTAGGCACGGTGAACAGGGGCAATCCTTGTGAATCCGGCTTATGCACGTTGTGTACTTCAGACTGTAAAGGTAAATGCGAGACTTGGATGTCTTCATTGATAGGAAGAAAATTACTATACCCTAGAAATTTCGGTGAAATTACATCGGGTTCGGCAAACGTAACGTCATTAGGCGTAGGTTATCATTCCCTAAGAATACAGGGGTATGCATACAACGCAAAAGGCCTTGCTAAAGGGCTTTCAAATGACCCGGATGACTGTATTTTCCCTAACGTTAACGTTGAAACGTCATTCGGTAATGAAATTGAAACTAAATGCCGCGTTCCTATTATGACAGGCGCGCTTGGTTCAACTTTCATCGCAGCAAAATACTGGGAATCCTTTGCAATCGGTGCGGCTTTATGCGGTTTCCCGATTGTTGTAGGTGAAAACGTTGTGGGTGTTGACCGTGAAGCGGAGATAGGTAACGGAAAAGTTAAAAAAGCCCCTGAAATGGACAGACGCGTTGAAACTTTTCTCCGTTACTATGACGGATACGGTGCAATTATCGTTCAGTTAAACGTTGAAGATACGAGAAACGGTGTTGCCGAATACATTATTGACAAGTTCGGCGATAAAGTAATAATTGAGCTAAAATGGGGGCAGGGAGCAAAAGACATCGGCGGTGAAATACAGGTAACGTCAATTGATTACGCTAAGTTTTTAAAAGACCGGGGTTACGTTGTTGACCCCGACCCTTATGACCCTGTAGTTGAAAAAGCGTTTAAATCACACGCTATTCGTTCTTTTGCAAGGCATAGCCGTCTTGGCAATACTAATTTGGATGCGGAAAGCAAAGTTAAAGCAGGGTTTATGAAATCCGTTGAATATTTGCGTAAAATCGGTTACAAACGCATTTCTCTTAAAACCGGTGCTTACGGAATGGAAGAACTCGCTATGGCGATTAAGTATTCATCCGAAGCAAAACTCGATTTGCTTACTATTGACGGTGCCGGCGGGGGAACGGGTATGAGTCCGTGGAATATGATGGAACACTGGGGCGTACCTTCCTTGTTACTACATTCAAAAGCTTATGAATATTGCAAAATTTTAGAAGATAAAAAGAAAAACGTACCTGATATTTCATTTGCAGGGGGGTTTGCGCGTGAAGACCACATTTTTAAAGCAATGGCTTTAGGCGCACCGTATACTAAACTCGTTTGTATGGGACGCGCTCCTATGATTCCGGGTTATCTTGGAAGCAATATAGAAGGCGTTTTCAATCCTGACAAACGGAAAAAATTAAACGGCCATTGGGAAGAGTTACCAAAAACTGTCAAAGAAATCGGAAGCTCCCCCGAAGAAATTTTTGTCGGCTGGGAATCTTTTAAAGATAAAGTTGGCGAAAAAGAAATGAATAACATTCGTTGCGGCGCGATTGC
>CAYUYT010000161.1:0-8537 GCA_964449345.1 uncultured Spirochaetia bacterium | reverse complement strand
GCAGCGTTTACAACCTGACGGAATTTTTTCGCCCGGGAATCGCCTGCTGCATAAACACCGGGAACGTTCGTTGCCATTTCCTGATTCGTGATTATTCCGCCCCAGTTATCAATATTAATTATGCCTTCAAACGCTTTGGTGTTCGGAATGTAGCCGATAAAAATAAATGCGCCTTGAGCTTCAATTTCTTCTTCAGCGTCTTTTTCGCTGTTATAAACGCGTACCTTTTCAAGACGGTTTTCGCCTATAAACTCTTTAACGTCAACGTTGTAAATTATTTCCATTTTTTCGTTTTCTTCCGCTTCTTCAATTGCAATCTTATGCGCTGTTAATTTTTCCCCTCGAACGAGAACTTTAACCTTGCTTGCAAATTTAGTAAGATAAGCGCCTTCTTCTAAAGCGGAATTCCCCCCGCCCACAACGACAACGATTTTATCGCGGAAAAACGGCCCGTCACAAGTTGCGCAGTAGGAAATACCCCTTCCCTTGAAGGTTTCTTCTGATTCGAGGCCTAATTTTCTCGGGGAACCGCCAACGCAAAGGATAACGGCTTTAGCTGTGATTTTTTTATCGCCGATTTCAATTGTTTTGATTTTATCGGAAAGCTTAAAATCCGTTATTTGTGTATTAAGCATCATTTCGCAACCGAAATCCTGTGCTTGCTTTTTCATAACTTCGGCAAGTTCAAACCCTCCCATTTCTTCAACCCCGGGATAATTTGCAATTAAATGCGTTAATGCTAATTGACCTCCGCCGAATTGATTATCTATAATTGCAGTATTAAATTTATCGCGCGATAAATATATTCCGGCAGATAAACCCGCAGGCCCGCCTCCAACTATAATAACGTCATAATCTGTATTGCTCATATTTGTCTCCTGTAATTTATTCTGGATTTCAGTATATTCAAAAAGTATAATATACCATTAATTTTTGTCAAGTCTTATTTTCGCTTTATTACTAATTATAAAACAAAATTAATGCGGAGTTTATACCGAAAGTGTATTATACGTTATAATTATGATTTTTTTTCCAAAGTAAAATATCAATGAAATTTTGATTGTCAATTTCAGTGTAACTGAATATATTCCTATGGAATATTTTTGCAAAAGAAAGAAGTTAAAATGCCTAAAAGAACGGATATTAAAAAAATATTATTAATAGGTGCAGGGCCTATTGTTATCGGACAGGCGTGTGAATTTGATTACTCCGGCTCGCAAGCGGTTAAAGCTTTAAAGGAAGAGGGTTATGAAGTTATTTTAATAAATTCAAACCCTGCGACCATAATGACCGACCCTGAGCTTGCAGACAAAACGTATATTGAACCCATTACGCCGGAAGTTGTTGCAAAAATTATTGAAAAGCACAGACCTGATGCAATCCTGCCTACGGTAGGAGGGCAAACCGCTTTAAACACTGCAATAAGCGTTAAGGAAATGGGCATTTTAGAAAAGTATAACGTTGAAATGATAGGCGCTAATTATGAGTCTATCAGGAAAGCAGAAAGCAGGGAATTATTTAATGCCGCAATGGATAAAATCGGACTTAAAGTTGCTAAAAACTATCGCGTTAAAACTCTTTCGCAAGCAAAAGAAAAAATAAAGCAAACGGGCTTTCCATGTATTATACGCCCTAGTTTTACTTTAGGCGGGTCAGGCGGAAGCATTGCAAACGGCGAAAAAGATTTTGAGGAACTCGTTAGAAAGGGATTAAGCGACTCCCCTGTTAGCGAAGTTATAATAGACGAATCACTTTTAGGCTGGAAAGAATACGAACTTGAAGTAATGCGCGACAAAAAAGACAACGTCGTTATTATATGTTCCATAGAAAATTTCGACCCCATGGGTGTGCATACAGGAGACTCAATAACCGTTGCGCCTGCACAAACGCTTTCCGATGTTGAATATCAAATGATGCGCGATGCTTCAATCGACATTATACGGGAAATCGGCGTTGACACAGGCGGGTCAAATATTCAATTCGCAATAGACCCGCAAACCGGAAATATGATTGTAATTGAGATGAATCCCAGAGTATCGCGTTCGTCTGCATTAGCTTCAAAAGCAACGGGTTTTCCCATTGCAAAAATTGCCGCGAAACTCGCTGTAGGATATACTTTAGATGAAATACCCAACGATATTACTAAAGAAACGCCGGCTAGTTTTGAGCCAACTATTGATTACTGCGTTGTAAAAATACCGCGCTGGGCTTTTGAAAAATTCCCCGCAGCAAAAGACAAACTCGGCGTTCAAATGAAAAGCGTTGGTGAGGCAATGTCTATCGGGCGAACTTTTAAGGAAGCTCTTCAAAAAGGAATCCGCAGTCTTGAAATTGGACATTTCGGGTTTGAAAATGAACTTTTGCAACAAAAAAAACGTAATAAAAAGAAAAAAGAATTAAATAACGATAAAATCAAAAAGAAACTAAAAAAACGGCTAAAAAAACCAAACTCAAAGCGTTTGTTTTATTTAAAAGACGCTATTGATGCAGGAATTTCCTTAAATAAAATATACCATTACACAGGAATTGATAAATGGTTTTTACATAACCTTAAACAAATATGTGATATGGAAAAAACTTTAATCCGAAACCTAAATGAATATGATTACGAGTTAATGCTTAATGCTAAACAGTATGGATTTTCCGATGTACAAATAGCGCGTTTGACAAAATCAACAGAGGAAGAAGTACGCAAAAAACGCAAACAATTAGGCGTTATTCCGGTATATAAACTCGTTGACACTTGCGCAGCCGAATTCGAGGCAAAGACACCGTATTACTATTCCACTTACGAACGGGAAACGGAAACTTTCAAATCCGATAAAAAGAAAATCATGATAATCGGCGGGGGGCCTAACAGAATCGGACAGGGAATTGAATTCGATTATATGTGTTGCCATGCATCCTTTGTTTTAAAAGACCACGGGTATGAAACAATAATGGTTAACTCTAACCCTGAAACCGTTTCAACTGATTACGACACTTCTGATAAACTATATTTTGAACCATTAACATTTGAAGACGTATTAAATATTTATGAAGCGGAAAACCCCGTAGGAGCGATTGTTCAGCTCGGCGGGCAAACACCGCTTAATTTGTCTAGGCGTTTAAAAGCCGCGGGAATAAACATTCTCGGTACTTCGCCGGAAACCATAGACAGGGCAGAAGACAGAGATAAGTTTCAGCACATGATACATAAACTAGGTTTTCTTCAACCGAAAAACGGGATTGCCGTTTCAACAAAACAAGCTTTTAAAATTGCTAAGAAAATAGGTTTCCCCGTTGTAGTTAGACCGTCTTATGTCTTAGGCGGGCGGGCAATGGAAATTGTTTACACTGAAGAACGCTTAAAAGAATACATGGAAAACGCAATAGACGCTTCTCCCGAATACCCTGTTTTAATCGATAAATTTTTAGAAGATGCAATTGAAGTTGATGTGGACTCAGTTTGCGACGGAGAAGAAGCGGTTATCTGCGGATTTATGGAACACATTGAGCAAGCCGGAATACACTCAGGCGATTCTGCTTGTGTTTTGCCTCCGTACAGTTTGAACCCTCAAATAATAGGTAAAATTGAAGAGTTGACAAAGAAAACAGCACTTGAACTCGGTGTTATCGGACTGATGAATATTCAGTTCGCTGTAAAAGAGGATAAAGTTTATTTTCTCGAAGTCAACCCCCGCGGTTCACGTACTATTCCTTTTGTTAGCAAAGCAACGGGAGTGCCCTGGGCAAAGGTCGCAAGTCTTGTCATGGTAGGGGAAAAACTTAAAAACATTTCACTTGAGTCTAGAACACACGGTATGACATCCGTAAAAGAGGTTGTGCTGCCGTTTAACAAGTTCCCCGGAGTTGATACAAAATTAGGCCCTGAAATGCGCTCCACAGGCGAAGTCATGGGAATTTGTAAATCTTTCGGTGAAGCGTATTACAAAAGCCAGATGGCGGCATCCTCAAGCTTGCCGTTATCAGGTACGGTTTTTATAAGTTTATCTGACAGAAGCAAACCCAAACTAATCGAACCGGCAAGGCGTATGCAAAATATGGGTTATAAACTCGTTGCCACAAAAGGAACGAAGGAATTTCTAAATGAACACGGTATTTCTTCTGATTTTATCAACAAAGCACATGACCCGTCACCGAACATACTAGATTTAATCAGGGAAAATAAAATTGATTTGATTTTTAACACACCGAACGACGAAGAAAGCCGGGACGATGAATTACCCATGCATCAATTAACTGTGCAATTCAAAGTTCCGTATTTATCAACAACGCCGGGCATCTTAGCCTCGGTAAACGGTCTTGAAACGGTAAAAAACCGTGAATTAAACATTCATTGTTTACAGGATATTTTAGGAATTAATAATACCGCGAGTATTAAACTTTTGAAGTAATTTAGTATCATACTAAAATTTGTTAGAACATGAAATATGCAATTCTAAATTGAATCGGTGTAACTAAAAAATTTATTATAAAAATAATTTCTGTATGTAGTATATACTACTAAAATTACAAATCCGTAGACAACCGATGCTTTAAAGCATCGGTTGAGAAGCAATTACAATATACAATACTTTGATTTTAAAATCATATTATAATAACAAGCCTATGAACCGAAAAGCCCTTTAACAAGGCGAAAAATTTTATCCGCACCCTGTTTAAAATAACCGCCTGCAGTCCAGAAAGCTATTTCAAAAAAATCTATTATTTCACTGCTTGTATCTATCACAATTTTCATAGTTTTCCCTCCCGTGTCTTTAAACTGAAAAAATATTAATTTAGACGCTTCATAAACATTTATGCCAAATCTTTTTATGACTCTTTCATAAAGCAAGTTTACTTTATTGCCAAGCAACGCAAAAATAAATCCTGCTAACCTTGACGTGTCGTTTGCCATGTTTTCAAATTCCTGCATTAAAATCTCACGCATTTTTGAATCGGAAAAAAGGCGGTAGGATTTAAAATAACCGGATTTTACGTTCCCCGTTGCAAACTCGATTATAATATCACCCACTCTAGCGCGTAGATCCTTGTCCTTTAAAACGAGTCCTATTGTGTACTCAAAAATGAAATCAGCTATTTTATCATAATTAAGTAAAACGGATAACGCGTTTTTCATTTCCTTTGGGTTCAATTTCATAATAATAATATCGTAAAATTATGCAAATTAATCCACAATTTTATTTTAAAATGAATATACTCGTGCATTTATTTTTATTATTTTTTGCTTTATGAATGAAAAACGCTTTGCTTTTATATTAACTATAACGGGTTTGATTGCGGGCATAGTTGTTGCGGTTTTATTAAGCAGAATTGTTCCTGTTAAAACGCTTAATTCAAAGGAAAAAATGCGTGTAATCAGCCTTGCGCCGAATCTAACACAAAGCATGATTTATTTAGATGCACATGATAAACTCGTTGCTGTTTCGGATTTTTGCAATATTTTTAATCAAGTTAAACATTTGCCTTCGGCAGGGAACAACGCCAACGTTAAATATGAAAAAATTCTTTCTTTAAAACCGAATGTAATTCTCTTTCAGGGGAAAAATAACGCTTTAAAAAAATTCTGCAAAAATCACGGAATAAAGTTTGCGGGTTTCAATATGGATAGCGTGCAAACGGTTAAAAAAGGCATAATCCGGCTTGGCAAAAAGCTTAATATTGAAAAACGCGCGAAAAAACTTGTTAATAAAATTCAAGACGTAATTGGAAAAATTAAAAATCAAACACAAGTAAAAAAACGGAAAAAAATATTATTGATTTTAAACCGCAGAAACCACAGTTTATCCGGTATATTTACAACGGGAAAGAACGCGTTTTTATCCGAAATAATAAAAATTGCAGGGGGAATAAACGTTTTTAATGATATGCAGATAAATTACACAGGGGTTTCTATTGAGGCAGTTGTTAAACGTAACCCGGATATTATTATTGAATTATCCGTTAAAGGCAAAATGAATGAAGCCACGAGAAAAAAAATGAGAAAGCATTGGGATGCATACCCTTTTATAAATGCAATTAAAAATAATAAGGTTTATTTTTTAAACCAAAAGTATATTTTAATTCCCGGACCCGGTATTATGCAAACTATCCGGCTTTTTTATAAAATTATCAGGGAGGACTACGTAAATGAATGACCCCCTTGTTTTAAACAAAGTCAGCTATAAATACCGTGAAGAAAATCAAAACGTTGTAAATAATGTTTCGCTAGCCGTTTCGCAGGGAAGTTTTATAAGCATTATCGGACCTAATGGCGCAGGTAAAAGCACTCTGTTAAAAATTGCAGCGGGCATAATAAAACCGGAAAACGGACAGGTTATTTTATCCGGTAAAAACATTTTACAATACCAACGCAAAGAACTTGCCAAAAAAATTGCATTCCTGCCTCAGGAAGTAAACGAATGGCACGATATTAAGGTAATATCCCTCGTTTTGCAAGGACGTTACCCCTACTTGAAAGGTTTCGGGTTTGCAACGAAAAAAGACATCACGGTTTGCGAAGAAAACATGAAGTTATGCGGAGTATATGATTTCAAAAAGCGTAATATTTATAACTTATCCGGGGGTGAAAAGCAACGCGTTAGGCTTGCTTCGGTTTTATCGCAACAACCCGAAGTTTTAATTTTAGACGAACCCACGGCATCCCTTGATATTCACAACGAACGTGATTTTTTTTCTATTTTACTTAATCTTACAATGTCAGGCACATCAATTTTAATGGCAACGCACAACGTTAATTTTGCTTCCCTATATTCTAGTAAAATCGTTTTGATTTCAAAAGGTAATGTAATGGCAGAGGGAAATGCAGATGATGTAATTACAACGGAGAATATTGAAAACGTATACGGACAAGGTTTCGGTGTTAATATTCACCCTGATTCTGAAAAGCCCTTTCTCTACCCTTTCAGCACAAAGAGGGGGTTTTAATGGAATATTTAACGAAAAAGAAATATTTATTAACAACGTTTGCCTATTTAATCATATCTATTGTAATAATTATTGCAAGTTTATATTTTGGTGAAAGTGATATTAGTTTCTTAGAGGTATTAAAATCCTTTTACGGAGGCTTAACCGGAATAAAAGCGAGTTTGTTTTATTACCAGCGTTTGCCCCGCGTTATTTTAGGCTTTTTAGCAGGAGGGACTTTCGCGTTAACGGGTTTATGCTATCAAAACGTTTTTAAAAATTCTCTGGCTACACCATTTACAACGGGAATAACAAGCGGAGGCACTTTAGGGGCGGTAATCGCTATTTCATTTACAGTAATAAATATTGATTTTTCATTTATTTCAACAGTACAGGTTTTTTCCCTTGCAGGCAGTCTCCTCGTTTTGTTTATAATCTTTTCATTAAATCATAGAAACCGCGAAAATTTTATGAACACCCTGCTTTTAACCGGGATAAGTCTGGGAATTTTAATAAGCGCTTTTGTTTTACTTATCCGGTATTTAATTAGTCCTAATATTTTAGCCGTTGTTGATAGATGGGTAATGGGCGGCTTAAATATAAACGGTTTTTCACAGGTTGCTCCTGTTTTCCCGTTGCTTATCCCCGGATTAACGCTTTTATTCTGGCAATCCGGTAAACTAAATTACTTTGTTTCCGGTGATGAAATGGCATATTCCCGCGGAATTGATGCTAAGTTTATAACACGCATAGTTTTATTAGGCGGGACTTTATCAACGGCAAGCATAGTTTCGATTACCGGACCGATTGCATTCGTGGGATTGATTATACCGCATATAATAAAAAGCATATCCGGGTATGATATGAGGGTTAACTCCGTTGCTGTTTTTTTCGCGGGCGGGGCTTTTTTAGCGTTATGCGACGCTTTTGCCCGTGTAATAATTTCACCTGCTGAATTGCCCGTTGGAATTGTAACTGCGTTTTTAGGCGGCGGCTATTTTATTTACTTGATAAACAGGAAAAAGTAAAAGATTAGCATAATTTCTTTAATATAAATTCTCTGTTTATTAAAAAATTTATATATTTTATATATGAAAATAAAAACGGATAAAAGATTAGCCGCATTTATTTTAATTATTTCAATTTCAATTCTGCGTTGTTCGTCCTACCCTTCATCAAAAGAAAAACTTGCAAAAAATGTTTTTTCCGCTTTTGAAAATAAGAACTTCACCCGGCTTTGGCAAATGTGTATGCAAAACCCTGATGTTCGGAAGTACTCGCTTATCGCACTTTTACGCTCAGGACAAATAACAAAAAAAGTGTATCAGCGGGACATGGGCAGGGTTGTTTTCCTTGAAAAACAAGAAAAGGGAAAATTAAAACAGGACTATGAACGCATTTTGAATTTGATTAAAAATTTAAACATTGCACCTGAATATATGGGAATAAAAAACAGCGATAAGGATAAAAAGTTCGTTACAATCCGTATAGGAAAACCTAATCACAGCATATCCGTTAACATTCATTATGAGGAAATTGACGGCGAGTATTTTTTAATCTCGTTGTATTCCATTAACTAGTCAACCCTGAAAAAGTACCTAAGTTATTAATATTTTTAAAGTTATGAA
>CAYUYT010000160.1:0-8554 GCA_964449345.1 uncultured Spirochaetia bacterium | reverse complement strand
TGGTTTAGCGATTTCTTTTGCTTCTGGAATAAGTTTTTTCCAGCTTTTTTCGTAATAATCCAGTATAACCGGTTTAAATACCTTGTTTACTTCTGCATTTTTCTTTGCCATATCAGACGGGAAGGCAAATAATGATGGAAAAACTTTTCGGTTTAAGTATTTTAAAGAAATTGCAGGATTAATTTTTTTATCTGCATTCATTTTTCCGTTGGAAAAGGCTATAAAACCCCAAACTCCGAAAGACGGAACATTTGCCTTATACGCTAAAGTATTATTAAAACCTGCGTATTTAATAGTATTATAAATGCACCAAAAGACTTTTCTCGCATGAAACGGTGATGTAGATTGGGTTACTGCAATACCTCCCGGAGATAAACATGATTTGACGAGTTTATAAAACTTAACAGAATAAAGTTTGGCTAATGATTCGTTATTTGGGTCAGGCAAATCAATAATTATAAAATCCCATTGTTTAAAAGTATTGATTGCCTTTTTACTTTTTAATAATTTTACATTATTGTTTAAAAACGCAAATGCATCCTTGTTAATGATTTTAACCTTTTCGTTTTCAAGGGCATTCTTGTTTAAGCCGGTAATTATTGTGTTAGTTTTGCTCAAATTCGTTATTTCTGGGTCAAGGTCGCATACGGTTATCTCCTCAACGGATTTATACTTTAAAAGTTCTCTTACGGCTAGTCCGTCCCCGCCGCCTAAAATTAATACCCGTTTTGGAAGGTAATTATTTTTTAAAAATATTGGCACATGAACAAGTGATTCATGGTATCTGTATTCATCCCTTGATGAAAACTGAATATTACCGTCCAAAAACAAGCGCACATCATCACCGTCTTTTGTTAGTATTATTTTTTGATACTTACTTCTTTTTTGTAAAATTATTGTATCATCGTAAAATTTTTGTTCAATATAAGTTTGTATATTTTTTGCATTCGCTATCAATACCAAATCAAGCGCTATTAATAAAAGAGGCAAGGAAATCAAAACTTTGGAAAATATTTTTCTGAATCGAATGCCAACGAGAAAAGCAATGAATAGATTGCCTATCCCTACAGTAATTGCCGATTTAATTAAACCGAGATGGGGAAGTAGGACTAAAGGCAACAAAATACTCCCTATCATTGCGCCAATGTAGTCAAAACTCAATAAATTTGCTAATGTTAAACGGATGTCTTTTTTTATTTCGTTTATAATTCGCCCTATGAGCGGTATTTCAAGCCCGACTAAAGCTCCGATTGATAAGATTAAAAAATACATAACGAAAACGAATAAATCTGACACGGAATAAAAATAAAACAGCGCAATTGTTGAGATGCTGCCTAAAAAACCAATGACCAATTCTACAATGAAAAAGGTGCGTACTATTTTGTTTTTAAAATATTTTGATAAATATGAGCCAATACCGAAAGCGGTCATAAATGCACCGATTGTTAATGAAAATTGTTTAACCGAGCTTCCTAATAAATAGCTCGCTGTTGAACCTATTAATAGTTGATACAATAAACCGCAGAAAGCAATAATTAAAGTCGAAAATAGTAATATTACGGTATCTTTGTTAAATGTAATTTGCATTAATTTCCAAGTTTATGTTAATTTTGAATATCAAATAACGCCGAAAATAATAAGCCCTATTGCAATGTAAAAACCCGCTTGAAGCCACCCTGCTGACGGATTTTTATCTCTGGCGATTTCTTCGTCAAGCTTAAACGGCGTAGATTTTTCAAGCGCAAATTTTCCCACTGCAAGGGCAATAAGCCCGAAAACTGTCCAGATAAACGAAATAAGCAGGTCAACATAAATAGGAACACCGGCTTTGCGCACACCCATAATTGAAGATAATATTATCAGAGAAAGAGCAACGATAAAACCGAATTCTGCAATTCCCGCTGATTCGTTGTCTACCTCTCCGATTTCGTTATTTGCGTTATATTTCGTTATCATATTCCAGACAAAACGCCCTAAAAAAAGCATTGCTATTCCAAAGACGAAATATATTCCCGCCTCGCCCATTTTTTTTACGCTATTTAACAATTGTTCTACCATTTCAACCTCCGGGTAAAATATCTATTTCAGATTCAAGTACTTTGACTCCAAAACTAATTTCGATTTCTCCGCCATAATCTTCTACGGAGAATACCTTTTCGTCATCATTAATGCACTCGTAAAAACGATATTTGCATTTCATGTTTTGTTTACCTTTATTGCTTTTTAATTTGCCTACCGCCTGTCCCGTTTCTTCAAGTTCATATTTATTGCCTTTATACTCTATTTGTCTTGGGGCAGTATCTGGCAAATCTATATCGTCAACAATAGTGTAGAATAGGGCATAAACTTCACCGTCATCTAATTCTGCTGTCAGCCAGTAAGATTCTTTAAAATTTTTTTTAAGTTTATATTCTTTATATGAAAACCCTTGTTCCATCCAGTCAACTATTGCGAAAACTTCATAATCTTCGCCGTAATAAGTTAGAAAATCTCCTATTTGAAGGTTCATCAAATTTCTATTTAAAACGGGTTTTTTTTCTTCCCCGCCGCGGAATAGTTTTTTAAAAAAGCCCATATAATCTCCTATTTCCCTGCATGAGGACCGCCGCCTCTATAGCGTCCGCTCATGCTGCCGTGCCGAAACGAACGGTTAATCCAAATCCTGTTTCCTCTGTGCATAAAATAATACCCTCCACCGGGGCGCGGGCGGGCACCAATCATATCCGATGATGTTGTCATAAAACTATAAAATATTGCTGCGGTTCCTAATAATACTGCTAAAATGATTAAATTTTTAACTAGTCCCTTCATGGTTTTTTACCTCCCATATCTTCGGACCCTTAATTTCATACCCGTAACTAACGTCAAAATTATCTTTATTGTCAATCCATTCGAAACTTAAATATTGCTTTTCATCCGTAGTACCGAAATTTATAACCGTTTTTTCTATTTCTTCACTCAAACCATTGCTGTAAACTATTTTATATTTTTTGGGTTTACCGCTGTCTCTCGTTTCTTTGAATTTGTGATTTTTATAATTTAGATAATTTTTCCCTTCAGGTACGTTATCAAATTCATCCTCAGGCAGTGTTTCGTAATAATAAAAATAATAACTCGTTTTCCTTGAATCGTCATCATATTCAATTTCCTGTTCAACTTCAAGGTATGTATTTACGTTGTTTTGCGTTAAAATATATTCCGCTGTTCCTTTTTTGTTTGTTTTAACTATGTAGCCGGATACATAAAATGGTTTTTTTGAAATTTTATCCGGTAATTTAACAATGTAATGGTTCTTTTCAAAATTAATCCATATTTTAGGGCTAGACATTTTTCTCTTTGCCATTGCCCCCGTTGATGTTTTAAAAAGTATCACGGTTATTACGGTGAAAATAACAAAGGCAAAAACAAAAGTACCCATGGATACGGGTTTGACTCCCTTATATAAATGAACCATTAATTCGCCATTTGCGTATCTTCTTACTGCGTCATACATGGCGCGGGAATTAGTATTCTTACCTATGGCTGCAACGAAATAATATTCTCCGTTATAAGGAAATTTAACGTCCACGCGCTCTGTATAATTCCATTGATGCCAGTAACCGTCATCATATCCAGATTGATGCCAGAAATTGTCTGCATAAAAAGTAAATAAATAATCTCTTTCGTTATTGTAAACTTCAAATGCGATTTCGACATAACGAGGCCTATTAAGAGGCAGGCGCGATATTCGGAGCATTAAACGGTACATATCTTTTGCGTTGTTTATGGTAACTTTTTTTGCGTATTTTTGAAACAATGTTTTATTATAATAATTGCGTTTTTCTTTATCTTTAATTGATTCCATTTCATTTAAGGGCATGGGCAAAACGGTTACGGTAAATTTTTCTTTAAATTTTTCCGAACCTGCTCTGCTAATCATAACGTTAAAAAAGAAAAATATAATACTTAGTGAGATAAGAGCGTTGAATATTCCGAAGATTTTTATAGGAAAAATTTTCTTTTTGTAAATTGCATCGACTTGAGTTTGTTCCATAATTTCGACCTTTTAAAAAGATGTATTTATAATGTAGTTTTTTTTATAATAAATCAACTATTTTTTAGAAATAAAATAACATTTTTATCAAAATAAATATTGGCTTTATTCGGATATATCAAGCATGGCAAAAAGCGGCCGCAACCGGTCTGGAATGTTTTTTATTTCCATATTAACGCCTTTTCCTTTTAAATCATTTTGTAGTTTTGTCAGGGTAAAAATGCCGTAACTTGAAATATTTTCGCAATGTATAAGATTTAATTCAACTTTTTTTATTTCTGGTGTAATGCGCGATGTTAGCATTTTTATAAAATCATCACTTTCGTTTTGGCCTAAATTACCGCTTAAGGTAATTATAATTTTATTTTTTTTTGCCCTAATATCAACGTGGCTTTTCATTTTAAAATTCTCCTTATAAAATAATATACAATTTCTAATGGAAAGTAAATATAGGAAAAAATATATCACGATTCAATAATCCTTTTCATATTCAAGTCATTTTATAGATATTTTTTTTATCTTCATTAACCACCGTGCTCAACAAGATTTTATTAATTTTTTTCATTTTTTATCCGTTAAGCAAAGTGAAAAGTCATAAGTTAAGGCAACTTCGCTTAACTTATAATACTAATTATACTAAAATTTGTTAGAATATGAAATATGGCCACTGAAAACGCGAAACAGACGAAAGAAAAGAAATCCCACGGCTTTTTATCGCAAATAGCTTTCTTTCCGCATCCCCTTGGTTAAGACAAGGCAATGCCGTTGTCTCTACGAAGATGCTTTCGGGTGTTTTGTGTTTATATTAATCCCGCTTTCAAACAGCTTATTTAGCGGACGTTTTTATTTTTTATCCGTATTATGGTGGATTTTTCTTAAATATAAAAAAAAATAAAAATAAAAAGGCTATCCCTGTACAGAGATAGCCCTAATAATTAATTAAGTATTATTTACTTATTTTTTAGCCCATGTAATGTTCATGAAAGCATTTAGTGAAGGAGTATCAAATTTAGCTAAATCAGCAAAGTTAATGTAAGCTTTAGTTTTAGCGGAGTTAATGAATTTAACCGGTCCGCCAACTTTACCTTTTTCAGCTTTCCATCTAGCTTTTCCGCCTTTTTTGCCGCCTTTATGCGTTTGATACATAAAAAGCATAGCATCAGCACCGTCTTTACCGGGTTTTGTTTCCCATTTGTTGCCTTTTACTATAAACTGGCCTTTGCCTTTAATACTGATTTCATAGTAAAAATAGTTTTGTCCTTTTGCAACCGGACGCAAATAAAGCATAGCCGGTTTACCCATGTTATAACCGCCGAAAAACTGGCTTGTTTGTGTCATAACCCATTTGCCGCCTAAAGCTTTTGCAGCTTCGTCTGGTGATACTGCGCCTGTAAAAGGCACTGCCATAAATGATACAGCTACGATTAGTAATACTAATAATGTAATTTTTCTCATGTTTAAATCCTCCTAAAAATTAAAGTGATAAATCACTTTCTAGTCCACTATTCTAATTCATATCAAATTTCATGTCAAGAAAAAAACATTTTCTTGACAATATTTTAACATTAAAAATAAAATAGTGCCAAACTTAAGTTAAATGCAACGCATAACTTTTTCGCTTCTAGTATTGTTTAAACACTTCTAGCTTTATAAATCAATTTTTTTTTTAAATTTAAAAAAAAATTTAAAAATAATATTAATAATATCAGAACTTAACTTTGACCACTGTTTATTAAGTATATTTAACTTACATTAATCTACATTGATAGCTAAATCTACATTTTTTTTCATAAAATTATTTTTTTTATAGATTTTATAATAAAAATAAATATAATATTTTATAGGAATTCTTTTTTTAGGGGTAATAAAATGAATTATTTTAAAAAAATTAATATTGTGCTTATCATTTTTACTACATTAATCTTTACATTTTCATGCGGAAGCGAGGATAGCGCTATTTCGCCGACTTCAGGAGACGGACAAACACAGCAAACATCAGGAGATGGCGATTCAAATGCAAATCCGAATTTCAGCGTTGCTTCGGGACAGGTTAATTACGGCACTGAAATTGACCTTACGCTTCCTGACGGGTATGCAGGGTGGACAGTACTTTATACAATTGATGGCTCTGAACCCGCACCTCCTCAAGACGGCACTGAACAAATATATTCAGATTCAAATAAGCCAAAAATTGAAGGGAATATAACTTTAAAAGTCATTGCTTATAATCCGTCTGACAATTCGCAGTATAGCCAGGTCGTTACTAACACTTATACCATTCCAGGCGATACAACTGTTTCTGACCCGGTATTCACTTTAACTGAGGGTACATATCAATCGCAGCAGGACTTATACATAACGTGTTTAACAGAAGAAGTAACCATCCGTTATACCGTAAATGGGGATACACCGAGGACACCGAGCCACGCGCAAGGTGTCCACGGTACGGTATATACTGCCGGGGCAAAAATTACTATCAGTTCAACGCAAACGGTTAAAGCCGTTGCATACCGCGAAAACTGGACGGATTCAAACGTTACAAGCGCTACTTATACAATTGATACAACAACGTTAAATCCGCCCACAATAACGGACAACGGGGATGGTACTTATACAATTACATCCGATGACCCGAACGCAAAATTAAAGTATAATTATACAACTTCTACAATGCCGAATTTTGATAATTTAACTCCAATTAGGAACGTAACAGGAACGGGTTACTTTTCAAGCGGTAACTCTTATACAATTACAGTAAACGGACCTCAGACTATTAAAGCCATCGCTTTTAAAGGAGAAAAAGTTAGCGCTGTTGCTACTAAAGTTCACACTGTTGATCCTACTAACAAAAGGTGGGTACCCGCTTTAGTTTCTCCGCTGCAGTCAACGTCCGAAACTGAATGGCATGGAGAGTACCCGGCTCCTGAAATAGGTTTTTTTCATGGCGGAACTTACGGTTCAAGCGTGCAGGTTACCATAAGCACAAACGAACCCGGTGCAAAACTACGATATAAAGCCGTTAGTGACTATAATAATATTGGGGGCTATGATAATTATACTGAAGTAACTCCCGATGCTAACGGAGAGGCAACCATAACCATTGCTGCTTCAGCGCCATTTCTGAAAGTATGGGTACGCAAAAATTCCGAAGATTACGGCGGAATGCGTGTTGAATATTATTTCAATGACGCTCCCGAAGAGCCCATATACGACAGCCGTTATAATTTTAAAAATCAATTTGAGGCAACGGGAGATAATATGGGATTCGGCCCGCATTTTAAAGCATGGCTTGAAACTCACGGTTACTGGACACACTTTTCAGCAAAAGGCGGTTTTGGCGGGTTTAGGTCTAGTGTTGCTCCAAAAGTCAATACTGATGATGATAAACACCCCGTTGTTATACTCGTTCACGGTAACGGCTCGCGTGCTGCCGGAAGTATGGGCGACCCTAACGGCTGGTATAAAATTTGGAAATATCTTCGTGAACGCGGCTGGAATAACTCAGAAATTTACGCTGTAAATCATAATTCCGACAGCTTGATGCAGGCATCAATGAATAATCACAGGCAATCGGAAACCGACAGGGTTAAAATGTTTATTAAAGCCGTATTGGAATACATAAAAAGTGAAGACTCTCAAGCGCGTAAAGTCGTTGTTATCGGGCATTCCTTAGGTGTAACAATAGCGCGTAAGGCAATGTATGACGGAAACGCAGACGGTTCTTTCAGCTATTCCGACATAAAGCGTTTTATTTCAATCGCAGGGGGAAATCACGGCCTTGCAACGTGTTACATGGGCGTTTGCCTTGGATACATGGCTCCTACCTGCAGCGGTGACTGGGGTTTTTGTTATCCTCCGGGATATTCAAGCCCTTATAATACTAATTACTTTATCGGAAAGCTTAACAGTAGCGATCAAGGCGATTATCAGTTTCAAAGCGATAATGATTCATCTGATACGCGGGCTTACGTTATAATGAGCCGTGTCGATGAAATTGTAGGTATGCCGGGATTGACCGAGGAGAAAACAAATTCAGCGCGGTTACGCGGTGCTTACGGTACGGCAATTTTTACAAGTATACCGTACGGGCATTTTAACGTAAAAGACGGCTCGATTGCTGTTGAAGCACAGTACAAAATGATTAAAGGAGAGTATTCTCCCGGTGATAATACTGAAAATTAATTTTTGATACATATAACAAGCGGTTATGTTGATTCATAACCGCTTGTTTTTATTTGTTTTATATTTTTTTGTTACGAAAAAATTACAAAATGTGGTATTATTCTATGAGCAGGTTAGAATAATTTGAATACTGTCAATTTATATTTTAGGTAAACGTGGTTTCATATTTTTCCAATAGTAGCCGGCGGTTTTGAAAATTATAATTTTATCTAAGTGTCGGTTACTTTGCTTTTTGCTTGCAAAATTTAATAATTAGAGTTGAAAAGATTCTTAATAACTAAACTCGTTCTTAGTATGGAATATTATTTATGGTTGATTATGCAATAAAGGTTGAAAACG
>CAYUYT010000159.1:5900-8557 GCA_964449345.1 uncultured Spirochaetia bacterium | reverse complement strand
TATCAGATAAAAGACTGGCTATCTTTTATGCGTTTTTTAGGATTTGGTTAAAAGGATAAAGTGCCTGATGAGAAGAGAATCTGGCATTATCGTGAATGTCTTATTAGAAAAAGGACTTGGCCGAAGAAAAAACATGAAAGATTTTAAAAGAAAATAAATAAAAATTAAAAATTCGGTTTTAAATGATAATAAGAATTAAAAAAATTTAAGTTTTAGAGGTTACTTTAGTTTGGTTTCGGATTATAAAATTTTGTATTTCAACATTTATTATTAAAAAAGTACAAAGGTTTTATCGGGTTTAAGAAGAATTAGCCGCATAACCCGCCAAATTTTATTTCCTATATATTTGTATAAGAGAGTATATGACCCTTTTTTTAAATTTTTTACGTTTATTGTACGCGTTGCAGGTATCTGGTTTGTATGAACAACAACACCGTCCGATTTTCTTTTAAGTTTGATTTGCATATCTTTTTCCGAAGAATTTCTTATAAAAACGTCAATAGTATTTGCAAAGGATAAATTACCCGCTGTAATTATTAATGAGACAACTAATATTATTTTAATAAAACGCTTTCTCAATTTTTACCTCCGCATTTTTTGTTTGTAAATTTATAAACACCGGATATAAATAAAAGCCATTTTTCTATAATAAATATAAATAAATTTGGCTATTTAATAAAGTAATGACGAACAAATTATAGTTATAATATACTAAAGTGATTTTAAAATCAAAGTATTGTATATTGTAATTGCTTTTCAACCGACACTTTAAAGTGTCGGTTGCATAAAATTTAAAGTATTATTAGTATATGTATATATCAAATTATCTAATTATAACATTATGCTTTGATTCTTAGTAAAAATATTTTTCGTAAGGAAAAAAGCTCTGCGTTTCTTACCGGTATTTATCTTTATCATTTTTCAAGATATATTCCATAGTTAAAGGAAATGGTATTATAAAAAAATCTCCTTTTGTCAGTTATTTACAATTCTGGTAAACTTTGCTTTTTTGTTTTGTAAAAAATTTTTTAAAACGCCTCTGTGCTTCATTGATAAAACTACTACCTCAAGCCCGGATGAGATTAAATCCTTTAATTTGGAAATGGACTCAAGTTTGCCTTGCATTAAACCGCTTGCGTCGTTGTTGCAAGGGTTGGAAAAATAAGAATCATTTTTGCTTTCATTAATATTTATTTCCTTTACCAAAGATACGTTTTTGTTATGCTTTGGGTCTTGAGTATAAACTCCATGTACATCCGTAGCAAAAACGAGTTTATCAGCATTTAGCTCTCTTGTTAGGCGTACTGCAATTTCATCTCCGCTTAATACACTAAATCCTTTTTTGTCATCATACATCATATCACCGCCGATAAAAGGAATCATGCCGATTTTTAAAAAACCTTTTATAGCGTTAAAGTAATAATCCCTGATGTCCATACCCTCACCGGTAAACACAGAAGATGCATGAAGCAGGTTTAATGCAATACCCTGTTTTTGAAATAGACCTACGGTTTTTAAACGGAATTCATTAACTTTGCTTTGCGTTATTGATAATTCTAATAATTGTTTTTCGTTAATAAGGCCTTTATACAATTTATGTTTTATAACAGGCGGATGGCCGAAAGAACCAACCCCGTGAACAAGAGCTAAATTATTAATTAGGCCATTATCAAGACAAGTGCGTATTTCTGCTGCAATGTTTTTCACTACACTTAGATTCATTGTATAGGGCTTTGTTTTATCCGTTAATAAAGAACCGCCTAATTTTATAATTGTTAAATTGTTTTCCATAGTCATATTCCCTGTTAGAAATTAATAAAATCAAAAGGCCAAAAAAAAGGAAAAAAATAAGATAAAAGCAAAACAGTTAACGATACGCCTGCAAATATTGTCAAATTATCTATGCCTTTGGGGGATAATGCTTCTATTAAGGTAGCAACAACGCTAACAACGAGTAGAGGCAGTGTGAGGGATATAGGATTAAATGCAGGAATTTTAAACGAAAAAAAATAAAGTAAAAGAAAACTAAACGTAAACGAAAAAATAAACATTGCTGTAGTGCCTGCTATTGTTTTTTCGCTGCCTTTCAGCCCGAATTTTTTTTCACCTCCGTATTTTCGCCCGATTATATCCGCAAAACCGTCTCCTCCGGCTAGACAACCCAAAATTAATAAAGCCGTTGGATTGGCGTTTTTTATGCCGGTTGACGGAAGGTAAAACCATAATAACGAAATTATTACCATAATTACGGAATAATAAAGTGTTCCCTCTAATAACTCCTTTGCGTTACCCGTTCTGCACATAGAAGCAACGAATTGTTCGTCTTTAATTTTCCCCGTTCCTATTGCAATAAACTGAATAACGAACATTAAGGGCACCAAAGTTACAATAAAGCGTGTTAAAAAATTCGTGGAAAACAAAAGCCAAGTTATTCCGAAAACAGTGCCCACAAAAATATGGACAAGCTTTCTCGTTGTATTTGAATTCAATATATTTTTCTTTCGTATAAACGCGTTGATTTCAACTACTAACAAAACGGAAAATAAAGAAATAACTGCGGCTAAAATATTTCTTAAAATTGTATCCGGTATTTTTGGATAATGAATAAAAAAATATACCCCGCTTAATAATGACAACGCAAAGAGAATATATTTCAT
>CAYUYT010000159.1:0-5890 GCA_964449345.1 uncultured Spirochaetia bacterium | reverse complement strand
CATAAAAACTGTCATAAATTAAATAGTCCTATATAATAAAATTAATTGGATACGATAACTGTATTATATCATTGTTTATTGAAAATCTCATTAAAAAAAAATCATTCTTTTGCAAAATGAAATAAATATATCATAAAAATAATATTTAACGTGAATTTCTAAATAGATAGATTTTTGACTAATTTGTTTCTATGTAAATAATATTATTATTTATAAAGGAAACGTCTGCCAATTTCGCTTTTAATAAAGTAAAAAAGGTTATACTAATAATACTTTAAATTTTATGCAACCGACACTTTGAAGTGTCGGTTGAGAAGCAATTACAATATACAATACTTTGATTTTAAAATCACATTAGTATAATTATATTGAAATAAAAATAACACCGATTCAATTACGCGTATTTATATCATTTCGATTTAATTTATAAGTAATACTAATTAGCGTTAAAATATAAAAATTTATTCTATTTTAATCCCCATTGATTTTGATAAAGCAGGGCTTGAACAATGGCAAATCCCCCTGAATCCCCCTTCAAATAAAGGGGGACTTGAAGAGAAGAGAAAAAAAAGTCCTGCCCAAACTTTTACTAATCCTCCCACTTTACTCAAAGAGGGAGATACAGCGGTGATTCTCTTCTTTCATATGTTTCGCGCGTTCCATAGCGAATTTTATATTCTAGCAAATTTTAGTATTAATCATATTGTTAAAAAAATTGCATATAATAAATTATAGGGATTATTGGAGGGTTGTATAACCTTTAAAAACTCAAGGTTTAAATTTACAAATATGGATAAATTCGATTTTTTGAAAAAACGAAAAAAAAGAACGTTTTTATTAAAAAATTGAACTGGTTTAGGCCGGAATAACGGGACTAGTTTTACCGGAATATGCACTAAGTGTGAGTATTTAGTAAAATAAAGTCATTATAATTCCTGAAAAAACAGGTACAGTTAAATTGTCATCCAAATCCCATGGTAAAACTTCAGTTAACGTTGCAATGATAGCGCCGATAATTGCAATATGAACAGGGAGAAAAAATATTGCTAAAATTAAGCATGTGAAAAGACACGCTAATGATCCTTCAATTGATTTTTTGCCTATTAATTTTCTCTTCCCCCAGTGAATACCTACGAATGATGCGGCAGTATCCCCGAAAGAGAGGAAAAGCATTGCGCTGACAGCAACTTCAACGGGAAAAAAATATATACAAAAAAGCACTCCGAAAAAATAATACGAAGCAGAATTTATTTTATCTTTTTCACGGTCAATAAATAAATAAGCAAAATATTTATAAACAAGGTTGTTTATAACGGGAAAAGAAAGGCGTATAACATCGAAAAGCAAAATTCCGCAAACAAAAGCCCATAAAGTAAAAATAAATAATTCTTCGTTAAATGAAAAAAAATAGTAAAATATTGCAATTAAACCGGAAGACAGATGCAATAATTTCCTATAATGCTTTAATTGATAATTACTTTTTGGTGCTATACGGGATTTTTTTATTAATAACGATTTTTTTTCTTCCGCGGTATCGTTTTTCACGGACAACTCCAAAGTTCCCTCCGCCCAGATAGTATATTCTTTCACCGGACTCAAGTTTTTCGTCATTTGCAACTTTTTTTAAAATACATTCAAAATGAGCGTTTTTTCCGCTTTCCCGTTCTTTGATGGCGTAAAACGGTTCGGTTATTTTTTTTTCGCAAACAGGGCAAATTTCATAAACAATGTTTTGTTTAGGTTTTGTAAATTTATTTTCGCTCGAATATTTCTTCTTGTGAAATTTTTTCTTTTTATTGTTTCTTCTGTGTTTATTAAATCTTTTCGGATTTGATTTGTTATCCTGCGTTGTATTATTGTTATTACTATTTTTGTTATGATTTGCGGTATTATTCTTGTTTTCTTTTTCGTTTTTACTTGAACTATTCTCTGAATTATTTTGTTTATAGTTATTTTTAGGTTTTGAAAATTTTTTATTGTGGTTGTAATTATTTTTATTTTCCATTATTAACCTTTCAAATTAGATAAAATTTCAGCGCCCTTTTTTATGGTTTCTAGTGGAGCGGCAAAAGCAATCCGAAAATGCGTATTTTTTTCAGAAAAAACAGACCCGGGAATTATTAACACGTTATTTTTTATTGCTTTTTCAACAAATTCGGAATCTGTGCCAAATTTAACTTTTGGGAAAATGTAAAACGCCCCGCCGGGTTTATTCACTTCAAAACCGCCTTGTTTTAAACCCTGATAAATCGTATCGCGTTTTAAGGTGTAATCTTTAACATACTCTGATATATTGTAATCAGGTGCATGAAGACAAGCATACTGCGCCATAGAGGGAGAGCAAACAAAAGTATATTGCTGTATGGTTATCATTGCAGAAATAACTTCAGCCGGGCCTGCTGCATATCCAACGCGCCAGCCGGTCATTGCCAATGTTTTAGAGAAACCCCCTAAAAGCAGAGAATTTTCATAATAAGTGCAAATTGATTCGTAATCGCCGTCATAAGAAAAAGCATCGTATATTTCGTCGCTGATTATAAATATACCGTGTTTTTTAGCAATTTCCGCAACCATTTTCAGTTCATCTTTTGTGTAAACAGCGCCCGTGGGGTTGTTAGGAGAATTCAGTATTAATACTTTGGTTTTTTTCGTTATCTTTTTCTCTATTTCATCTGCGCGCAAATGAAAATCAGGATACGTATCTATAAACTTAGGAACGCCGCCCATTAAATTAACGAGGTGTTTATACATAACGAAATAAGGATCAGTTATTAAAACTTCATCCCCGGGGTTTACCAAAACCATAATAGCAAGGAGCAAGCCGCCGGATACTCCCGAAGTAATGAAAACATCGTCAAAATCGCGGGAACGCGTTTTATTAATATGCGCTTTAATAAGTTCGCGAAGTTCGTTTAATCCGCCTGTTTGAGTGTATCCGTTTTTTCCGTTTTCTATTGCAGCAATTGCGCTCTTTTTAAATTCATCAGGAACGTCAAAATCAGGTTGTCCTATTGATAAATTTATTGGGTCTTTCATAGTCGCTGCAAGAGCAAATACTTTTCTAATCCCTGAAGAATCAATTACTTTTGTTCGGTCTGCAAGCATACTAATACTCCGAAGTAAATTTAGTTAAATATATTTGTATCCTGTTTTTATTTCAAGAAAAAAACACGTTTCAAGCACAAAATTAATTCCGGTAATATCCGTTAAAACGCATTTTTCTGTTTTTATACTTTGCTATGCCGCTAAAAAATACTCTTAAACTTTTACCACTTGTTTTAACACGAACTACGCAGGATAAAGATTTCCATAATTTTGAACTTAAACGTTTTTTGAATACCATGTGCATAATGCGTGCTTTAACGTTTTTACCCCGATAAACGCCAGGCTTGTTAGAGGGAAAAAATATTGATGCGTTAATTGTTTCTCCGCGTTTAACTATAATAATAGCGTTTATTTTAAAACCATTGCTCCAACGCGTTAATTTTACGTTGTTTTTCTTTGCTGTTTTTCCGCTAAACTTGAGAACGAAAAGCCCTGTTTTCTTAATAGTTTTTAGTGGCCTTGAATCCCACATAAAAATTCCGTTTAATCGTAAAATTTCATTACGCCTGTTTTTTAATTCAAATTGTAAACGCACTCCTCTGTAACGGGATTTTACTTTCCGAACATGGCCGTAGGATTTTCCTTTAAAAATACTTACAACTTTTCCATTTTTAAGTTTCATTAGTTTAATGCTAAACCTTTTTCTTCCCGTTTCAAAAGTTATGCCTTTTAAATCCACCATGTAATAATGGCCTTTAAATTTTACTCCGAATAACAAATACGGCATAACTCCTGCGCGTTCTATTTCGCATCGAAAACTCTTCACTTTTATTCCGTTAATTGCACCTCGAAAAGCACACCCTCTGTTTTTTGCAAATATTCGAATGTTCATCAATAATGCAGATAATAATAGAATAACGGATAATTTTTTCATACATGGAATCCTTTATTTTTGTCTAATTATTTATGATTTATATTTTATTGTCAATTAATAAATTTAATCGGGCAAAAAATTAAGTTTAATTTGGAGCGAAAGTTTAAAAATTTATATGTTGATATAATAAATAGGAGATATTGATTAATATGACCACTTTAAAATTGTGGGTTTAAACTTTTACGAGTGTTTTAAATAAATCAAATTTCGAAAAAAAAGGCGGATAAAAGTTTAACCGCCCTTTTATTTATAAACAATTGCTTATTTTTGAAATGAATATGTATATTCGGTATGCGTTTTATACGTACCTTCTAAAATAGCAACAGTGTCTTCGGTAATAACGAGTTCTTCGTTCGTTGGAATTACAAACGCTTTTACTTTTGAACCGTCTTTTGTAATTTCAGCTTCTTTTCCGCGGGTATTGTTTTTCGCATCATCAAACTCAAGTCCCATATACTCAAGGCCTTCTAAAGCTTGCTTGCGGATAATTTTTGAGTTCTCGCCAACACCGGCTGTAAACACAACGGCATCTACTCCGCCCATTGCAGCAGCATAAGCGCCTATGTATTTTCGTATTCTATAAGCTTCAACAGTCTGAGCTAAAGCGCATAATTCATCACCTTTTTCTGCCGCTTCCTGAATATCGCGTCTGTCAGTGTATTGTTTGGTTATGCCAAGAACACCGGATTTTTTATTTAAAATTTTATCAACCTCATCAGGGCTTAAACCTTTGTTTTTCTGTAAGAAAATCGGGATATAAGGGTCAATATCACCGCAACGCGTTCCCATTACTGCGCCTTCAAGCGGGGTTAAACCCATTGAAGTATCAACGCTTACACCGTTTTTAACAGCACAATGAGAAACACCGTTTCCGATATGCAAAGTTATGACTTTGCAGTCTTTTGGGTCTTTGCCTAACAATTTAGCAGCGCGTTTTGATACGTATAAATGGCTTGTGCCGTGGAAACCGTATCTACGTACACCGAGTTCCTCATAATATTCATAAGGAATCGCGTAAATATACGCATGTCTTGGCATTGTTTGATGAAATGCCGTGTCAAAAACAGCAACATTAGAAACGCCCGGTAGAGCTTCCATTGCTGCTTTAATGCCCGCAAGGTTTGGCGGGTTGTGAAGAGGCGCTAAGTGCGAACACTCTTCAAGAGCTTTAATAACTTTGTCGTCAACTTTTACGGACTGAGCGAATTGTTCACCTGCATGTACAGTTCTGTGCCCAACTGCTTTAATTGATGACATGTCTTTTATAACTCCGACTTTATCATCAGTCAATGTACTCAAAATTAATTTGATTGCTTCTGTATGATTAGGACAATCATGCTCAATCTTCACTTCGTCTTTTCCGTGAGCTTCATGTTTAATAAATGAATCACCGATAGTAACGCGTTCTACTACGCCTTTTGCAAGAACTTTCTGATTATCCCAGTCCATTAACTGATATTTAGCAGAAGAACTTCCGCAATTTAAAACTAAAATATCCTTACTCATTAAATCCTCCTTAGAAATATATATTTTATTTAATAAAGTATTTACCGCATCGAATTGATACCGTGAAATTAAATCATTTCAAATTTAACAATTTAAATCAAGAAAAAATTTTTTTAAAGAAAAAAAATCAATACTTATTGTTTTCATAAATATATAAAAAAATTGTAAAAATAATATTTTATTAAGATTGACAAATTAATGTTCAACGTTGATAATATAAAAAAAATATACAAAAAAAGACATAAAAACAATGACAAGAATAAAAATTATCATCATATTACTTTTTATATTTTCTCCGCGTCTTTATTCAGAGAATATTATTCGTTTAAATAACGCAGAAGTTTTTAAACCGTTAAAAAAAATGAAAGTTTAGATGAAGAATGGGAAAATCCCGCCGAAAGAATA
>CAYUYT010000158.1:0-8609 GCA_964449345.1 uncultured Spirochaetia bacterium | reverse complement strand
ATCTATGTTAACAGAACTTGCAGATAGAATTAGAAAAAAAGCAAAAGAAGAAGGCGAAGAAATAGGTATCAAAAAAGGAATAAAACAAGGAATAAAACAAGGTGAAGAAATAGGTATCAAGACCGGAAGAAAAGAAGAAAAAATAGATGCAGCTAAAAAAATGCTCCGAAAAGGTATGGACGTTGCGTTGATTAGCGAAATAACCGGGCTTTCCGTTGAAGAGATAGAAAAACTGAAATAAAATGCCCGTGATTATTTTCGTTTTATATATTCGAATTACGAACTGATAGAAAAAATAATTCATAGAAAAGAAATTGTCGCCGTTGCCGGGCCCGAAGTCTATACGTTGATTGTAGAGAAAGGCAATTGAGATAGCAAATATTTGATATTATAGCATTATGCTTTGATTCTTAGTAAAAATATTTTTCGTAAGTAAAGCAGTTCTGTGTTAACTACCGGCCTTTATTTTTATCATTTTTTTAAGATATATTCTATAGTTTAAAGGAGGGGGATTACAGTTTCTTATGTAGTTAAAATATCGATTTACAATTATTTTAATTAATAATATATAATTTTTTAAAATTCTATCTCTACAAGCAAATAGACTGAATTTGAAAAAGTGAAACTTATATTTGTAAACTAAAATTTTAACTAAATTTTATTTTTGTCTATTGATATTTCAAATTTTACATATTAAGCGTTTTCTTTGGAGCAATCCTGACAAAGCCCATAAATAACGAGTTTATGGTGATTAATAATAAAATTGTTTTCATTGGCAACGCGTTGCTGTAATTCTTCAATTCTTTCGTTGTTAAACTCTATAATTTTACCACATTGAACACAGATTAGATGGTCATGGTGTGCATAACTCGGTTCGTATACAGATTTGTTGTCTCCGAATTTAATTCTTGAAGCTATCTTACAGTCAACGAATAGATTAAGTGAACGCCTTACGGTAGCAACTCCAATTTCACTAAATTGCTCATTAACTTTTTTATATAGTTCTTCTGCTGTGATATGACCTTTGGTTTCTAAAAAGATTTTTAATATTTCTTCGCGCTGAGGAGTATACCTCAAATTGTTAAGTCTTATATAATCCTGTAGAATTTTTAATGCAACTCTATATGACAATTACGTTCCTTTTACTTTTTCATTTTTTGGTTTATTGTTTACTTTTTCACTGTTTTTTTTCTTTTCCGTTATTTTCATATTGCTTTTTCCGTTAAATTTTGCACCGCTTTCAACGTATAAATCTTTGCACGTTACATCGCCTTTGGTAATGCCTGTGGAAAAAAGTTCGTATTTATCTTCTGCTTTTATATTTCCGTAAATAGCGCCTCTGTTAGAGACGTTTTCCGCGATTATATCCGCGTGTATGGTGGCTTTTTTCCCTGAAAAAAGATGACCTGTTTCTGCAATTATTTTGCCGTCTAAGTCGCCTTTAATCATCAATGTTTTTGAAAATTTTAACGTACCTTTAAATTTTATATCCTCTGCAAGAATTGTCTCAATCTCTTCTTCTAAAAAATCGTTTTCTTTTATTTTTGCCATAATTATTCCCGTTTTAAGTAAATATTTTTTAACCGTGTAGTAACGAATTCCCCCTTTCACCGCTTGTTAATAATTTATAAAAAAATATGCATCAAGGTCAATTAATCTCCCGTACAATTTACTGTTTAGCTAAAAAAATACTAATCTATTATAAAATATTAAATAATTTTCTAAAATTTTTAAATATATAAAACGCAATCTATATATTATACCAATAATTTTTAAAACATAAATCACTTTTTTATACACCGATTCAATTTCGAAATAGATAGATTATTGAACAATTTTGTCCTATGTTAATAATATTATCAGCTACAAGAAAGACATTGGCCAATGTCGCTTTTTAATAAAGTAAAAAAAGTTAAGTTTATTGAAATAAAAAATATATCGAATTTCGCGTTATTTAAAATTTTATTTTTATTTAAACTCGTTTTTTTATTGGAAATAAAATTTATATTGTAAATATAAATGTTTATACGTTATTCGATTTTAAACAGTAATTCGCGGGCGGATTTGCCGTCAACGGGATAAATAACATTTGAAAATTCAAGCGTAACCCATTTTATAGAAGAACGTATCTCCGTTGTTATTGAATTAATAAACTCAAAAGATTCTTCCTGTGCCACGTTAGGCATTGCCAATAAAAGTCGGTTTTTTCCGAAGCGATATACGTTCTGCCCTTCTGCCATTTTTTCCGTTAACATTCCCATTATTGTTTCTATGCCGTTTTCTTCATCCTCAAAATTCTGCGCGCCCTGTATTCTCAATAAGATAAAGGTTAATGGAATATCAAAATCATTGGCAAGGGATATTTCTCCTTCAAGTTTTTCAACAAGGGGAGAAAACAAATCAAGCTTTTTCGTTGCTCCTTTTTCAAGCATACGCGTTGCAAGTATAGGCGGAGCTATTTGACTGGCAAATAAGGAGAAAAGTTGCCTGTCTTTTTCTTCGTTGTCTATTCCCTCACCGTGATTAACAACGTGAATATTTAAAACGCCGAGTTTTTGTTCCGAGCTTATTAATGGTAAAGAAAGAAAGTAGTCAATTTTTTTAAAATCCGTTTCACTGAAAAGCATTTCAATATCGCCCATGGATTTAAATTGGGTTAATACTTCGGGCTCTCCCGTTTCCATTATTAATTCAAACGTAGGATTTTCTTTGGGTATAACAAATTTTTCTTTGGTTTCCTGGTCAAGCCCGATGGAAGCGGCAATTGTTAAATTTTCATGTTCATCGTATAAACAAATTGATGCGCATTCAACGCCAAAACCCGTTGACATGGTTTCCAATGCGAGTTTTAAAACTTCTTCAAGTTCATCGGATGAATTTATTATCTTAGAAATTTCATATAATGTTGAAAATTCCCTGAAATTTTTATCAAGTTCTTGATTTGCCTTAAATAAATTTGTATATAGCATGGCGTTATGCACAGCAATTGATGCCATTGATGCAAGCATTTGCAGAAAATCTTCATCTTCTTTGGTATATTCCCCTGCGTTCATTTTCTTGCCCAAAACCAAAAGCCCATTTATCTCGCCTTTTGCTATCATAGGGACAATTAAAGCTGTTTTAAGCTTTTCAAACAAAGGTTGCAGTTGCACTGCTGCGGGTTTTTCAGAAAGTTCGGTTATTCTTACCAATTCTTCGTTTTCTTCACAGTCGTTAATAAATGCGTTATCTCGAGATATAACTACTTCATCAGGGTTAATTTCATCTAATCCTCTTTGCCCGGATAATTTAAAATCGCTTTCCTCGTCTTGTGCCGTTAGTATGGCAATGTGGTTAAGCCCCATTTGCCCCATACATGTTAAAAGTATAATTTCAAGTAAAACGTCAATATCAAGAGATGAGTTGATTTCTTTACCGATTTCAAACAGCGTATTCATATCGTGAATTTTTCGGTCGAGGGTTGTTTGAGATTCCGGGTCAGTTTCTTCGGGCGCAGTTTCAGTAACAGCGGGAGTTGCGTCCATACCCCACTTTTTTAACCAGTATTTTGCTTTCTCGCGAAAGCCCATTCTATAATAACGCGCTTTTTCAAGTAAACCCATTAATTATATTCCAAGCTCATCAAATACGTTGTTATATAAATCGTAGTATTTTGATTTTGCAAATTCTTTTATTTTTTCTTCGGGCAATTCACCGAATAAATTATCAATATACAACAACATTTCTTTAAGCTGGCCCTTTGAAATTGCTTGAAGCCCCCCTGTATCATCTGTACTAGGTTGCGGTGAAGTCCCTTGTTGTTCCTCTTCCTGTTCAACCTCAACAGTTTCAACGAGTTCCTCGCTTACTACATCAGTTTCTGCAAGTTCCGGTGAAAGTTCTTCTTCCTCGGCAACAGGGTCTTCGAAATCAACCTGTTCAGTTCCGCTACCGGTTTCTTCAATCTCAAGGGAAACTTCTTCTGCTCCTTCATCAAGCTCAAAGTCCATTTCAACAGGCGATTCAAAATCATCGCCGACAGCTTCGTCAACTTCGTCTGAATCAAGTGGCTGGGTAGAAGACACTTCACCAATAGGTTCTTGGCTTTCGAGGGTTTCCAGTTCATCAGTAATGGTTTCATCGCCTAATTCAGCGCCAAATTCTTCGGGTTCTTCAATTTCAATATCATCGTCCATGGAAATAATTTCTTCCGGTTCGCCGGATATGTCGCCAATATCAATTTCCTCGGTAACGCCTTGGTCTGCCGATTCTTCTATAATATCATCATCAGATAATTCGGAAACCGTTTCCGCAGCAATTGAAGCGTTTTCGTCAACCTCCTGCAAATCAGCGCCGAATTCGTCTGCCATTTCTTCCGGTGTAACAACGGTTTCTTCGAAAGATTCTTCAATATCTATACTGTCTTCGTCTAACCCTTGATCAACTCCAATAGTATCGCTTACGCCGAATGGTTCGTCAGAAACTTCATCAACAACGATATCTTGCCCGGTTCCTTCAAGTTCCCCTGTATCATCAACGCCTATTGTATCTTCTACGGCAAAAGTTTCTTCGGGTTCTTCAATTATTTCATCACTAACATCAATCTCATCCAGCCCGCTTTCTTCTCCTATAATTTCCGTTTCCTGTTCGGTTTGTGCTTCTTCGGGTAAACTCTCTTCTATTGTGAATGCGTCACTTTCGTCCTCATCATGCTCAGCTACTGTTTTTTCCTGTGTTTCAGCAACGGCTTCTATTTCACCGGTAATGGTTTCCGGTTCTTGTATAGCGACATCGTCAATTGACAAATCAATATCAGTATCGCTTTCAAGATCATCTATCGTAATTTCTTCTATTTCATCTTCTGGGACTGATAATTCAATGTCATCTTCAATTTCCGGTTCGATTATCATATCGTCCTCTAAATCATTAACGGATTCATCTGAAAGATTTTCGGTTTCCTCAATTGAAACATCAATATCTTCAATGATTTCCGTTGACTCTGCTTTGGTAAAATCATCATCAATTGTGCTTTCTTCGTCCGGCAATTCTTCCACAATGTCAATTTCTTCGGGTTCCACGGTTTCGACAACGGAAGTATCAACAGTAGAAGCTGCTTGTTCTACTTCTGTTTCATCGGTAATATCATCCAATAAATCAGTATTATCCAAATCATCAAGTGATAGAGTTTCATCCTCTTCTATTTCGTCTAATGGCCCCATATCCTCACTCTTTTCAGTTTCAATTTTTTCAGCAGGTTCATCCGATTCAATACTTTCCGAAACATCGTCTGACACGGTAAATTCGCCAACAGAAACGTCATCTGTTTGCGGATAGTAATCGTTTTCCCCCAGTCTTTTATTTAATTCATGCCCGTCAAGTACTACAATTTCTTCCGACTCTTCAATGTCTGCATCAGCGGTGTCTTCAAAATCCATATCTATAGTGTCTTCAACTATATCCATTTCATCCGATTCCACTACTTCTGACCCTTGTAAAATTCCGTCTAGTTCGTCTTCGCTTAAAGCTATTGTTTCATCTTCATCAGAAGCGCCGTAAAAACCTGAATTTTCTAATTCATCACTTTGCTCTGACGGCTGTATTTCATCTGTTATTGAGTCGTCATCCAAATCCTTGACCTCTTCCAGTATATCTTCCTGAATATCATCGTCAAAATCCTCTATAATGCTTTCTTCCTCAAAACCGTCACTCTCAGCTTCAAAATTTTCTTCTTCGATATGCTCCAATTCATCAGTATTAATTTCATCGACGGGTGTGTTTAAATCTTCGGTAAAAGCTTCTGTATTCTCAAAATCCTCAGAACCGTGGCTTTCGTCTTCCGAAAGAGAATCAACGGTTATTATTTCATCGCTTTCAAGTGTATCCGCGGTAATAACATCGTGTTCGGGAATAACATCGCCCACTTCAAAATCATCTTCCGATGAAGAGTTTTGTTCATGGGTTTGAATATCCTCCGCAGAAGATAAATTATCCGTGGCTAGCTCGACATCGTTTAGAATATCATCAAGCTCATTTTCCGATAGCGCAACTATTTCCGTATCATCTATTTCATCTAAGAAATCGTCTTCTTCATTTGTTAAAATATTACTCTCTTCAGCCATTAGTTTACCTCGATAATACTATTCTCATTATCTTTAATCGGCAGTTATTAAATTACATTAATTATTTATTTTTTACCCTTGCGCAAATTATAAAAAATACTTTTCTCTCCTGTTTTATACGCTTCTGGTAAAATTTTAATACCGGATTTTCTTAAAAATAATATCAATATGCCAAGTATCAGGGCAAAACCAAATACAATTAAAGTTAATTTTTGTTCTTTTGTAATCATATCTTTTGTTTTAAAAACCCTAAATTTAGTATAGTATCAGCGTAAAATTTTGTCAATGTTTTTAAAAACGTGAAATTAAACACAAATATAAAATAAAAAAATATTAACAACTTTTGTATAATTATTTGTTTATTTTATAAAATAATAATTGACTTATCAAAATAAAACTGTTTAATAGAATAACAAGTAAACAAAAATTCTAAAAGGAGTTTGTTATGCCGTTTGATTCCAGATTACTTGAAAAAAGATTAATGAGAGCGCTGGTTGAAGGGGATATGGTTGATGCTGACCGATTTTTTGCCGGTTTAATTATGAACCATCCTTTATACAGAAGAATGTCAAGAAATTCTCAAGAACGCGTTCTTTTTGAAGCAAGGCGATGGTTTAGGTATGAAGTACAAATGATAGAAGACACGAGTATTTTTACTTCTACATTTCTTCAAAGAATTAGGAAGCTATTACAGGAAATTTTTGCGTCTCTAGACGACATAAGAAGAGGTAGATGGGCTCCTCCTTATGATTATTATGACCCTTTATGGGATGATGTTTTCGGACCGATAGCTTACTTCGTATGGGATGATTACGATGACTGGGATTATTGGGACGATGCCTGGGTTTATGACGATTGGGACTACGACTGGGATGATGACGCGTTCTATGACGACTGGTACGAAGATGATTTCGATGACTTTGATGATGATTTCAACGACGATTACGAAGAGAATTTTGATGAAGCCGCGGATGAAAGCTACGATGATGACTTCGAGGAAGATTATGAAGATGATTCGGACTGGGATGATGATGACGATGATTATGAAGAAGATTACGAGGATGACTCGGACTGGTAGAAAAAGTTACATAATAAAACGCAAATTAACTTTTATCCGAGCAAATATTATATTCAACATCAAAAAACATTCATGGATTTAAAATCATATTTTTTTAATGATATACAATACCCGAAAAATTATTTTAAAGGGGGTAATGATTTTTATTTGATTATTTTGGTGGATATAGGTATCGGTTTTTTACTCCTTGTTTTGGGAATTTCATTAATTTTAGAAAAAGTAAAACCTAACCATGCATACGGATTTAGAACGAAAAAAACCTTAGCTCATAAAAAAATTTGGTATCAGGCAAACAAATATTAAGGCAAAACCCTGGTAATAGCAAATATTGCAATGATAATTATTCTTGTAATTTTTTTTTAACAGGGATTAAGTATTTAAAAATATACCAAATCAATTCCACTGTTAATAAGTTTAAGAGTTTTGATTCTACCATGCGCATATATGATTATTGCATGGACAATGTATTTTAAAAAACTATAATTAACGCAACAGACTATGATATTTTTTTTATAGAATTGCGGAGTAAAACATTATTCTTGAGGTTTTTCTATTTTGTTTTTTATATAATCAACGTGCTTACGAACGATGCCTAGCATTTTAGAAATTTTTGACATTTTTTCTATAAAAATATCTTTTTCTTTTATACTTGAGCGGTCATTCAAATATTTTTCAATTAAAGGTAATTGCTCCTCGATTAAACCAAGATCACCCTGCCGAGCAAATAAATATGCACCAAGATTATCAAAAAAACGGGCCAATTCTGTGTAATCAAATTCCATATAATATCCTTGCCAAATCTCTTTGTTTATATTATAAAATTTAAAAAAAATCAAGTAAATTGATAATGAATAAAATAGAAAGCAACGCGTTTATCCACATAAATATAATTAGCCTTAATATTTACTACTAATCAAAGTCAATAAATCCTAATAAAATAATTAGAACATATAGGTAATAGCGTTGACACGCATAGGATTCGTTAATCTTACATACAATACCTTTTCCCTTTGATAAAGCAGGGGCTTGAACAAAGGCAAATCCCCCTAAATCCCCCTTCGAGTAAAGGGGGACTTGAAGAGAAGAGAAAGCCCCCTACGCCTAGCTATCTTAAATTCATAATCACAACGTATAAAAAAAACCGCCCTCTTTACTTAAAAATTGTGATACAGCGGTGTTTCTCTTATATACCCAAACTTTTACTAATCCTCCATCTTTACTCAAAGAGGAGCTAAAGGGAGAATCTATGAGAAAAATATACGGTAATGATTTGACTAATCTAGGCCACTAAGATTAACTTAAAATTGACAATCGACTTCGCAGCAAAAGTGGTAGGGTTTAAAACGGAATCACTGGCCTTATTTGACCGGAATATGCACAATAATTAAGTTGGTATTTCTCATTAAATGTGTAAATTAAATATTAAGGAGAAA
>CAYUYT010000157.1:1432-8642 GCA_964449345.1 uncultured Spirochaetia bacterium | reverse complement strand
GTATTTGGCTTTACTCCCTTTCTTAGTTTAAATATTTTTAGCTCAAGAATTGAAATTAATAATTTAACATGATTGATAAGATTTTGTGGAGTTTTTCATGTCAAAGAAAAAGGTATTGTTTATCGGCGGGTCATATAATCAAACAACGATAATGCATCAAATTTCAATACATCTGGAAAAAGACTTTGATTGTTACTTTTCACCGTTCTACGCTGATAAGGGGTATTTAAGATATTTAAAGGAAAAGGGTTTACTTGAATTCTCAATTTTCGGCGGAGTTTTCAGAGGATTGTCTTTGGAATATATGCAAAAAAATAATTTAAAAATTGACGATGGCGCAAAAAGTAATGATTATGATTTGGTATTGCTTCCCGTTGATTTATACGTTCCTAATAATATACGAAATAAACCCATTGTGCTTGTTCAGGAGGGAATGACCGATCCTGAAAATTTTTTTTATTATCTCGTTAAGTGGTTTAAGTTTCCAAGATGGCTTGCTAGCACTTCTACATTCGGTTTATCTGATTCATATCAAAAGTTTTGCGTTGCTTCTGAAGGTTACCGCGATTTATTTATTAAAAAAGGCGTTAAACCGGAGAAAATCGTTGTTACGGGTATTCCGAATTTTGATAATATGGAAAAGTTTTTAGACAACGATTTTCCTTTAAACGGTTATGTAATGGCAGCGACTTCGGATACTAGAGAAACTTTTAAATATGATAACAGGAAAAAATTTTTAAAGAAATGCATGGAAATTGCTAACGGAAGGCAACTTATTTTTAAATTGCATCCGAACGAGAAATTTAAACGCGCTAAAAAAGAAATTAATAAATACGCGCCTGGCTCATTAATTTTCCGTAAAGGTAACACCGAAGAAATGATCGCAAATTGCGATGTATTGATAACGCAATTTTCATCCGTTGTATACGTTGGTCTTGCATTGGGTAAAGAATGTCATTCGTATTTTAATATTGATGAATTGAAAAAACTATTGCCTTTGCAAAACCATGGGCGTTCTGCATTTAATATAGCAAATGTATGCAGAAATCTATTACAGAAAAAAGGTGAATATGAAGATAGTTACTGTCATACAGGCACGTAGGGGTTCAACGAGGTTAACTGATAAAATCCTATTACCCATAGCAGGCAAAGAACTTCTCGTTAGAATGGTGCAAAGGGTAATGTTATCAGAATCAGCAGGTACAGTCGTTGTAGCTACTACGCAAAACCAGGAAGATGATGTAATTGTAGATATATGCAAAAGAGAGGGGTTTAACGTTTTTCGCGGGCATGAGACAGACCTTCTTGATAGGCACTTTAAAGCCTCGCAAGAATTTGATGCGGATGCTGTTGTTAAGATCCCTTCTGACGTACCCTTAATTGATCCTGAAATAATTGATATAGTTATAGGGTATTTTATCCGCAATAAAAACGAATATGACTTTGTGAGCAATCTTCACCCTGCAACGTATCCGGACGGAAATGATGTTGAAATTATGCACATGGATATTTTAAAGCAAGCATGGGAAAACGCTACTCTTGATTTTGAGAGGGAACACACCACACCGTATATATGGGAAAATCCTGATAAGTATAGAATAGGAAATGTTACATGGGATAGTGGGTTTGATTATTCAATGTCCCATCGGTTTACAATAGATTATAAGGAAGATTATGAGTTTATTAAAACGGTTTTTGATAAACTTTATTATAAAAACGAAAAATTCGGGTTAGATGATATTTTGTCATTAATTGAAACTGAACCGCAAATATATCAGATTAACGAAAAGTACATTGGCGTTAACTGGTATAGAAATCATATAAGCGAATTAAAAACCATACAAAGAAGCCAAACAAGGCAAATTTAATAAAAGGGAAAAAAATGGATAAAAACAAACTTGAGAAATTGAAATCAACCGCTACAGAAGCGAGAAAAATTATTTTAAAAATGGCAACAGGACCAGGGTGTTTCGCCGGGTCATCCTTATCCTTAGTTGATATCGTTACTTATCTTTACAGCGAATATTTAAACATAAATAAAGATAATCTAAACAATGATGATAGGGATTACGTTTTTTTGTCTAAAGGCCACACTGTTCCTGCTTTATACAGCGTATTTGTGGAAAAAGGAATTTTAGAAAAAAGCCGGATAGATAATAACTGGAAAACAAATGATGATATTTATTTACATCCAAACCCCAACATACCCGGAATAGAATTTCATTCGGGTTCACTTGGCCATGGTTTAGGCGTTGCTATTGGAGTTGCGCTGGATTTTAAAATTCTTGGAAAGAAGAATAAGGTTGTAGTAATTATCGGAGACGGCGAATTAAACGAAGGTTCTAACTGGGAATCTTTACTCGTTGCCGCTTCGTATAAACTCGATAACCTTATCATAATTATAGATAAAAATAAAATACAGGCTAACAAAAGAACTGAAGATTTAATTCCAATGGAGCCTCTTGACAATAAATTCAAAGAATTCGGTTGTGCTGTAGAAAGAGGAAACGGTCATTCTTTCGCGTGGCTTGATGAAACGTTTAATAAAATACCTTTTAAAAAAGAAAAACCGAGCGTGATTATAGCTGATACTATACGGGGTAAAGGCGTTCCAAGTATTCAAGAACGAGTAGACAGATGGTTTTGCAGTTTCACACAGGACGAAGCCAAAGAGCTTGAAAAAGAGTTAATGCAAAACGCATAGAAATTAAAATAAGGAGAATTAAGTGGATTATCAAAGTATATTAAAAAAATTAATGAAACAAGATGAGCGTTTCGTTGTAATGACAGCTGAAAATAGAGCTCTTTTAAGGGATTTCCCTGATAAATTGCAAGACCGTTTTGTTGATACCGGCATTACTGAACAGGCATTAATAGGTACGGCAGCTGGTCTAGCTTTACGCGGGAGAATACCCGTTGTCCATGCTTTAGCCGCTTTTCTGTCAATGCGTTGTTTTGAGTTTGTAAGAACGGATGCAGGCTATCCTAATTTGCCTGTTAAACTCGTTGCTTTTGTACCGGGATTATTGTCAACGGGTAACGGACCAACGCATCAGGCAATTGAGGACGTTTCAATAATGCGAGGCATACCCAATATGCACGTATTCTGCCCGGCTGATGAACAGGATTGTATGAATGGGCTTGAAAAAGTATTAACTTCTCCTAACCCTACTTACATTCGTTATAACACACGGCAAAGCGATTTTAAACATAACGAAGATTTTGAAATCGGCAAAGCAGAAATTATCTCAAAAGGTGAAGACGTTACTATTCTTGTTTACGGAACGCTTTTTAGCGAAGCGTTAAAAACTAAATACATACTTGAAGGTAAAGGAATTAAAACCGGACTTATTAATATGAGAATGGTTAAACCGTTTGATGAAACTGCAATTTTAGATGTAGCAAAGCAAACAAAAAATATTGTAACCATTGAAGACCATTTTCTAACCGGAGGATTATTTACTGCTCTATCAGAGGTTTTAGTGAAAAATAACGTGTCAATTCCCGTTATGCCGATTTCCCTCGATGAGCGATGGTTTAAACCCGTTCAATTAGATGATATTCTTGAGTATGAAGGGTTTACACCGGAACAGATGAGCGAGAAAATCCTTAATAAATTTTTTAATGTTGGAGTTTAAATATGGCAAATAAAGTAGGATTTAATAAAGATTATCCTAAAATTCAAAAATCAGAAGAACTATTCAAACGTTCAATGGGGCTTATTCCCTCACATACACAAACCCTTGCAAAAGGTCCTACGCAATTTACCCGAGGCGTTGCGCCAATTTATCTTGAAAAAGGCCAAGGGTGTCATGTTTGGGATGTTGATGGCAACGAGTACCTTGATTATGTAATGGGTGTTGGACCTCTTAGTTTAGGCTATAAATATCCTTCAGTGGATAAAGCAATTAAAAAACAATTGGAAAAAGGCATTGTTTTTTCTCTTATTAACCCGCTTGAAGTAGAGGTTTCGGAGTTAATTAAAGACGTTATACCAAACGCCGAAGCTGTTAGGTTTAGCAAAACCGGGGCTGATGTTACAAGCGCGGCAATTCGCGCAGCTAGGGCGTACACAGGCAGAAATAAAGTTTTGGGTTGTGGGTATCACGGTTGGCATGATTGGTATATTTCCGTTACTGATAGGAATAAAGGTATACCTCAAAGCATTAAAGACCTTTCTTTTACAATCAATTACAACGATATTGAATCTTTAGAAAAATCTTTGGATGATGACATTGCTTGCGTAATTATGGAGCCGGCTGTATTCGAACCGCCTAAACCCGGTTATCTGGAGAAGGTAAAAGAACTTTGCGAAAAAAACGGCACTGTTTTAATTTTTGATGAAATGTGGACAGGTTTTCGCCTTGCTTTAGGCGGAGCACAGGAATATTTCAATATTAAGCCTGATTTGGCAACGTATTCAAAGGCATGCGCAAACGGAATGCCTATCTCAATTATAACGGGAAAAGCCGATGTTATGAAAGTTTTTGAGAACGAGGTTTTCTTTTACACAACGTTCGGCGGCGAGGCATTATCCCTGGCAGCGTGTAAAGTAACAATCCAAGAAATGCGGGAAAAAAATGTTCAAAAGTATTTGTTTGAAAAAGGCAAAATACTTAAAAATGCGTTACTTGAACTTATTAGAAAACTTGAAATGAATTATTTAAACATAATCGGTTTTGAACCCCGTACATTAATGACCATTGATCCTTCTGCCGGAAATATTTTAGAAATAAAATCTTTGATTCAACAGGAGATGATTAAACGCGGAATTCTATGGGCAGGGTATCATAACATTTCTTTTTCACATACAAAAAAAGACATTGAATATACAATATTAGCTTTTAAAGACGTTCTTCCTATGGTTAAAAAAGCCGTTGAAGACGGTAATGTGAAAAATAAGTTAAGAGGCGAGCCGGTCTCGGCAGTATTCAAACGTATCGGGCAGCCAAAAGTGAATTGAGGATATAAAATGTTAGAAGATTTTTCGCTAAAAAATAAAGTTTCCATAGTTACGGGGGCGGCAGGGCTTTTAGGCAAAGAGCATTGTAAGGCATTAGCCGAAGCCGGGAGTAACGTTGTTGTTTGCGATCTTGATGAAAAAGTCTGCGTGGAGATTGCAGCTAATCTTGAAACGAAAAGCATGGGAGTTGGCGTTGATATTACTGATAAGAATTCGCTTGAGGTATTAAAACAACGGGTATTGGATAAATGGGGGCGCATTGACGTTCTCGTTAATAATGCAGCTATAAACGAAATGTTCGAGAACCCAAAAATGGCAGCGGAGATGTCTAAGTTTGAGAATCTTCCCCTTGATGTCTGGCAAAAAATGGTTGATGTAAATATAACGGGTATGTTTTTAATCTGCCAGGTGGTAGGTTCGTATATGGCTGAACAGGGATACGGAAGTATTATAAACGTTGCTTCGACTTACGGAATCGTTGCGCCTGATCAATCTATTTACCGTGATGAAAATGGAAAGCAAAAGTTTTACAAATCACCGGCTTATCCGACAACGAAAGGTGCTGTTTTAAATTTTACCCGTTATCTCGCTGCTTATTGGGGTGAAAAAGGCGTTCGCGTTAATACCTTATCACCGGGCGGAGTTGAAAATAATCAGGATACACACTTCCAGAAATTATATTCAAATAAAACGCCGCTTGGCAGGATGTCAAAAAGGACTGAATACCGCGGAGCAGTAGTGTTTTTAGCTAGTGATGCATCGAGTTACATGACCGGGGCTAATCTCGTTGTTGATGGCGGTTGGACTTGCTGGTAGAAAAAGAGGTATGAATTTTGAGTAAATATTTAATAGAGAAAATGCAAAAAATAAAGTATCTGCTAACGGATTGCGATGGAGTTTTAACGGATGGCGCTGTTTATTATTCCGAACAAGGTGAAGAACTTAAAAAGTTTTATTACCGTGACGGAATGGGAGTGGAACGCCTTAGGAAATTTGCCTGTGTAGATGTGGGGATAATTACAGGTGAGGACTCCCTTCCAGTTAAGAAACGTGCTGAAAAATTAAAAATAGATGAAATTCATTTAGGTGTAAAAGATAAACTGAAAGTATTAAACGAAATAATGCAACGTCGCGGGCTTGATAGAAAAGAAATCGCGTATATCGGTGATGATATGAATGATTTGGAAATAATAAAAACCGTAGGCGTTTCAGCATGCCCTGCTGATGCTTTTGATTATATAAAGGACTACGTTGATTATGAATGCAGAACAACCGGAGGAGGCGGAGCTTTCAGGGAATTCTGTGAGAAAATAATATCAGCGAAAAAAGGAGAAAACAATGAATAAAGTTAAAGTTGGAAATAAATATATCGGTGAAGGTGAACCGTGTTATTTTATTGCGGAAATTGGAATTAATCATAATGGTTCACTTGATTTTGCTAAAAAAATAATTGATGATTCTATAAAAGCGGGATGCGATGCTGTTAAATTCCAAAAAAGGACCCCTGAGATTTGCGTTCCTAAAGACCAATGGGATAAGCAACGGGAGACACCTTGGGGAATAATGTCTTATATTGAATATAAGCATAAAGTTGAATTCGGTGAGCATGAGTTTAAGGAAATTGACAGATATTGCAAAGAAAAAGGAATTGAATGGTTTGCTTCCTGCTGGGACGAACCCTCAGTCGATTTTATTGAACAATTTGACCCTGCTTTATATAAAGCAGCCTCTGCATCGTTAACGGATTTAGAATTACTTAAAAAAATGAAGGATACAGGCAAGCCGTTAATGATTTCAACGGGTATGTCGACTATGCAAGAAATTAAGAAAGCGGTCGAGTTTATTGGAGAAGATAATCTATTAATAGCGCATTCTACCAGCGTGTATCCTTGCCCTGTTGAACAATTAAACTTGAGTATGATTAAAACGCTTAAACAAAAATTTCCAAATAACGTTATCGGGTATTCAGGGCATGAAACAGGACTTGCCCCGACATACGCGGCTGTTGCAATTGGTGCAAATTTTATTGAGCGGCACGTTACCCTTGACAGGGCAATGTGGGGAAGCGACCATGCTGCTAGCGTTGAGATGCACGGTGTTGAGCGTTTAATAAATCATATTCGCGATATTGAAAAAGCTTTTGGAGACGGTATTAAAAAAGTTTACGATAGCGAATTAGGGCAACGGGAAAAATTGAGGCGGGTCAAATAATATATATAAGGAAGATTATTTATTATTTTATCAAAA
>CAYUYT010000157.1:0-1422 GCA_964449345.1 uncultured Spirochaetia bacterium | reverse complement strand
ATGGATTTGTTTGATGAGAAGATAAATTTTAAATTCGGGACTTTACTAGAGAAAGCTTTGATATTTTTAAAAAACCTTGATGAATCTGTGCCCGAAGGAGAAATTGAAATTTCTGGAAAAGATTTATACGCTGTTATTACAAAGGCAGAAACTCAGGATGCAAAAGAACGTTTTTATGAAGCGCATAAAAAATACATTGACATACATTACGTTTTAAATGGAGAGCAAATTATAAAGTGGCTTCCAGTGAATAAATTTGAGCCTGTTAATTATAACGATGAAAATGATTTTTATAAATATGAGGAAAATTTTCAGGGGAGTGAAATATTAATGAAGGATAATAACATTGCAATATTTTTTCCCAAAGATGCGCATATGCCTTTATGTAAAGTTGATAAGAAAAGACAAATAAAGGTTTGCGTTGTAAAGGTAAAATATATATAACTAAAACGAAATAATTTATTATTGGTTTAGAATATTTAAATAAAAATTGAGGTAAGTAAGATAAAAAAATATGCAAAATACTTAAATATAGTTTTCTTTTTAATCGGTGTAGGGCTTTTTGCATACATATTAAAGGACATCGGCTTTGAAAGCTTGTGGCAAAGAGTCGTTGCTATGGGCTGGAAAATTTTAATTATACTGTCTTTTCACGGTTTCTTTTTTATTTTTCAGGCATTGTCATGGTGGCAGTGTATAGACCACAAAAAATCTAATGCAAAGTTTTTAGACGTTTATTTAATAAAAGTAACGGGCTGGACCGTCGGGGAAATAACGCCTTTTGGCGCTGCTGCGGGTGAAACTTTTAAAGGGTATTTAATCGGCAAACACCTTGAACGTTCAAACGTGTTTTCATCTCTGTTGCTTTATAACACAATACACGCTTTTGTTACTTTTTCCATGATTATTCTAGGCGTAATTTTCCTCTTTACATTTATTCCCGTTAATATGGGTATAAAGTTTCTCGTTTTTGGTATGATTTTGATTGTTATTACGGGAGTAATCTTTCTAATCCGCCAGCAACGTAAAGGATTTTTAACGGGAATATTGACTTTATTAATGAAGATAAAGCTGTTAAAAAAGAAATTAGAACCAAAACTAATACGAGCAGGTGAAGTTGACGACGAGATGCGTCATTTTTGGAAAGAAAAAAAATGGCATTTTATTTTTGCGTATTTGTCTCAATTCGGTTCTAAAGCCATTGAAGCTTTTGAATTATATGTAATAATGCAATTTTTGAATTACCCAATTTCTATTTTGCAGGCAAGTTTGTTCTTTATAATTACAGCTGTAATCTTTATAATCGGCTTTTTTATTCCTTCACAAATAGGTCTTGTAGAAGGCGGAATGAACCGTTCTTTTAAATTACTCGGTTTAAACCCCTCTTTCGGAACATTAATGGCAATTTTTTGCAGGATACGC
>CAYUYT010000156.1:0-8705 GCA_964449345.1 uncultured Spirochaetia bacterium | reverse complement strand
GCAGCAGCGTTTAATTTCAAAAAGTGGATGAGAAAAGCCGAGCAGGCTTTAATTTTCTTTTTTACATTCGATATTAAAAAACAAAAATTGAAAGAAATAGCCGTCTGAATATACTTTTTCAGGTTCGACTAATTATACAAGGGTTGGTAAAAATTACTATATAAAAAATATGGAAAAAAACATTAGAGTAACAATTAATTCAAATACTTATAGAGTAATAACTGTTGATAGGCTGAAAGAGCAGACTCCGTAATTTTCTAAACTGCATATAACAAACGAGTACCCGGCTACGCTTGGCTACCTTGTGAAATAAATGACACACTTTTTTCATGCACCTATTGACAAAAAATCAAATAAATCCTATAATTAATGCAAATTATTTGCGCAAACTATTTGCATTAATTAGAAAAAAATTTATGCCTGAAAAATTAAAAGGATATAGAAAAGAAATTTTCGACATACTAAACGAAAACGAAAAGCCCATGAGTGTGCGGGAGATTTACTCTAATATGGAAACAAAACCCGACTACTCGACCGTATACAGGGCAATGGATTATTTCGTTAAAAAGCATAACGTTAAACACATTACGTTTTGCGACAACGTAAAATTTTACTTTCTTCGCAAAAATAAAAACGCACACTTTTTACACTGTGTTAATTGCCATAAAACTATTGAAATAAAAAAATGCTTTGTTGGCAAAGCCGAAGAACAAATATCCCGTGAATACGATTTTAAAATAAACGACCATTTTCTCTATTTCATGGGGGTTTGCAGCAATTGTAGAAGTTTATAAGGAGCTATTTATGAAAAAAACAATTATAATTTTACTCATCTTTTTATCAATCATAATCTTTTCCTGCAATAAAGGAAAAGAGCAGACAGGAGAAATAACGTATCCGTATAAAGTTTTTGTTAGTATTGTACCGCAAAAGTTTTTCGTTGAAAAAGTTGCGGGAAACAAAGCAGAAGTATTAGTAATGGTTAAACCCGGACACAGCCCGGCAACTTATGAGCCACTACCCAAACAAATGGCAAAATTATCACAAAGCAGGGCTTTCTTTAAAATTGGCGTTCCTTTTGAAAAAGCATGGGTTAATAAGATAGGGAAATCAAATCCTGATATGAAAATTATTGACACAGCAAAAGGTATTCAAAAAAGACATATGGATTCCTTTGAAATGGTAACCTCCGATAACCATAAACATTCAGACGGGCACTCTCACAGTCATAAAAAAGCAAACGACCCGCATATCTGGCTAAGCCCTAAACTTGTTAAAAAGCAAGGCGAAAACATTGCACGTGGATTAATTAGTATTGACCCTGCGAACGAAGAATACTATAAAAATAATCTTGCTAAGTTTAAAAAATCACTAGACGAACTACACAATAAAATGAAAATGCATTTATCTAAAGTTAAAAATAAAAGACTTATGGTTTTTCACCCTGCATACGGTTATCTTGCTGACGAATTCGAATTTAAGCAAGTTCCTATTGAAATCGAAGGTAAAAAACCCGGCGCAAAAGAACTTTCAAAAATCATTGATTATGCAAAGAAAAATAAAATCAACGTAATATTCATTCAAAAACAATTCAGCACAAGGGAAGCAGAAGAAATTGCAAAAGCAATTAATGGATCAGTTGTCAGGGTCAACCCTCTTGCTTATAATTATATTGAAAATATGATGAATATTGCCCGAAAAATTTCTAGCAACTTAGAAAAGAATGAATAAAACCGTTTTACAACTGGACAAAGTATATTTCGCATACGACAGGGCTATTATTTTAGAAAATATTTCTATTACTATTAAGGAAAAAGATTTTGTGGTTATTGTTGGCCCGAACGGAGGGGGAAAAACTACTTTATTGAAAATAATAATGGGTTTTTTAAAACCTATAAAGGGAAAGGTTAAACTATTCGGAAAACCTCCGTATTATGAAAAATCAAAAATCGGATACGTACCTCAATTCGGAGAATATGATAAAAATTTTCCTTTAAGCGCCTTGGACGTTGTATTAACAGGGTTATTAACAAATAAATCGGTATTGCCCTGGTATACAAAACGAGACAAAAACAGGGCTTTAAATATGCTGGAAAAAGTTGGAATAGTGCATCTTTCTAAAGAAAAAATCGGAAAACTGTCAGGGGGGCAAAAGCAACGCGTTTTAATTGCCCGGGCTTTAATTTCAGAACCGGAGATTTTACTCCTTGACGAGCCCACAGCAAGTATTGATCCAAAAGTTGAGAGACATATTTACGAATTATTAAAAGAACTAAATAAAAAAATAACTATCATGCTTGTAACACATGACGTTGCCTTTGTATCTCATTATGCAAAAACCATTGCATGTCTAAATAAACGTATTTCCGTAAATACTGTAAAAAAAACACCCGGTAAAATGGAAAGTTATTACCATACGCCCATGGATCACATAAGCCATGATTGCGAGCTTTAACGGAGAAATGTATGCTTGAGTTTTTTGACGCATTATATAAACACGCATTTATGCAAAACGCATTTTTTGCCGCACTTTTAGCCGGTATAAGTTTAGGCGTTACCGGAACTTTTGTCGTTTTAAAAAGAATAGCCACAATAAGCGGAGCATTAGCGCACACGGTTTTAGGCGGAGTTGGAATTGCCTACTATTTTGGCTACAACCCAATTTTTGGCGCGTTTGTTTTTGCAGTAATTGCCGCTGTTATTTTAGGCGTTGTAAAAAGAAAAGCCGGGCAAAAAGAAGACACTGTAATAGCTGCGCTTTGGGCAATAGGAATGTCAGTTGGAATAATCTTCATGTATATTACTCCGGGATACCAAACAGATCTTTTAACGTACTTATTCGGTAATATTTTATTAATCTCAAAATCCCAGCTTTACACAATAGCGGGTTTGGATATATTCGTTCTGCTGCTTATGTTTCTTTTTTACCGACAGTTTATTTCCATTTCATTTGACGAACAGTATTCGAAATTACGCGGTTTAAAAGTAAATTTAATTTACATTCTCCTTTTATGCATAATTGCAGTAACTATTGTATTACTAATTCAAGTAGTTGGGCTAATTCTCGTTATTGCCCTGCTTTCTCTGCCCGCTTCAATAGCAGAAATTTATTCAAAGAATATCTTTAAAATGATACTCATGTCTTCAATACTAAGCGTTGTTTTTACCATTCTCGGTCTTTTAATATCATATCCTTTAAATTTGCCTGCCGGGGCCATGATTGTTATTTTATCCGGCGCGGCATATTTAATTTCAATAATAATTAAAAACTTAATTCCATATCACAAAAAAGCCGTATTAAAAAATTAAACAAAACAATTCGTTTTTCCATTTTATTTTTTACGTGCTTGATTATATTATATCTATCTGATAAAATTTGTTAAAATGATATGAGCGAAGCAATTAACTACCTTAACGATATAATATGCCAAAATAGTTCTTGCAGTGTAAATGTAAGCACTTTTTTCAGTGAATTCGCCCTTAATAATACCGAAGCCGCAATTAAACACGTTGTACGTTTATTTGAATTACTAGGCAATGATGAAGAAAAAATCTCTTTAATAGAAACCGTATTATCATTTTTTGCACTAACAGGCGACCCTGATACAGCATTAATTCACATTGTGCGTTTTCTTGAAGCAGTTGAAAACCCTGCTGAAAAACTCGTTAAAATTACATCAAATAAGCAAAACATAAAATTAATAGCAAGGTTTTTTTCCGAAAGCATTTATTTCAGTAATATCATTATAAACAATCCTGAATATTTCTTTGACTTAATAAAAAAAGATTTCGGAAAAGTTAAAACACGCGAACAAATGCTTGAAGAAATGATTAAATCCTCTGAAAAGTACAATGAGTTAAGCGAAGAGCGCATTGAAGAAATGAGGCGGTATAAAAACAGGGCTGTTGTAAGGATAGGAGCAAACGATTTAATAGGAGTTTCCAACCTTCAAACGACCACCGGGGAAATTTCAAATCTTGCCGACGTTTGCCTTGAGTTTTCAACCATGCACTATAAAAAAGTATTAGCGCAAAAACACGGACAAATTGACAATTCCTGTGCTTTTGCGATTATTTCAATGGGCAAGTTAGGCGGGTTTGAATTAAACTATTCCTCTGATATTGATATAATTTTCGTTTGTGAAGGAAAGGGCAACACATCAAAAACGGGAATAACTTACGTTGAATATTATACAATGCTTGCTAAAAAAATAACTGAGGCAGTTGGCGCAAACAGCGCAAACGGCTATTGTTTCCGCGTTGATACCCGGTTAAGGCCGGAAGGTTCAAAAGGGCGTTTAGTGCCCACGCTTGATTATTTCCGGGCTTATTACGAAACCAGGGGTAAAACTTGGGAAAGGCAAGCATTGATAAAAGCAAGACCGTCAGCCGGTAACGTAAAACTCGGACATAAATTCATGGATTTAATCACGCCTTTTGTTTACCGTAAATATTTATCTCTAAACGATATTAAAGCAATCAAACACTTAAAAAGTATAATCGAATCGCGTGTAACTAAAGAAGGCAACTGGGAAACTGAGGTAAAACTCGGACAAGGTGGCATACGTGATATTGAATTTATGGTACAATTTTTACAACTTTTAAACGGCGGTAATTTTCCCGAACTACGAACACAAAACACTCTTATAGCGTTAACGCGTTTATACGATGCAGGGGCTTTGTCTTTTGAAGAAATGAATTTTTTAGAACAAGCATATATTTTTCTAAGAAATATTGAACATAAATTGCAAATATGGAATTATCAACAAGTACACAACCTTCCTACTGATTTTATTCAGCTTGAAAAGATAGCCATTCGAATGGGGTACATAAGCCAGAAGAACGCATCTGCCGGAGAAATTTTCGCAAAAGAATATAAAGAAACAACGGATAAAGTCAGAAAAATATTTAAAACAAATTTTCACGATTTATTTACGTCTGCGCCCGGAAAAGATTTATACAGCGTAATATTAAATGAGGATTACAACAGCGAGGAAATAAAAAGTGTATTTACCGAAATGGGATTTTCCCAACCAATTAAGGTATATAAAATATTGCATAAATTCACGCGAGGACCGGATAAAATAAGCACGTTTTTTTCAGGAATGTTATACGACCTGCTAAAAGAATTATCAACTACCCCTGACCCTGATATGGGGCTTATTAATTTCGTTAAAATTTTAGAATCTTATAAAGCTTATAAAACGTTATTTGAAATTTTTTCAAAGAACAAAGAAACGCTTAAACTCTTTGTAAAACTTTGCGCATACAGCCAGTTTTTAACTGATATAGTTATACGAAATCCCGGAATTTTAGATTTATTTACAGAACCCGGTGTTTTTAGGGGAACAAAAACGCGGCTTGAAATTCAAACAGTGCTAAATAACATGATTTCCTTTGAAATACCTTTTGAAGAAGCAATTCACACTTTAAGAAATATGGAAAATTTCCGCATCGGGCTAAGAAATATAGAGGGTATTTGCGACATTAGAACAACAAATCTTGAGTTAACGAATTTAGCACATATAATTATCCTTTCAACTTTCAAACATTTTAAAGAAGAACTTGAAGCAAAAAAAGGCAAATGTAAAACCGCATGGGCATTTATTTTTCTCGGTAAGATGGGAGGAAGAGAACTCGGTTTCGGAGGAGATATTGACGCATTTTTTGTTTATGATAAAAATGAAGAAATTAGCCAAGGATATTATGCAAATGAATTTTTTGCGTTGGTAATTAATAAAACCATAAGATTTCTAGAAAAAATAACACCTATGGGAAAACTTTATGAAGTTGATTTCCGGCTAAGACCTGCTGGTTCTCAATCCCCTATCTGCATTAGTTTACCGGCAATGGAAAAACACTACCATAAAAAGGGCGAAGTCTGGGAACGGTTATATTTAACCAAAGCGCATATCGTTGCTTCTTCGGGTGATTTTAAAAGACGGGTTAGAAAAATTATTGAAGATTTTGTTTATTCACGTATTAAAGAAAGCGTTTTAAAAAGTGAAACTGTAAAAATGCGAAAAAAAATTGCAGAAAATGTTAAAGTTGAGAAACCCGGCAAAATGCATCTAAGTTTTAAGAAATGGTACGGGGGCTTGCTTGATATTGAATTTTTAGCAGAATGCCTCGTAATTCTGCACGGCAGAAAAAATAAAATTTTACGCAGAAAATATAATACAATTAGTATGTTAAACGCTTTGAACAGGCAAGGCATTATTACCAATGAAGAAAAAGATATTGCAACGCAGGCCTATATCTTTTTAAGGAAGGTTGAAAATATTTTACGCGTTGTGCATAATTATTCTTATGATTATATTCCTGAAGACGAAAAAGAAATTAAGCTATTATTGCACCGCCTTAATATGCAAGGACAAACCCGGAATGATTTTCTGCAGAAATATAACGAATATTCTTTTATGATACGTGAACTATATTTCAATTACCTCGGAGGATAATGGATTACTTTATAAAAAACATAAGGGTTTTACAAAAACGCAATAAAATTTTCGCACAGGAATTAAAAAAAAGCTCTTTGCCGGAAAATTATTCGGTAGCAGAAACAAAAACCGGTGATTATACCGTATCCGTTACCTATAACGAAAAAACCGTTTTATTTCACTCTAAATACAACCCTGAAAAAGAAGCAAAGCGCGCATTTGATTCAGGCGAGAAAACTCCGCAACTCGTTATCATTGCAGGCATGGGGCTAGGCTATTACGTTGAGCAGGCAAACGTAAAATTTCCCGGAGTAAAAATAATTGTTCTCGAAAAAAATTTATCCTTATTCAAACTTGCGTTGACATTGCGTGATTTGACAGGAATTCTTTCTAACGAAGATATTGAATTTATAATAACGGAAAACGGCGATGAAATTGTTTCAATTTTACAGGATTTACAAACAAAAAATATTTTAATATCAATTCACCGTCCCTCAAACGAAATTTATCCCGAAACTTATTCCAACGTAAAAAAACTCGTTAATTCTTTTGTCAATTCCCGTGAGATAAACATTGCAACACTTGCCCGTTTTCAAAAATTATGGACAAAAAACATTTTAAATAACGCTTTTAATTTCACAAGATACGCAGGAATAAAAAAACTATTTGGAAAGTTCAAAAATGTTCCTGTTTTTATCGTTTCTTCCGGACCTTCTCTTAAAAAGAACTTTCAAGAACTCAGAAAAGTAAAAAACAAAGGAATAATTATTGCGGTTAACTCTGCACTCCGTTTGCTCGTTAGCAAAGGAATAATACCTGATATTGCCGTTGCAGTTGACCCTCAGGATAAAATAACGAAGTTTTTTGAAGGCGTTAACAGCGCCAAAACTCTTCTCGTTACTGAAGTTACTGTATCGAAAAAAATAATAGAAAAATATCCAGGACCTATCCTTTTTACGTCAAGTGTGTTTAAAATGGGAAAATGGCTTGAAAAATTTTCAAGCGAAAAAGGGGAAATTGACGTAGGGGGAAGCGTTTCCACCGCGGCTTACGGCCTTGCAAAAAAAATGGGATGCTCGCCCATTGTTTTTTGCGGACTTGACCTTGCATACCCGGGCGGGCAAACTCACGTTCCCGGCTCTTATTTTGAAGATAACTGGCTAAACGAAGCGGATAAAATAAACACCGCGCTAACGCTTTATAAAAAATTCATGCGTCAGCATGAATTAATTGATGTGCCTTCTTATCATAATCAAGACGTTATGCTTAAAACAGACCGGAAATTTTTAATGTTTTTATGGTGGTTTGAAAATAAATTTAAGCTTGCTGATTTCCCGGTAATAGACTCAACCGAAGGCGGAGCGTATAAAAAAAATACGTTGCAAATGCCCCTTGCCACAGTTGTCAGAGACTACCTTGAGAGTGAAATAGACAAAAAACCATTGCAAAACTCATTCGAGCCGGATTATCTAAAAAAAAGTAAAGAGCTGCTTGATGAAATGCAACAAATCATGGAAGAGCTTGAGCGTATTTTAGAAAAATCAAAAGAGGGCAGTAAACTCGCTAATGAATTGTATATATTATTATCTGAACACGTTGTTCACAAAAAAACCCGGGATAATAAAATTGACGATTTACTTTTTAAACTGGACAAAATCGATACAGAAATTAAAAATGATGAAAAAATGTCAGGCATTTTATCCCTTGCAATTCAAAGAACTATAAATACGGTTACGCATAATTTTGACAGCAATTTATCGGAAACGGAAAAAGAACATAACGAACTTAGAATAGCGAGACATTCCATAATGCTTTACGAGGCCGTTGCCGATTCCTGCGAGTTCAACCTGCATCATTTCAAAAAAGCTGTAAAACGCATAAAACGCGAAACTGAAAAAACCAAAAACTCTTAAAATGATATGCAATAACTTTTTATCAAAAAAATTAAAACCTGTAAATTTATTTAATTTTCAACAGATTTTTAGAAACGGCATTGTCCAATGGCAATTCGCTAACTTGTAATGATAATAAAATTATATACTAATTGGCGTCAAAATATAAAAATTTATTCTATTTTAATCCCTTTGATTTTGATAAAGCAGGGCTTGAAGAAAAGCAAATCCCCCTAAATCCCCCTCCAACGTAAAGGGGGACTTGAAGAGAAGAAAAATCCCCCTGAATCCCCCTTCAAATAAAGGGGGACTTGAAGAGAATAAAAGAAAAAAGTCCTGCCCGAACTTTTACTAGTCCTCCCTCTTTACTCAA
>CAYUYT010000155.1:0-8781 GCA_964449345.1 uncultured Spirochaetia bacterium | reverse complement strand
GATTTAATATTATAGCAAAAAAAAGAACTTTTACCTAATTTTAAATTTGCACTCAATTTAATAAAACGTATAAAGTCAAAGAAAATATTTTATTTATGTGCATTGTTTTTTAAATCAATAATAGCGTTATAAATTTTGTCGGCAATTTTCTGGTAAGCTTCAGCGCTCTTTTCGTCAATAAGCCCGTTAAAATCAACGGCTTTTCCATAATAAACTTTTATTTTAACAGGTCTTGGAAACTTTTTACCTTTAGGCGTTATTTTTTGGTTATTTTTTATATATGCCGGCACCACAGTAGCACGGGATTTATGAACTATTAGACCGATGCCTTTTTTAAACGGTTTTATATTCCCTTCTCTGTTACGCGTGCCTTCGGGGAACATAACAAGCGTATGCCCCTGCTTTAAAACTTTTAAAACGGTTTTCAAGGTCGAAGGTGATGTATCGTTCCGGTCAACGGGAATACCACCCACTTTTTTAATCCACCGGCCGATTATGCCGGAAAACAAACTTTGCTTGGCAAGAAATTTTAACTGTTTATTAAAAGCAACGCCTACGATAAAAGGATCAATATTAGAACTGTGGTTTGCAACTATAATTAATCCGTTTTCGTTATTATTGGGAACGTTTTTTTTACCGCTATAAGTAAAACGAAAATAAATTAAAAAATATGCATACGCTATCATTCTTGAAATAAAGTAAACAATTGTATTCATTATCTTCTTAAACAAAGAAACCTTATCACTCATTTTCATTTTCCGGTTAAAAAGAACGTATAAACATAAACCATTTAGGGTCAACAACGATATTATTTATCCGAACTTCAAAATGAAGATGAACACCGCGAGAACGCCCCGTTGTTCCCATATAGCCGATTATCTGCCCCTTACGTACAATATCGCCTTCCTGGACGCTGCTTCTCATTAAGTGCCCATAAAAAGTTGAAAAACCATAACCGTGTTCAAGTACAACGAGAACGCCGTATCCTTTATTAGTTTCTGCGTTAGTTACTATTCCGTCTGCTGCTGCTATAATCGGCACTCCAGACCCGAAAGCAATATCCACTCCCGAATGTAATTCCTGCCTTCCGGTAAAAGGCGAATACCGCGGCCCGAAAGGCGATGTGATAATTCCGCCCCCTTGGACAGGCCATAACGTTGGTATTTTCTTACGAGCGGACGGTTTTTTTATAGAATTGAAATATATATTATTAATTTTTTTACCTTTATGAAAAGCAATGAGTTTTTTTAATTCATCAATATAATGAACTTCTTCCGGAACCCGTGTCAATATATCCCTTGATTTAACAGGATTGGGTTTAGGCAAAGGATGAGACGGAATAGAATAAGCAAAAATGTTAATAAATATGGAAAAAAATAAAATAATAAATGCTTTCATTTATCTTCAAACCTCTTAAATATTTTTTCCGGTATAATAATTTGAGAATCAGATGCCATAGATTTCTCAAGTGTATCATTTTTAATTAAATTTTTCAATATAAATTGAGTGTCCTTGGTTGAATATCCCTGCGTTGTATTTACATGCTCAATAAAATTTTTGAAGTTAATTGAATACCCTTTAAAAGTTTTTTTACCGTATTCTTTTGAGTATTTTACTATTTCGCTTAAAAGCTGATTTTTCCTGTCTTTTGTAACCAAATCATAAATTTGCTGATTTGCATTTCTAAGGCGTTGAGCTAAAATACGGATGAGCTTTAAACCGAATTGCGGGTTATGCATAACCATGTCATCAAAATTTTTTTCATCTATGACAAGAAGGGAACAATGTGTTTTAGCTTCTGCGCTGGCAGAACGGGGAAAATCGTCAATTAAAGACATTTCACCGAAAATATTTCCAGGCCCCAGTTCCATTAATACTTTTCTACCCTGATTAGTACTTTTCCATATTTCGATTTCACCGCGAGCAATGATATACATCAATTTACCCGTGTCGCCTTCTTTAAAAACCGTGCTCCCGGAAGGATAAACCTTTAACAACTTTTCATATTTGGTTATATCGATAATTTGTTTTTTCATTATATATCCATTTTAATCAGTATATAAAAAAATTCAATAAAAGAAAAATTAAAATCTAAACTTTAATTTATTACTAAAATAATTATTATAAAAAAAATAACCAAGAAATATTCTCGTTTTATTTATTTATAAAATATTTCGCAGACTATCCAAATTTATTATATTTTAAATATAATTTTAAAAGGCATATCTAATGATAAAAAAAACATTACCCTTCTTATTATTAATTTTCGCATTTTCCTGTACTAAAAACGTAAAAAAAGATACTAGACCAATTAAATCCGATATAAAAAACGTTAGCATTAAAAAACCCGGACTAAACGGGAACCAAACTACGGAAGATACAAACTCCGGTGAAATAATTAAAACAAACAAACAACTAAAGAACGCTGAATTTCTTGTTGTAATTCAAAATAAGAACAAAATTGTTTTAGTAAACAAAGAGCTTAAAGTAATTAAACAATATGAATCAGGTGAATTTATCAATTCCGGCACATGGAGTAAAAAATCAAAACGCGCAGTATTCCTCACAACGGATAACGAAAACAAAACCATTTCAGCTGTGAGTTTCGATAAAGAGCTATATCTAAAAATAACGGGAAAATATTTATCAAAACCCGTTATATCTCCTCAAGGCAATTTTTTTTACTTTACAGAAATTAAAGACAATACCTTTACTTTAAACTCCGTTGATATGGAATCACAAGAACGGAAAACCATTTTTTCATCTAATCTGGAAAACATAGCGCCGGAAAAAATTATTTCAAAAGCCGTTCCTGTTATTTCCCAAGATTCAAAATACGTTGTTTTCCCCTTTTATACAGGAGAAAATTTCAATCTCTTCATTTACGATAAAGAAAATAGAAAAACCGTACAAATCACAAAAGGCAATGATGATAATTACAGCGCGAATTTTTCTCCCGATTCAAAGCGTATAGTCTATGTTTCCAAAAGAGAAAACGCTCAAATATTTACAATACGCGTTGACGGCAGAGGTAGAAAGCGCTTAACTTTTTCCCAAGACAATAAAACTAATCCGGTGTTTTCCCCAAACGGCAAAAAAATCGCATTTATAAGCCAATACAAAACGAGAAACCGTATACAAATAATGGACAAAAACGGTGATAATGTACGCGTTTTAAAAAGTTTATACCGACGTATTCATTATTGCCGATTTATTAATGAAAATACTATTCTTTTTAAAACTGTTTCCGGTGTATATAAAATCAACGTAACCACACGCAAATTAAATACCCTTTTAAAAAATTCTTATTCGTTCATTAATCCTTCAGAGTAGGGACAGGTTCAAATTTATCTCTGAATAATTAATAATAAAATGTTTTAAAATATGAAATATTTCAGATACATGTATTAAACAAAGAATGAAAAGTGATAACTATAAAATGTAAACCTTTCGAATAATTTAAGTTCTATACCGCGCTTTTAGAATTCACTCAGGTATTTGTGAGAACTAAATTCTAAAAGCGCGTTTAACTTTGGTAAATATTTATTGAACTTTTTTAAGTAACGCGAAATTCGATTTATTTTACTTTATTGAGAGGCGACACCTGCAAATGTGGACTCAATAATTGATACTATTATTTGCATAGAACCAAATTAATCAATAACCTATCTATTTCGAAATTCACGTAAATAACAAAATCTTTTTTTAGCTCTCAATCGGTCATCTTTTTATCTATAAACAATAATTTTTTATTAAAAAATGATATTTTTTTATTGATTTTCAATAAAAAATCTTGACTTTCATTGAATTTGAAATTATAATATGGTCAACATTTAGTTTGGAGAGGTCAAATGAAATATTTAGGTGAAAAATCATTATCTTCTTTTCTTTACCGGTTTATTCAGGTAGTATGGTATTTTACGTTAGTAGTTTCCATTTTAGTAATTGTTTTCGGTACAACGGTTTTATTCGTTATACCGGCAGATGCGCCTTGCCTTGCAAAAGTAGCGCAAAGAATGCGTGTAACGCCCGCTCAAATAAAAAATTTGCATATAATTTTAAAAATCTTGATTATTCCGTACATAGCCGCAGTAGCAGTATTGTTGTTAATAATCATTAAAAAAGCCCAGCGTTTATTCGATAATTTTAGAAAAAACATAGTATTTAAGCAGGATAACGTATCATTATTAACGAAAATCAGCAAACTTCTTATCGTCTTTTCAATTCTAACTTTCAAGTTAGGCACACTGATTAGCAGTTTATTTTTACTCGTTCTTTGCGCAATATTTAAAAACGGAACCGCGCTCAAGGAAGAGCATGATTTAACAGTATAACGGGGTAAACTATGAGTATTATATTCAGACTTGATAGAGTAATGGCGGACAGGAAAATATCCTCTACGGAATTAGCCAAACGCATAGACATAACTAACGCAAATTTATCAATTCTAAAAACCGGCAAAGCACGGGCAATAAGAATTTCAACATTAAACGCAATCTGCCGGGAACTTAATTGCCAACCGGGTGATTTACTTGAATACACGCCTAATGAAGAAAACGAAGACGAATAGAACATTTTGAAAATAGCCGTTTTGCAGATTAGAGCAAAGCGGCTTACTTGCTTCTTACCTACGGGCAACGCGTTTTAAATATAAGTACACCTTCTTTGCAATATTCTTTTTATATCCCCTTGCATATTTATAACTTACCTCGGCAACTTTTAAAGCATTCCTTCCCCGGTTATTTTTTATGAAAACTTTTGCACCTCGCCTAACTAAATATCTAACTGTTTGATATTGTTCGTTTCTAACCGCACATATTAACGCTGTGTCTTTATCAGGAGGGCCTTCTCCACTTTTTTTGAAAATTTGCTTATTGATATTAAAACGGTATCTAAGCAGGGTTTTAATAGTTTCAATGTTTCCGTGTTTAGCCGCCATGTGCAATGCAGTATGCCCGTTATAATCATACATATATTTTCTCGCTCTATGACGCAGGAGTAAGTTTACAATATCAGCGTGGTTGTCCTGTGCCGCAAACATTAAAGCAGTTCGGCTGTAATAACCGGATTTCACGTTAACATTAACGCGTTTTCTTAATAAAAATTTTACAATATGCGTTTGCCCATTCATAGCTGCAATGTGCAGTGCGCTGTAACCTCCTTTGTTCTTTTTATGCACGTTTGCACCGTGCCTAACGAGTAATTTTACAACGCTTAGGTATCCTTTAGAACATGATTTCAACAACGCGCTTGATGTATCGAGATTGGCAATTTTTTCATGCAGGTTAACCCTTGCGCGTCTTTTTAAAAGCATTTGCACTACCCTGTAACGGCCTTTTTCAGCCGCGAGCATTAATGCAGAAGTACCGTATCTGTCTAACGCGTTAACTTTTGCTTTATGTTTCAACAACAACCTTACAATTGCCGCATTTCCTTTTTGCGCTGCAATCATTAAAGCCGTTCTCCTGCGCTTACGTTTTTCCCTTTTAATTGCGTTCGGATTTGCCCCTCTTTTTAAAAGACTTTTAACCGAATCGAATAAATTAGATTCAATCCTGCTTATTAATTTTTCGTTTAACGCATCATTGGCCGCAGTTGAAATATGCGTTACGCTTAATATTGAAAAAGCAGTAATCATAGAAATAATAATACATTTTTTCATCTTGTCCCCTTACGATATAAAACAGTGTTTAATAATTCCAAATTATTCAAAATTGAATTTAATAGTTATCTAAAATATTGCTATCGAACCTTAATTTTAATAACATTTTTCCATTTAAGCTTATTCTTGTAATAATACATCACCGTGAGCGTTGTATTTCTTCTTTAACCTTAACCTTTACGGTTAAATAAGAATAAAATTACTAATTAAAAACATTGTATCATTTTTTAATTGTAACACTCTGTTGCATAAGTATAAAACAAAAAAAATATTTTTATCAGTTTTTTTATTTAATTAATCTAATTCCTGTTAATACTTAAATATTCTTCGCTTTTATTTGCTGATACTACCAATGATTGTTGAGGGCGGTAAATTTCGTTATATTTTTATAGTAATCCATCCGGGGCAGACTCAGGATTTAAGTTGATATAATTACTATCACTTTAAGGATGCGCGATAAATCCCCATTTCCCGTTAATTTTAATTGCTGCCACTCCATCGGAAAAGGAACGTGCTTCTTCAAATTGCGGGGGAATAACCCACTCACCTTTTTTATTAATGAAACCGTATTTTTTATCTTCGTTTATAGCGTATGCGAAGCCTTCTTTAAATGGCCCGTTCATATATTTAAAACTCGTTCCATTTAAAGCTATACGCCCTTTTGTATCGATATAGTAAAACCGGTCATTAATTTCTACCAGAGCTAAACCTTCGGAGAAGTCGTAAGCTCTGTCAAATTTCTTATTGAAAGCAATTCTGCCGGATTTGTTTATATAAATATATCCCGATCTTAATAATTGAATTCTTGCCAGACCGCTGTGAAAAGGATACGCACTAGTGCACGTTCTTTCAGGAATAACAATTTTACCGCGTTTATTAATATAGCAAAATTTATGCGTATGTCCTGCTATGCTGACAGCAGCAAGACCCTCAGAAAAATGAGTTGCTTCTTCATATTTTGCCGGGATAACGAGTTTACCGTAAATATTTACAAAACCCAGCCGTACTAAATGGCGGTGATGATAAACTTGAACCTGAGCCAAACCATCGTGAAAATTATGAACCATAGCATATCTGCGTCCGGGTAAAATTCGGAACCGGGTACCGTATCTTCTTAAAAATGCATAACGCGATGGAGCAAGCCCAATACCGGCAGTACCTTTATAAAAACGTAAAATCTCCCCAGACCGAAAAGGATACACTATTCGTCCCTGTCTGTTAATTACGGCTGATTTCTCCTTGCCTTTAAGCGCAAGATTCATCACACCTGCGTATCCTGCTTTGGAAAAACCACTTACTCCGTAATATTTTCCGTTGTTTATGCGCCTATTATTTTTATCAATAACAACAATATACATTTTATTTCGTATATAGTATTCAATACGCTGCCTTGATGTCAAAAAATATATTGTAGGCTTATTATAATGGACACCTGCGAAACCATTGTGAAAATCTCCGACTTTACCGTACATTGCCGGGATTGCCAGACGCGTTTTATCGCCAAAAGCATTTTCATAATAGTTACCGGTACTTTCACGGGCAAAATTTGAATAATCAATTGTTATTAAAATTAAAAGAAAGCTAAAGATTAATATTTTTCTAAACATTTCCACCCCACTGATAATTAATGTATTTATAAAAAAAGTTTTTAATTTATTTTTCATAATAAAGTAATAAAAATTTCAACGCCTTCTTATACCGCTTCTGCCGCCGTGTCTTTTTAGCAAAGCCTGTATTCGTTTAACAGTTTTCCTATTCCTTTGAAAAAATTTGGCATAGTCAAAAGGCGTATACCCTTTCTTACTTTTGGCATTTACGTTTGCGCCTTTTGAAATTAACATTTTTACAAAGCCCAATCGCGCTTCCGCGACAGCAATGTGAAGTGGAGTCTCGCCTTTAAAACCACCTTTAGAATTAACATCAGCACCGTTATTAATTAATAATCGGCCTATTTTTTTTAATCCTGCTTTTGCTGCAAAATGCAGGGATGTCCAGCCGGCTTTATATGCGTGTTTCCTTTTTGCATTAACGTTTGCGCCGTTTGCCAGTAATAACTTTACAATTTGGTAATTTGCTTTACCGGAATAGCCTGCACCGGATGCATAGTGTAAAGGTGTGTAATTAGCTTCTGTTGTAGTTGCATTTACCTTTGCACCTTTTAATATTAATAATTTAGCAACTTTATAACTGCCCCAGAATGCCGCAGTGTGCAGAGGAGTTTTCCCACCACGGTCTTTAGCTTCTATTTCTGCACCCTTTGATATTAATAGTTTTGCAATTTTATATTTATCAAAAATTGCCGTAAAATGTAAGGGCGTAGCATTTAACCGGTTTGAAAATCTTTTATTCACGTTTGCTCTATTACGGAATACCCTTAGAGTCTGTGAGTAAGTACCGTATTTAATTAACCTGAAAATATTTATCCGGGAAAACCCGATACCCGTGAATACTAGTAAAAAAATAGAAACGAAAAAATACTTCCGCATATTTACACCCCGTTTAATACAATAAGTTTGTTAATTTATTAAACACCGCACTTAACGCATTGTCAATAAAATTTTACTATTCCAATGTTTTACGCGTTTTTATTATGCGCATAATTTTTTTTCAACTACGTAGAAATTTGATGAGTATTTTTCCCCATTGATTTACACGGTATTAAGGGAAACCCCCTAAAATCCCCCTTCAAATAAATGTCCACTTTATCACGGTAATAAATACCAAACGAACACATTGTAGAGGCGACAATGGCCATTGTCACCTCTATTCAAGGCATGAAACCACCGCCCTCTTTAGCCGTAGCAGCAAACCTGTGTGTTTGCTGTGCAAAAGGCGAACCTGCGTGTTTGCGTGTTTGCGTGTTTGCGTGTTTGCGTGTTTGCTGCAAACCAATAATTAAACCGGCGGATTTCTCTTATTCTTAACTCTGCGTTTTCTTGCGTCCTCTGTGGGTTATTCTTCATATTTTACTTTTGTCTTTTTTAATAGCTCTGTATCCTCAGGCTTACTGTTTCTTAATTCTTATTCTTTATCTGTGAACAATCCTTTTAATCCGTGGGTTTCCTCTTACTCTTACTCTTACTCTTACTCTTACTCTTACTCTTACTCTTACTCTTACT
>CAYUYT010000154.1:0-8826 GCA_964449345.1 uncultured Spirochaetia bacterium | reverse complement strand
AAATATTTGACTCATGTGTTAACCTTTTACCTTTAAATATTTAATTGTAAAATTCATTAATATTTTATATCTTTATAAAAATCAAGAATATTTATTGCCGATTTTTCAAAATATTCTTCATGGAATTTTTTCTCGGAGTCTGAAACGCCTTTTTCTAATAATTTACCCGCTTTTTTAATGTCTTTTACAGATTTTTTTAGAATTTCTTCAATTTTCTCTATTTGCTTTTCAGCTTCATCAATTTTATTAAAAGAGTATTCAATTTTTTCTTTTATAATTTTAATTTGCTCATTGTTTATTGATATTTTTCTTATTTCATTATAAAATTTATTTTGAATATCATTGATTTTAGATGAAATCTCATTCTTTTTATCTTTGGTGTTGTTTTTCTTTTTTAACTCGCCAACGTATTCCTTCATCTGGTGCACAGTTCCCTCAACGAGCTGGTTTAAATTTTTAAAACGTTTTTCAAGTTTTTTCTTATCTCTTGAATTAAAATTATAAATTTTAGAAAGTTGTAAAATATGATGTTGGCTTGCTTTTCCTTTTTTAACGCGCTCAATCATTTTTTCCGTTTCGTATATCATAAACTTGGAATACAAAACAGTATCGTCAATTATTTTTTCACCTTGTTCGATTTCTTTGGCAAGTTTAACTTCCTCGTTAGGGGATAAAAGCGAAACTTTGCCAATTTCCTTTAAATATAAACTAATGGGATCGTCAACGAGGGTATCACTTCCATTATTCATCATAACGCGTTTCTTGCCGCTTTTGTTCGGAATTTCACAAACATTTGAATCATATCCTTCTTCGTCTTCATCTTCGTTTCTGGAATCAACGATATTAATGCCCATTTCCTGCAAAATAATTAAAATTTCATCAATTTTATCGCTTGCGGTCAATTTTTCCGGTAAAATTTCATTCATTTCATCATAAGTAATTTCACCGCCGCTTTTCCCCATATTAATGAGTTTTTGAACCTCTGGCATTTTTACAATTTCAATCATAAGCCAAAATCACCTCTAAAATTTTTTTGTGGACTGTATTGCCCTGTTTAATTTATATTTTTCATTAAAAATTTGGTTAAGCTCATACAACAATTCATCAGCGCGTTTATTATCACCCTGTTTTTCAAGATTTTTTATAATATCTGCCTCTTCCTTCAAGAGCTCTTCAAGTTTTAATTTTCTAAGTTCTTTAAGCAATAAATCAACCTGCATATCAGGTTTGTTTAAATATATATCTTTAAATAATTCATTGGTAAAATATTTTTTTTCTTCTTCCTTATCAAAAACGTGTTCGATTGCCCGGATGAGTTCCGTAATATCGTATTTTTTGATTTGCTTATATGTTTCCACGGCCGTTTTATATACTTTTCGGCAAAATACATCTTGAAAAATATCAAAATGAATTTTTTCATAATTATCCTTAAATACGTGAGGGTTAGCAAGTAAAACGAATAATAATTCGCGTTCTAGTAGGATTTCATGCTTCAAAATTGTTTCGTCTTTTGTAAAAACCCGGATGATTTTTTTATCCTGTCTGGTAAATTGTTCCCGGATAGATTTTTCCTCAAGCCCTGTTATTTCAGCAACGCGTTTCAAAAACGAATCTTTTAAAGCATCGTTGCTTATTCCTTTCACGAAAGAAAAAATATACTTGATGTATCCCATGCGGGAATCCGGTTTGTTTAAGTCAAACTCTTGTTTTGCGGTAGAAAGAACGAATTCAACCGGGGATACAGCTTTTTCCATTTTTTTCAAAAAAGCTTCCCTTCCATACTGCATTAAATAATCCATCGGGTCATAACCCGAATCAAGTAAAATAACCTTAAGCTTAAAATCAAAATCAGAGCCCAAAGTTATTGCCCGAAAACACGCTTTTATTCCCGCTTCATCGGGATCAAAAACGAGATATATTTCCTTAAGCCGCATTCTGGACAAATAAGAAAAATGGTTTTTTGATACGGCAGTACCCAAAGTTGCTACGGCAGTATCAAAACCAAATTTATGACAGGCAATAACGTCAAAATAACCTTCGGTGATTATTGCATATCCCTTTTGCCGAAAATGTTTATGCGCAAGGTTAAGTCCATACAATACCTTCTTTTTATTAAACAACCCCGTATCTGGTGAATTAATGTATTTTGGCAAGGAATCATCCAAAACCCTGCTGCCGAAAGCAATTACATTACTCTTTTCATTAAAAATCGGAAACATTATCCTGTTTCTAAAACGATCATAAAAATTATTTCCTTTTTCTGATTTTTTTATTAATCCTGCAAATTCAATGCTCTCGTCTTTGTAATTTTTACTGCGTAAATATTTAAATATAAAATCCCATGAGTCAGGCGAAAAACCAAGTTTGAATTTATGTATATCGTGCTCATCAAGCCCTCTTGCTAACAAATATTTATGAGCAGGAGAATTTTTCGTAAGATTACGGTAATAAGCTTGTGATGAAAGATTTAAAATATCAAGTCCAACAGAAGTTTTTTCCGCATAATCAGAATTACCCTGATAACCTTTATCTTCGATTTTTATGCCGTATTTATCCGCAACTTCACGCAACGCTTCAGGAAAAGAAATATTTTTAAATTCCATTAAAAAATTAAAAACATCGCCAGTAGCATGACACCCGAAACAGTGATAAATATTTAATTCGTTATTAACGGAAAAAGACGGGGTTTTTTCATTATGAAAAGGACAAAGGCCCACATAATTGTTTCCTCTTTTAGTTAGAGGTACATATTCACCAATAATATCAGATATTCTAGCTTCTTGTTTTATCCTGTCTTTTATGTTTTTCGGTGTCAATTTTTAAGTTTAACCTTCCGCAAAAAAAAATAGCCGGCTACAATTTAACCGGTTAAAATATCTCTAACCAGAGAACTAACGGTTTTACCGTCAGTTTTCCCCTTAACATCTTTCATAACAACGGACATTAACCTGCCCATATCCTTAGGCCCGCTTGCGCCTATTTCGTTTATTTTATTTTGAATTACTTTTTTAAGTTCAGATAAAGATAATTGGTCCGGTAAATATTTTTCGATAATTTTTATCTCGTTTAATTCTTTTTGTGCAAGTTCATTTTTTTGTTTTTCTAAATAAACTTCATGTGCTTGCCGACAATTTTTAATAAGACGGCTTAATACTTCAATAACGGTTTTATCGGATAAATCCTGTTTTTTCCGCTTTGCTTCATATTCAATCTCTGATTTAATCACACCGAGTACGTCTTTTTTTTCATCATCCCGGGCCTTCATTGCTTTCATGAAGTCCGCTTTGATATCTTCAAATAGCATAAAACCCTCGCAGTTAGAAAATATTATAATAAATGTATATTCAGAATTCAAGAGGTATATGAAATTTAAATTTCACATTCATAATAAATTATAAAAAAAAGAAATATAAACATACAAAGTTTGTAATATGAATAAAAAAAATAAAAAAAATTGTTAATAAATGTAAAAAATTTTTATCCCTAATTTACTTAAAAAAACGTTCTTTATATCCAAATGCAAGCAAAAGGCAAAAAAATAGGTTAAACAATATAGGTAATTTTAAAAATAAAATTTCGAAAAATTAACCCACTACTGCAATAAATTGTATCGCGTCTATGGTTGTTAAGCTGACATTTTTAATTTCTTCGTTAATCAATTTTAAATCTGACGCGGCATAATTCTCAACCATTTTTTTTAATTTATAATCCGATAAAATTCTTGAATGAAGCTGACGTAAGACGTTATATATATTTTCATATTTTTCAATAAAGTTATCTATATTTTCCATGACTAAAATTACTCCTAAAAGTTTTGTTAATAATTTTTGTAGTAATAATGAATAACAACACAATTTGGAAAAAACAAGACACAAACAACGCATTTTAAACTAACCACACTAAAATACAGCATAATTAATAAAAATTTAACAAAATTACGGCATTAGCTTCCTATCCACATTTTTTTAAACCTAGCAGGAGAACAACCATGACTCATACGGTTAACCTGCATTGGTTGACCTTTGCCGCAATTCATAACACCGAGAAGTTCAAATTCATTTTCCCCGCAAATCCCATCGCAGGAATTCCAAAAATCAGGTGTTATTCCGCGGTAATAAGGATTTTTCAAAACTCGTTTTATTTTACCTTTCTTAATTTCCCAGGCAATTTCGCAGCCAAACTGAAAATTAAGGCGTTTTTGGTCAATACTCCATGAACTGTTAGTATCCATTAAAATACCGTCTTTAGTATCAGCAATTAATTCATCAAGAGTGCCGGAAACCGGCATTAAAGACAAATTCGTTATACGCGTTATTGGGGTATCCGAAAAAGACTCTATTCTATTGCACCCATTGGAACGCTCAAGCCCTATTTCCGCTGCTGTTTCCCTGTTCGTCATATACCCTGTATGCAAACCATTTTGAACTATGTGCCAGCGCTGCGCTTTTACTCCTTCATCGTCATACCCCTGCGTTGCAAGGCCACCCGGCATGGTGGAATCTGCAACTAAGTTAACAATTTCAGAACCGTAACGGAAATTGTTAAGCTTTTCCGTTGTTAAAAAAGACGTTCCCGCGAAATCAGCTTCGTAACCTAAAACACGGTCTAACTCCGAAGCATGCCCCACTGATTCGTGAATTTGCAAAACGAGTTGAGACGGCATTAAAATCAAATCCTTTTTTACGCCGGACGGGCATTCTTTTGCTTTTAGAAGAGAAATTGCTTCTTCCCTTACGCGTTCTGCATTGCTCGGCATATCCATTGCAAGAATAATTTCATAACCCGTTGTTTGATGAAGGCCGTCAAAACTCAAAGGATAACTGCGTACTTGAATATCATTACCGTCAGATACCGTAAGTTTAAAACCTCCTCCCGAAAGCATAATTACCTGCTCAATCATAGCACCTTGAGACGAAGCAAAAAACTTATGCTCTTTAATAAACTGCATGAATACTTTGCATTCTTTTGCATATTTAGTTTTCCGGCACGTTTTATCAACCTGATACATTATTTCAAGTTTTTTATCAATCGGAACGTCAAACGGGTTGATTTGATAAGGAGTAATCCATATATCTTGATGTGCGGGTTCGGCAACTAATTCAACGTTTTTATTTTTAGCATTAGAAGAGGCCTCTGCAATGGAAACGGCTAAAGCAGCAGTCTGTTTGATTGATTTAGGTTTTAAATCATCACTTGAAGCAAATCCCCACGAGCCGTTTTTTAAAACTCTTATGCCGTAGCCAATACTTTCATCTCTGTCAAGTCTGCCAACTTTTCCGTTTTTCAACACTATTTCCTGGCTTTTTTCATTTATTACTCGAATATCCGCATAATCCGCGTTTGTTTTATCCGTTACTTCCAAAGCTATTTTACATATATCTTTCAATTTAATATTCCCCTTATTTTAAAAATCAGTTTTACTGGTAAAATTAAAATCATTAATTTTTACCCACGGCACTTTTCCCCAGCCACCGGAAAAATCCATTACACTTTGGGGACCTAACATTTCTATATTTGACAATATCCTGAATAAACTATCACTAAAGCGTAAATTATTAACAGCGTGCTTAATTTCTCCATTTTCAACGTAAAAAACACCGTCTCTGGTCATTCCCGTTACAAGTAGTTCCATAGGGTTTAAAATATTTGTGTAATGAAGCTTACGGATATATAATCCCTTTTTAATGCTTTTCACCAGTTCCTCTGCGCTGTTTTTGCCGCCTGAAAAAACAGGGCAAATAGGCACAGGACCCATTATGTTGGGTTCTCCAAGAGAATGGCCTGTTGTTTTCATTTTCATTTTTTTAGCAGTACGCCTATCGTGAACAAAATTTTCCAGTACTCCTTTGTTAACGAGTAAAACTTTTTGCCGCGGCGTACCTTCATAATCAAACGGCATGCCCCCTGCTCCGGGCTCATAAGCGTTGTCATAAAGCGTTAATAAACTGCTGGCAATCTTTTTTCCTAATTTTCCGTTCATCGCGCTTCTTTTTTCTAAATACGGAAGAGTAGCAAGACCGTAATAAAGAAAAAAATAAATAAGCTCCTCAAAAGCATAAGGCGTTAAAACAACGTCGTATTTCCCCGTATCTATATCTTTTTTATTTTCCCCCAAACCAGCAAAATCTTTTGCCGTATTAAAAACCGCATTTGGATTTATATCTTGGATTTTTATACCTTGTTCTTGCCATGAAGAAGAAGACTCCCCGCTTTCAACAGTAAATGATACGCTTGCAGAAGTTGATTTGTAATCTGCATAGACTCCGTTTGAATTCGCTATTGCAAGATAATTATATCCGTTGTTGTATAAACCGCTTACTTTAAAATTTGTTGCATTGTTAAATATTTCTTTTAACTGCTCTGCTTTTTGTGCGGGTGAAAATGAAAGTGTTTCTTCATCAAAATTATTACTTTTTGTAATTTTTTTCTTTTTCGCAAGCGGAAGCATTGTCTTGTCTTTTTGCTGTGATTTCAACGATTCCATTGCTTTGTCATACGCTTTTTTTACGTTTTCTTTGTCAAGTAAATTAGTACTCGCAGTGCCCGATTTCTTACCTTTAACAACGCGTATTTCAAGAATTTTATCATGGCTAGAAATATTTTCGCTTATTGCGTTATTTGAATAACGCGTGTAAAATTCTTTACTTTCCGAATACGTTAATTCTGTTTCCGGCGCAGGGCTTAATTTTAATATTTTTTTAAGGTTAACCATTTCTTGTTTACTCCGGTTTGTTCGTTACTTCATAACTTTAAGTAATGTGGATTTATTTTTCAATCCTTTTATTTATTAATTTTGAACAAAAACGCGTTAGCAATATATTCACGCAATTTTCCAAATAAAAATAGTTATTAAACTAAATCGTCTTAATTTGTTGCAAAAAACATTTTATAGGGAACGCATATATGCCGTCCCTACCGGGATTTACTTTTTTTTTTAAAAAAAAATTCTGTTATTTAAAAATTAATGGTATTAAACAGAGGCGACAATGGCCATTATCGCTTCTATGAAAGTATATTAAAAGTATATTTTAGTTTTGATTTTAAATAAATCCAATTTCGCGTTAGTATTATTTGCATATTCCGTTCAAACTAGACCACTAGTTTTGGTTGAACCTAGTCCTTTTTTTAAAAACACGGTCTTTTTTATTATTATTGAAATAGAAAAAAACTTTTACCAATTTTTTATTTTGCACTCTATTTCAGGTTTAGGCTTGCATATTTCCATAATGTAAAGTATTATAAAATTATAAAAATTAATAACCGGAGGGTTTCATGGCAGAAGCAAAAAAACAAACACCACAGAAAACGAGCGCATCAAAGGTTTCCAAAGAGACGGGAGATTTTCAGGAAATTTTTTCATCCATACGTAATTCATTTATGGACACGATGAAAAAATTGTCATCTTATCAAAAAGATTTCGAAAAAATTATTTCTGAGTACAGGGAAAAAGGCGTTAAATATCAGCAGGATATTACTAAAGTAATGGAACAGTGGTATTCAGGGCTAACAAAAATGCAAGAAGAATTAAATTCACTTGCAAAACAAACTTTAAATGCTTATATGCCCAGCAACTATAATCTTCCTTTTGCAGTAGAATATGAAAAGCTTACTTCCCAGATGCAGGACATGTTTAAAAAATTCTTTTCCGCGTTTCCCGTCTTTAAATAAGAATTTATCAAGCAAACAAAAAAACCGTATGAAATTAACGTGCGGTTTTTTTAATTTTTTTTAAAAAATCTTGACAAAATTTATTAATTTTATATTATGGCTATAAATTTAACCTTTCGGGAGAGGGAAATATTTCAGTATTATCGGATACTCGTTTAATCGAAAAAATCCACGATAAAGAATTAGTCATTGACCCATTCATTTACGATAATGTTCAACCCTCATCAATAGACTTAACTTTGGATAATAAAATAAAAATTTCCTAAAACTATTGATAAAGCAATAAATATTTTTGAAGAAAAAGACAACTATTTTCAAGAAAAGACACTTGAGAAATATGTATTAGAACCAGGGGCCTTTATTTTAGGTCAAATAAAGGAAACCATAGGATTATCAAATAAAATGATGGGGAATATCCAAAATAGAAATAGTTTGATAAAAATTGGGATTAATCTTGGACTCACATCATATATTAATCCAGGATATAGAGGCCAGTTAACAATTGTTATAAATAATATTAGTAATTTTAAAATAGAACTTGTTCCGGGAATGCGAATTTGCCAATTGATTATCCATGATGTTAGACCTGGTGCAGAAATCAACTATAGCAAAAGAAAAGAGGCTAAATATTTAAATGAAAAAGATATTACATTGTCTAAATTGCATTTGGACGATGAATTTAAAGAATATATTAAATCCAAGAATATTAAAAATTTTAAAGAGTTAGACAAAAGTGAATTAATGGAGTTTTTTGAAAAAAGACTAAAAGAAAAATCATCAAATTTTTTTAAAAAGTTAACAAGTGAAGAAAAAAAGCAAATAGGATTAGTTTAATTGACGCAGAAAAACATTGATAATTTATTTTAAAAAATTAGACCATATTTAATCAAGTATGTGCAAGATGATTATGTAAGTGAATATATTAATGAGTTTCGGAAGCAGAACAATAAATATCCAAAACAAGATCTTATAAATAAATATATTAATATTCTTATTACTGAAAAAATCGTTCAAGAAGACACAGATAGTTTGATTGCAGAATATAAAAATGAATTTAAAAATCTTTATTATTAAACAAAATTTTAAAAAACTGGACTTTAATTGTACTAATAATACTTTAAATTTTATGCAACCGACACTTTAAAGTGTCGGTTGAAA